>CAMCQH010000006.1 GCA_945877035.1 uncultured Clostridium sp. | reverse complement strand
GTATATAGTATTCTTTCATTATACTATTTACTTGATAATCTCTATGATTATTCAATTAAATATTTTTCATTTCCTTTTCTGCTAAAAAATGCTTTAAATATTATATCATTTTTTAGATTTAGTTTTTTCTTAATTTTTGTATTTGGTACTTTTTGTGTCATATTGTTTCCTCCTTTATTATAACAATTACTTTTATAAAATTCAAGCATTTGTTATAACTTTTAAATAAATATTTTCTATTCAGTTAATATGTGCATATTTTTTCTTTTGCATACTAAATAGACTGTACCTCCCTTCGTTGATTATTTTTTAATTTTTGGGTTTTGTTTTGATTTTAATTTAATTGATTTCAGATTTTGAAATAATAAAATTTTTGATTTAAATTAAAATTTATGATTTTAAAATTTTAAGCCACTATATGGACTAAATAGAATATCCTATTTATATCACATTTAGTGGCTATTGTAAATATTTTTTTGATAATTTTATGTAGATTTCATCGCAAAATTCCCTTTTTTTGACAAAAGTGCTTTTTTATTTTTAATACTTATTGTAGTTTTATTTTTCTAACCATATTTGTTCAACTGTAATATCATTGGATGTCATATCCACCGCTCGCCATGTTCCAAAAGCTACATAATATTTTCCATTCAATAAACTTACATCAAGTTCATTAATTCCACATTCTAATGACTCATTAGACACTATCTCTCTTCTTGCTGGCACTGAACTATCATCCGTTATATTAAATCGTGGAGCGCCGGAACTTACTGTAATTGAATCTACGTACATGTATATCTTTTTAATATCAGTTAAATCAATAGAATTAATTGTTATAAAACCTGATGAATATCCTGCCCTTGTAGTAGAGGCAAACAAATTATTAGTATTTTTTTTACAATTTTCATAAGTCCATCCAATATTTTTTTGATAACTTACTATATCCCATCCGCCAGTAATTTCTTCACATTCATTTCCTTTATTATACAAATATATTTTTGTTTTTTCCCATATAGCAAATAATTCTATGTTTTCATCTTTATTATATATTGCACCTGTTAAATATTCCGGTTCTGTTGCCTCTTTATTTGTACTCCAACCTAAAAATGTATAATTTTCTCTTGTAGGAACTAATGTTGTTAAATTTATATTTTCTCCTTCTATTTTTGTCTGATTTTCGATAGTTCCTTCTCCTTCATTTAAATTATATATGATTGTATATGTATTCTTTTTTTCATCTATTATATCATTCATTTGTTCTAAATAATTTTTCAGCATTTCATCTTCATATTTTTGTGCATTTTCTGTCCTTTTCTTTGCTTCCTCTGCTTGTGCGAATAATCCTTGGTTTGTTAGTGCTTGTATCGATATTCCCGCCAATATCAATAAAATAATAATACTAATAATAAGTGCTACAAGTGTTATACCTTTTTGTTTTTTCATTTATATTTTCCTCCTTTGTTATATACAATTTACTTACATTTTAACTTATATTTCTTCATATTTTATGTTTTAAAACACATTGTTTTAAATATTAATATAACAATTCGTTTTATTCTATAATTTTTGTGTTAACATGCGTTAAGGAGAATTTTTGTATGAAAACAAGAATTAAAGATTTAAGAGAAGATAGAGATTTAACACAAAAAGAAGTAAGTCAATACTTAAATATTTCACAAGTAGCATATTCTTATTATGAAATAAATAAAAGAAGCATACCATTAGAAATTCTTTCTAAATTGGCAGACTTCTATGACACTAGTACTGATTATCTATTATATAGAACGAATGAAATAAAACCATATAAAAAGTGAGACACCTTTGTCTTTTTCAAACGTCTCACTTTTTTAATATCTAATAATAAGATCTGTCCCAAATGGACAAAATGTCCAAAAAGAACCGTCCCTTTTGGACATTGGACATTATTTCAAATCTAATTCAAAATAAAACTCAACTCCATCTTCTTTATTAACAACACCATAATTATTGCCATAATTATTCATAATTGCCTTTACAAAAGATAAACCAATTCCAGTTCCTCCATCCTCTCTATTTCTAGATTCATCTACTTTGTAAAATCTATTCCAAATACGGTTTAGGTCTTCTTCTTTAATATTATCACCTGTGTTGAATACTTTTACACGAACTTTATTGTTTTCATTATCGATTTCATTTTCTATTTTTATAATTTTTTTGTCATTAGTTGTTGGTTTTGAATTTTTAATTGCATTTGTAATATAATTTGTTATTACTTGTTCAATATAAAAATCATCTGCAAAAACATTGATTTCATCTGTGTTTTGCCATTCTACTTGAATGTTGTTTTCTTCTAGCATAACTTTAGATTTTCTAATAACTTCTTGTTCAACTTCTACAATATTGAATTCTTTATCATTAAATTCCCTTTTTCCGTATTCTAGTTTCATTAGTTCTAACAATTGTTTTACTAGTCTATCCATTTTGTTTGATTCATCCAAAATTACTTCTGCATAGAATTTTCTACTTTCTTCATCTGTGTTTACATTTTCAAGTAATCCTTCACTATATCCTTGTATCAAAGCTATTGGAGTTTTTAATTCGTGTGATACATCTGATATAAAACTTGTTCTCATTTCATCTAATTTTGATTTTTCTTCAATGTCTCTTTCAAGTTCAATGTTGCTATTTCTTAATTGTTGTATTGTTTTTTCCAATTTATCTGACATTGTATTTATACTTTTTCCTAGTTCATTTATTTCATCTTTTGCATTTGTTACTTCATATTTTTTGCTGAAGTCTAAATTTGACATTCTTTTTGCTATATTGTTCAATTCCATTATAGGCTCTGTGAATTTTTTAGATACTATTGAGACCATTATTGATGCTATCAATATAGTAAATCCTGCCATTAATAGTAAAAAATTATTTGATATTTTAACACTGTCTTGTATTGATGATACTGGTATGCGTATATATAAATAATACCCATTGTCTAATTTTCCTGAAAGCATTATATATGATATTCCATTTTTAAAGTCTCTTTGCTTTCTAATTGAAAATTTGTCATTTGATTCTATTTCTTTTCCCTCATTAAATTTATCAATAATATCATTAATTGTCCCTATAACAGATGTAAAGCTTTTATTAGTTGTATAAACATTAATACCATTATTATCTTTTATTAATATGTCAAAATTATTTTTTACTGATATTTTTTCTAGTTCTGTTTCTATATTTGTGTCTTGTAATGGATTTAAATAATAGTTGTTTATTGTTTCATATACTGATTTTAGTGTTTTTTGCTTGCTGTATAAGTAGAAATTTTCTAATAGAAAGTTATTTACTATTATTAAAAATATAATTATCAATAATACTGTTAAACTTAATGTGAAAAATAATTTTACTTTTACTGATGAAAGTGTTTCTTTTATTTCTTTATTTAACTTCAAATTTGTATCCTACCCCTCTTATTGTTTTTATATACTTTCCTTTTTTTCCCAATTTATGTCTTATTTTTTTTATATGACTGTCTATTGTTCTTGAATCTCCATAATAGTCATAATTCCATACATTATTTAGTATTTTATCTCTTGAAAGTGCTATATTTTCATTTTCTACTAAATATACTAATAATTCGTATTCTCTTAGGCTAAGTTCTAGCATTTTTCCATCAACAGTAACTGTTCTTCCTTCTTTGTCTATTTCTATGCCTCCACAGTCCTTTATTTCTTTTGTATTACCTTGTGTTCTTTTTAATATTGCTTCTACTCTTGCTACTAGTATTTTAGGACTAAATGGTTTTGATATGTATTCATCTACACCTAGTTCAAATCCAAATAATTCATCTTGTTCTTCTCCTCTTGCTGTTAGCATTATTATTGGAACTTTTGAGCTTTGTCTTATTTGTCTTAATACAGACCATCCATCTAATTTTGGCATCATTACATCTAATAGTATTAGACTGATTTTTTCTGAATTTTCTTCAAATACTTGTAAGGCCTTTTCTCCATCTTCGGCCTCTAATATGCTATATCCTTTTGCTGCTAGGAAGTCTTTTATTAATTTTCTCATTCTTGATTCATCGTCTACGACTAAAATATAATTATTCATTTTTAATTTCATTCCTTCCTAAAGGCACAAATCCGGTTGGAAAAATTGTAATTATTTTTCAACCTTCTTCACCTTAATGTTTATTTATATTTTATGGAAATCTATAACCTTTTTTATTTTAATATATTTTTGTGTCTTATTTGTGAACAAATGTTGATTTTATTTTACTATATAAATATTTTTAAATCAATATTTTCCCTTTACATAATTTTAAAAATATGATATTCTATAGTAGTAACTGCAAAAATGTTTTTTCTTAGGCAGGAGGTTAGAATATTGTTTAAATATTTTATAGGTGTTATCATTTGTGTAGTTCTGCTTCTTTTGGCAATACAGTTGGTTAAAAAAATAGAAGCACGGCTTAACGAAACTTCAGGATGGAGAACGGATGTATTAATTCTATCTTTTCTCATCTTTTTAGTAATTGATGGCGGCTTTTTGTTTTATTTTATTTACAAGCTTTTGCCGTTACTTTGGAAGTAAAACAATTATAACATTTATCCTCAAAAAAAGAGTCAGCCTTGACTCTTTTTTATATTGCTCAATTATTTTCTTTTTTCACAAATATAGTTTTTGTATCATATGCTAGTTCTACATTTTCTTCTTTTAGTATTTGCATTATTTTTAAATTAATTTTTTCTTTTTCTTCTAGAAAACTTGCATAATCAACTGAATTGGTATAACTACAAACTAATAAATTAATTCCATTATCTGTTATGTTATCAAATCTCACTATAATTGTGTCATCAATTACATCATCATGCTGTTTCAACATTTCTTTAATTCTTTGTTGAACTTTTTGTACTTTTTCTAGTGGTGTGTCTAGTTCCAAACATAAATTAACTTTATTTCTTCTTTTTTCCATTCTGCTCCAATTAATTATTGAGTCATTGGCAATTACTGCATTTGGTATATTTACAACTGAGTTTTCAAATGTTCTTACTCTTGTACTTCTAAATGTGATGTCTTCTACTGTTCCTTCATATTTGTCAACTTGTATCCAGTCCCCTACTATAAATGGTTTGTCTAAAAATATTACTAGTCCACCAAATAGATTTTTAGCTGTATCTTGTGCTGCAAGTGTTATGACAACACTTCCTATTCCTAATCCTGCGACTAGTCCATTTAGATTAAATCCTAATTCTGTTGTGATCATAAAACCTGCTATTACATATATTATTATTCTAATTGCTTTTAGAATAAACTTAAACATTGAATCTTCTACTTCTGGATTCATTCTTTCTTTTAGTCTGTTAATGCTTTTATTATTAGTTGTTAAACTGTTTGCTATTCCATTTGCGGCTAATATTATTATTGATATTTTAAATAATTTATCTGTCAAAGAGTTTATCCATGCATTTATTTCTAATGGTTTTCTAATTAATAATATTGCTAAGTAAAGTCCTAATATAACATAAAATGTTTTTAATGGTTTATAAAATGCATTATTTCTTATTTCTTTTTTATTTTTAGATTTTGGTTTAAAAATTTTTACTGTAATATATGCAAGACTTTTGCTTAAACATCTAAATAGAATATATACCAAAATTGCTATTACAATATCTATTACTTGGTTCATTTGTATTGATTTTATTGCTTCTATAAAATTTTTTATATTTTCCATTATTTCCTCCTACGTAATTAATGGAAGTTGGTGAAGTGGAGGTTGGTGAAATAGAATTTCTAACCTCTAACCTCTAACCTCCAACCTCTGACTTCTAACCTCTAACTTCTAACTTCTTACCCCATATAATCTCTTAATTTTTTAGAACGTGATGGATGTCTTAACTTTCTCAATGCTTTTGCTTCTATTTGTCTAATTCTTTCACGTGTTACATTAAATTCTTTTCCTACTTCTTCAAGTGTTCTTGATTTTCCGTCATCTAGACCAAATCTTAATCTTAAAACTTTTGCTTCTCTTGGTGTTAATGTATTCATCACTTCTTCTAGTTGTTCTTTTAATAATGTATATGATGCAGCATCATGTGGTGCTGGGCTGTCTTCATCTTGAATAAAGTCTCCTAAATGGCTGTCTTCTTCTTCTCCAATTGGTGTTTCTAATGATACTGGGTCTTGTGCAATTTTTTGTATTTCTACTACTTTTTCAACTGGGATTTCCATTTCTTTTGCTATTTCTTCTGGACTTGGTTCTCTTCCTAATTGTTGCAATAAGTTTCTTGATGTTCTTATTAATTTATTTATTGTTTCTACCATGTGTACTGGTATTCTTATTGTTCTTGCTTGGTCAGCTATTGCTCTTGTTATTGCTTGTCTTATCCACCATGTTGCATAAGTACTGAATTTGAAGCCTTTTGTGTAATCAAATTTTTCTACAGCTTTTATTAATCCCATGTTTCCTTCTTGTATTAAATCTAAGAATAGCATTCCTCTTCCAACATATTTTTTTGCTATACTTACAACAAGTCTTAAGTTTGATTCTGCTAATTTTTGTTTTGCTTCTTCATCTCCATCTAGTATTCTTTGAGCTAAATCAAGTTCTTCATCAAATGTTAAAAGTGGTATTTTTCCAATTTCTCTTAAATACATTCTAACTGGGTCATCTACACTAATTCCTTCAAAGCTCGTGTCTGTTATTTCATCTAGTTTTAAATTTTCTACTTCTTTTAAGTCTTCAATGTCTGGTTCTTCATCAAAATCGTCTGGTAGTAAATCTATTCCACCTTTTTCAAATTCGTCAAATACTTCATCCATTTTTTCTGGATTTACATCATTTAATTTTGTTGCCAAATCTCCATATGTCATTTTTCCATTTTGTTTTGCTTCTTTTATTATATCGTTTATTTTTTCTGTATCTTTTTTATCTGTATCTTCTGTTTCTGCTTTTTTGCTTTCTTTTTTGTCTGTTGCTTTTGCTTCTGTTTTTTTATTTTCTTTTTTATCTGTTTCTTTTGCTTCTGCTTTTTTATTTTCGTTTTTATCTGTTTCTTTTGCTTCTGCTTTTTTGCTTTCTTTTTTATCTGTTTCTTTTGCTTCTGCCTTTTTATTTTCTTTTTTATTTATTTCTTTTGTTTTTGTTTTTTCTTCAATTTTTGTTTCTTCTACATTTTCTTCTTTTTTCTTGGCCATAATATTTACATTCCTTCCTTAAATATTTTATATTATAGTTTTATATAGTAGTTCCAAATTTTAATATATCAACATTTGGAACGGCGAATTTTACAC
Source organism: uncultured Clostridium sp. (assembly GCA_945877035.1). Lineage (GTDB taxonomy): Bacteria > Bacillota > Clostridia > TANB77 > CAG-508 > CAG-269. The sequence continues at coordinate 56,671 of CAMCQH010000006.1, read as the reverse complement.
TATACTAACCTGTAACATTTTATTTAATACTTGCTAACCTAATAATAATATTACTTAATTCTTTTTCTAATTCCTTCTTTTGGTTTTTGTCAGTTGTTTGTTCTATTAGTTCTAAAATTTCAAATTTTCTATTATTTAATTTTTCTCTTTGATAAGTTTGTATTATATCATCTATTGCTTTTTCTAGGTCGTCTATTTCGTAGTCATCTGCCATTATCATTGTTATTTGATTTTGCTCTTCTTGGTCTAATTCATCAATTATTCCATTTATATTACTATTTCCTTTTTCGAATTCTTCATACAATTTTTTTGCTATATTTGCATTTACTTCATCTTGAAAATCTTCTGGTTTTATGTTTTGTTTTATAATATCAAATATTGATAAATCTCCATTTAGCAATATTGAAATTATTGTGTTTTCTCTTCTTTTTATTGCTTGTGGTGCCTCTTTTCTTTCCACTTTTTTGTGTGTTATTACTGGTTTTGGTTTTTCTAGTATTTTTTCAGTTTTAGAATTTTTATATGTTAATTTATTTACTTCTGCATATATTGCTTCTTTTGAAATATCATATTCTTTTGCAATTTTTTCTATGTATACTTCTCTTTCAATAGTGTTATCTATTTGTGAAATTAGTTTTGCTATTTCATTTAAGAATTTTATTTTATCATTAGTATTTTCTAAGTCTAAATCTTGTTTTAATATTTTTACTCTAAATTCAATTACTGAAAGCGCTTTGTCTACTACATTTTTAAAACGTGCATTTCCGTATTTTACTATATATTCATCTGGGTCTTTTGCACCTTCTAATTGTAACACACGCAAATCACATCCCATTTTAGGCAATATGTCTAATGCTCTTAATTTTGCTTTCAAGCCTGCTTCATCTGAATCAAAACTTAAAATTATTTGTTCTGCATTTTTTCTAAGTAACCATCCTTGTTGTTCTGTAAGTGCTGTTCCAAGTGGAGCTACTACATTTGTTATTCCTCTTTGATGTAATGAGATTACATCCATATATCCTTCAACAATTAATAGTTTTTTTGTATCTCCTTTTTTGGCAACATTTAGTCCAAATAGATGTCTTCCTTTGCTATATACTACATTTTCTGGTGAGTTAATATATTTTGGTTTTGAGTCATCTAATACTCTTCCTCCAAATGCTATAACTCGTCCTCTTACATCACATATTGGGAACATTAGTCTGTTTCTATATCTGTCTATATATTGTCCTCTGTCATTTTTATTTACTAGTCCAGATTCTAATATCTCTTGTTCTCCAAATCCTTGTTTTTTTAGTTCTTGATATAGCTCATCAAATTTTCCTGAGAATCCTATTCTGAAGGATTTTAATGTTTCATTACTTAGTTGTCTTTTTTTAACATATTCTTGTGCTATTTTTGCTTGTGGTTTATATAAATTTTGATGATAATATTCTGCTGTAAATTCATTTACTTTATATACTTTGTCTTTTAGTATTTCTTTTTGCATGTCTCCACTATTTTCTAGTGTTGGTAATTGTATGTTTGCTCTTTCTGCTAACATTTGCACTGTTTCTATAAAGTTTAATCCTTCTATTTTTGAGATGAATGTTATTACATTTCCTCCTACTCCACATCCAAAACAGTGAAATATTTGTTTATCTGGCGAAACAGAAAAAGAAGGTGATTTTTCGTTGTGAAATGGACATAGTCCAAAGAAATTTCTTCCGCTTCTTTTTAAGTGCACATATTGTGATATTACATCTACTATATCGTTTGATTGTCTTATGTCATTTATTATTTCTTCACTATATCTTGCCATTTTTCCTCTCTTTCTTTCAAATAAACGTACTTAAATATATTATTCGACGTGTTTTACATAAATCCTTCTTAATTTTCGAAAAAAATGGGTCAAAAAGGGGCGTCCCTTTTGACCCATTTTTTATTTCCCATAATAACTATCTAGCATAATTTGTTTAATCTCTGTAACTAATGGAACTCTTGGATTTGCTGTTGTGCATTGGTCTTCAAAAGCTCTATCAGCTAAAAGATCTAATTTTGCTAAAAATTCTTGTTCATCAATTCCTGCTTCTTTAAATGATTTTGGAATTCCTAGATTTTCATTTAATTGTTTAATTCTTTCTACTAAACTATTAACCCCTTCTTCTACTGTATCTGCTTTTAATCCTAATTTTTTAGCTAAATGACTATATTTTTCATCTGCTATAAAATATTCATATTTAGGGAATGATACAAATTTTGTAGGTTTTGTTCCATTATATTTTACTACATATGGTAATAAAATTGCATTTATTCTTCCATGTGGCATATGGAATTCTGCTCCTATTTTATGAGCTATTGAATGGCTTACTCCTAAAAATGCATTTGTAAATGCCATTCCTGCAATTGTACTTGCATTATGCATTTTTTCTCTTGCTAATTTGTTACTTCCATCATTATATGCTATTTCTAAATAATTCATTACTAATTCAACAGCTTTTTCTGCTAAACCATCTGTATAGTCTGATGCCATATTTGATACATATGCTTCTAATGCATGTGTTAGTACATCCATTCCTGTGTCTGCTGTAACTGATTTTGGAAGGCTCATTACTAGGTCTGGGTCTACTATTGCTACATCTGGTGTTAATTCATAATCTGCTAATGGATATTTTTTATTTTTTTCTTTATCTGTTATTACTGCAAATGAAGTAACTTCTGAGCCTGTTCCTGAGGTTGTTGGTATTGCTACCATTTTTGCTTTTTCTCCTAATTTAGGGAATTTATAAGTACGTTTTCTTATATCCATAAATTTTAATTTTAATCCTTCGATATCAGCATCTGGATGTTCATAGAATAACCACATACCTTTTGCGGCATCCATTGGACTTCCTCCACCTATTGCTATAATTACATCAGGTTTGAAATTATTCATTTGTTCAACACCTTTTTTAATTGTATCAAATGATGGGTCTGGCTCTACATCACTAAATATTTCTGAATGTACATATTTTTGTCTATTTCTTAAATGATATAAGACTTTGTCTACATATCCTAATTTGACCATTCCTTGGTCTGTTACTATAAATGCTCTTTCTATATCTGGCATTTTTTCTAGGTAGGCTATTGAACCTGCTTCAAAATATATTTTTTCTGGAACTTTAAACCATTGCATATTAACTCTCCTTTTCGCAACTCTTTTTATATTTATTAAGTTTACTGATGATACATTTGCTGTTGTTGAATTTCCGCCAAATGAACCACATCCTAAAGTTAGTGATGGCATATTTGTATTGTATATATCACCTATTGCTCCATGTGTTGATGGAGAGTTAACAATTATTCTTCCTGCTTTCATTGTTTCTGAAAATTTTAAAATTGTGTCATTATTTGCACTATGGATTACTGCTGAATGTCCAAGTCCTCCAAATTCTAGTAATCTTTCAGCTTTATTTATTCCTTCTTCTTCATTTTCAACAATATAGTATGTTAATACTGGGCTTAATTTTTCTTTAGAAAATGGATATTCTCTTCCTATTCCTTCTTCATATACTACTATTACTTTTGTATCTTCTGGTATTTCAAATCCTGCTTCTTTGGCAATTGTATATGGTGATTGACCTGGTACATGTGATTTTAATTTATATCCATATTCTTCTGTATATTCAAACATTGAATTTTGTAGTTTTTGTTTTTCTTCTGGATTTACAAAATAACATCCAGCTTCTCTCATTAATTTTTCAAATTCTTGATAAATATCTTTATCAACTAAAACTGCTTGTTCAGATGCGCATATCATTCCATTATCAAAAGCTTTTGATAATACTAAATCATTTACAGATGTTTTTAATTTTGCAGTTTTATCAATATAACATGGTACATTTCCCGGTCCTACTCCTAATGCTGGTTTTCCACATGAATAAGCACTACGTACCATTCCTGTTCCCCCTGTTGCTAATATTAAATTGACATCTGGATGATTCATTAATAATCTTGTAGCTGTAATTGATGGCTCTTCTACCCATAATATGCAGTTTTCTGGTGCACCTGCAGCTACTGCTGCATCTCTTAAAATTCTTGCGGCCTCTGTACTACATTTTTGTGCAGATGGATGGAATCCAAATATTATAACATTTCTTGTTTTTGCTGAGATTATTGATTTGAACATTGTTGTTGATGTTGGGTTTGTTACAGGTGTTACTCCTGCTATTATTCCTACTGGTTCTGCTATTTCCACATAATCTTCTTCATCATTTTCATTTATTACACCAACTGTTTTTTCATATTTTATGCTGTGATATACATATTCTGTTGCAAACATGTTCTTTGTTATTTTATCTTCGTATATTCCTCTTCCTGTTTCTTCTACTGCCATTTTTGCAAGTTCCATATGATGTTCTAATCCTGCCATTGACATTGCTTTTACTATATTGTCTATTTGTTCTTGATTTAATTTCATATATTCTTCAGATGCTTTTTTAGCTTTTTTTACTAAGTCATTTATCATCTTTTGTATTTTTTCTTCCTCATTATTTTCTGGCATTTTTCTTCCTCCTTGGTATTTATTTTGTCCTATTTATTATATATTATTAGAAAAATTTGTCAATATTTTTAAGCATTAAAATAAACCATTCTACTTTAGAAAAGAATGGCTTATTTTTAATTATATAAATATTTTTGTGGATTTATATGTTGTCCGTTTATTCTAACCTCTAAATGTAAATGAGGTCCTGTTGAATTTCCTGTATTACCAACAGCTGCAATTACATCTCCTGCTTTTACTTCTTGACTAGCTTTTACATACATTTTACTTGTATGTGCATACCAAGTTTCTACACCATTTCCATGGTCTACTTTTACTAGATATCCGTATGAACCACTGTATGCTGCATATGTTACTGTTCCATCTGCTACAACTTTTATTGGTGTACCAATTGATGCTGCTATGTCTAATCCTGTATGTCTTGATGACCTTATACTACTAGCTGATCCATATCTTGAAGAAATTGCTCCTGATACAGGTAATGTTGCAATTTTTATTCCATTTATATTTGATATTGCTTCTGTTGTGTCAATATCTAGCTTTTCTATTATATTTTCTTTTGCTACTTCAAAAGTATCTGTGCTTATTTCTTCTATATTCTTTGTTGTTTTTTCATTTATAGTAAGTATTTGTTCTTCATCTGATATTTCTTTTATATCAGTTACTATTTGTTCAGCTGTTTCTAAAGTATCAACTTTTTCTATAACTTCATCATTTGAAGCTATTTCATAATATTTATATGTTATATCTAATTCTTTTTGTAATGCAATTATAATGTCACTTTCATCACTTTCTTTTGTTTTTTCTACTAGTTTTAACTCATATTCTGGAGTTGCTGATAATTCAACTTTTTCTATATTTTTGCTTTGATAATTTTCTACATTATTTGTAATTAGTTCACTTAATGCTTTTTTATCTTCTATATATCCAATTTCTTCTCCAGAAAGTTTTACTTCATACATTGGTTTATATTTTATTAATACTATCGCGATTATAAAACCAAAAGCTAACAAAGTTATGTTAAAAAATTTTATTGCTTCTTTTGTATAGTATTTTAGTTTTCTTTTACTAATAAAATCCACTCTCCTTTTTTATTTTTTAAGCGCGACTAATCTTTATTATACTATATATTTTGCACATTTTCAAATTATGTATGCATTATTTAAACTATTTTCCTGATTTTTCTAGTTTTAAATGTTAATTTTTTTGAATTTATATTATTTTTTCTCTTTTTTACTCTTTTTTTCTATTTTTTTCTTTATTTTTCATTATGTTTATTGTATTTTTATTTTCATATCTAACACTTTTATTTCAAATATTGCTTATTATATGCAATTTTCAATATCTCTAAAATATTTTACAGTTTTGTTATGAATAACATTTTAATCAACTTATAAGTTTATTTCTAGTTTTTAGTTTCTTCAAAACTTATAAGTTAAATGGTATATTATTACATATAAGATAAGGAAGGTGATAAAAAATGGCTATTGATTATAGCGTTATAGGTTCTAGAATAAAACAAGCAAGACTTGCAAAAAATATGACTCAAGAAGATTTAGCAGATAAAATTGATATTTCTGTTGCTTTCTTGAGTAGAGTTGAGAGAGGTAATTCTCATATTAATTTAAAAAGATTAAACCAATTATGTGGTTTACTTGATGTTTCAGAAGGTTATTTATTAAATGGTGCTTCTAGTAGTTCTGAAAATTACTTAGATAAAGAATTTACAGATTTAATTAAAAGCGTTTCTCCTGAGAAACAAAAATTAATATATAATGTAGCAAAAGCTATTGCTGAAACAGATATGGAAGAAGAATAATTATAAAAAACTCTGGACTTTATATATCCAGAGTTTTATTATTTTATTGATTGTATTTATTTTTTAATTTTTCTCTTTAATTTTGCAACTGTTTTTGTTATTTTTATTCTAATTTATGGTTGTGCTTGTCGGTCCTGTTCCAACAACATTTTCTTGTAATGAACGCCATGTATTGCATCCAACAATTCCATCTGCTGCTAATCCTCTTGACCTCTGGTATGATATTACTGCATTTTGAGTGGCTGTTCCAAATATTCCATCTAATCCACCTGTTCTAAATCCTAATGTATTTAAATCATCTTGTGCAATTAATACATAATTGCTTAAGCTTCCCCTTCTTAAAGTTGGAAATCCTCCTGTTGAGCATGCTGGTTTTCCGGAATCTTTTATCGAAATGAACCCATGTAGGTGTTTGTGATATTGGTGAAACATAATACCATACTCCTGAATTTACAGCACTATTATATAATCTCAGTCTTTGACTATTACTTAATGTTTGACCAACATCAAATGCTGTTCCTGCATAATGTTGACTTTGGTTTGAATGCCCTCCTTCATATGGTCTTTTAAATGCAAATCCTACTGGTATTGGTGCTCCATAAATGTATCTTTGGCTATTCCAGCTTTGCATTGTTCTTTTTGTTGTCCATAATATGTTACTTTTACTTGAGCCTCTGAATTCTCTTACTTTTAATGTTCCATTTGTATTATATGGCATTGGCTCTGCTTCGCCTCTGTAATATGTTTCCATTCTATCTGTATCATTGTTAAATACTAGTATTTTAGCCAAAATAAAAACCTCCTCATACTTTTTTATATATTGTATGAAGAAGTTTGTTTTTTGGTTATTATTTGTTTTCATTTAAATTTTTATTTTACTTCTCTACATCTTACAATTACCCTTTGCTTTCCATCATCTGTACAAGTTATTAGTGTAAGTTCTTTTTTCCCACCTGTTAATTGCGTCGTATCACTTGTGTCACTTGGGTCAACTGTATGCATGTCATATATTTCATATGTAATCGTTCTATTTGTTAAGTCTGTTAAATTAACTTTATCTCCAACCACTAATTTAGGTACTTTACTAAAGAATTTAGAATTTCTATAATTATGTCCTACAACACAGAAATTTCCTACTTCATTTGGGTCACATCCATGGAATTTAAGTGGTGATATTTTTAATAATTCTTCTGTTTCTTCCGTACTTCCTGTTTCACCTTGTAATATTGAATATGTAACATTTATTTTAGGAATTTCAATTTTTGCAATGATTTTATATGTGTATCCACTTGATGATATATATTTTTCTGCTTGTGCATTCATGTTTGCAACACTTAATGCTTGGCTTTCTTCCTCTTCTGCTTGATTATAGTTTTCTTCTGTTCCATCTAATACTACTAAAAGGATATCATCTTGTGCTATTGTAGTGTCTTCAGCTGTTGAAGCTAATGTTTGGTTCATTTCTTCTAATATTTGTTTAGATGTTGCTTCACTTTTGTTTCTATCATATTCGGCATATATATAGATAGATGTTAGAACAAAAACTAAAAATATAGATATAATAAAATTAAATTTATATATCTTCTTTTTTCTTTTTAATTCTGGTGTTATATACAATTTTTCAGTAACTAAAATTTGATTCATTCTAACCTCCTTATCAATATATTCTTTTTTATTATAACATATTTTTCAGGCTTTTTAAATGTTTTTATATAAATTATCTGAAATTTCTGCAAATTGTTCTAGTGTTAGTTCTTCTGGTCTTATATTTTCATTTATTTCTAAAGAGTTTAAAATTTCTATTCCTTGTTGCTTATTATCAAATATTTTAGTGTTTGTTAATGAGTTTAAGAGTGTTTTTCTTTTTTGCATAAATGCACATTTTATTATTTTGAACATTTTTTCTTTGTCTTTTGGATTTACTGCTGGATTTTTTCTTATATTTAATTTTATAACTTTTGATGTTACTTCTGGTTCTGGTATAAATGAATTGTTTGGTACTTCTAATATTCCTTCTGATGTTGCATAATAATATACAGAATATGTTATTGCTCCTGTATTTTTTTGTCCTGGTACTGCAATTAGTCTGTCTGCTACTTCTTTTTGTATCATTACTGTAATACTTTCTAGTTCTAACTCTTCTTCAAGTAATTTCATTATTATTGGAGTGGTTATATAATATGGCAAATTTGCTACTATTTTTACATTCTTTATTCTTGAATTTTCTTTTTCTTTTTTTATTATATTTTTTAAGTCCACTTTTAGCACATCATCATTTATGATTTCAAAATTGTTATATAATGAAAATCTATCTTCTAATATTTGTAGCATTTTTGTGTCTAGTTCTATGCATATTACTTTTCCTGCTTTTTCTAATAGATATTTTGTTAGCGTTCCTAATCCTGGGCCTATTTCTATTACTAAATCTTCTTTTGTTATTTCGCTACAGTCTACTATTTTTTCTACTACTTCTTGACTTATTAAAAAGTTTTGCCCTAGATTTTTATTTGCTTTTATGTTGTATTTTTTCATTATGAATCTTGTTTCTTCTAAAATACTTTCCATCTCTAGCTCCTTCTAGTTTTTTATATTTTTATTATAGCAATTTTTTCTTTGATGTTCAAGTATAGTTTGTTTTAATATATGTATATATCCTGCCTCTTTTTTAAATCCATCGAATTCGGTGGGTTTAAAATTTTACACAGCATTTATATTATCTGCTTTATATGATTTACATTAAATTTCCCATTTTCAATTAAAACTTCAATAACATCAAATCTAATAAAATTATTTATGCAATTTGATTTATACAAAAAATATTGTGCTGTTCTATACATATGTTTTTGTTTTATCTTATTTACTGCTTCTGATGGTTGTCCAAAATCTATACTACTTCTTGTTTTTACTTCAATAAAAACAATTTCTTGGCTTTCTTTTGCAATTATATCTATTTCTCCCTGTTTACAATAGAAATTTCTTTTTAAAATTTGATAGTTATTTTTTTCTAAATATTCTACCGCTATTTGTTCTCCAATATTTCCTAATTCCTTTTTTATATGCATATTTGTTTTCATTTCTAATTTCATTCCTTCTTTAATGCACAAATCCAGTTGAAAAAGAATTAAATTTTGGCAAGGAAAATTTTATTTAAAAGGCAAGGGTGCATACGCATTGTATGTAACCGCGTTTTAAATGAAATTTGATGCAGCGAAAATTGTAATTATTTTTCAACCTTTCTATAATTATTTCCTGGAAGTGATACAATCTTATCTTGTAATTCAAGCATCATTAATTTATAGCTTACTTCATTTATACTTAAATTTACTATTTTAGCTATTTCATTTATATGAAGCTCCTTTTCATATTTTAGAGCATTATAAACTTCTTTATATTCATTTTCCACAGACTCATCTTTTTTCTCTATTTGTTCGAATCCTTGCCTTTTAAAATTTATCTCTGGATATTGGTTTATAATATCTTCAACTTCTGTTACTAAAAACGCTCCTTCTTTGATTAATTTATTTGGTGTTATTCCTTTTTTATTTTCTAAACTTGATGGTATGCAAAATACTTTTTTTCCTTGTGATTTAGCTAAATTTGCTGTTACACTTGTACCACTTCTATATCCTCCTTCCACTACTAGAGTTCCTATTGCTAATCCACTTACAATTCTATTTCTTTCTAAAAATTTTTTTGAATTTGCTTCTTCATTTTCTTCATATTCTGTTATTATTAATCCGCCATTTTCTAGTATGGTTTTCAACAATTTTTCATTTTCTTGTGGATAAATTTTATTTAATCCACTTGGTAATACTGCTATTGTTTTTCCTGTACCTTCTATACATCCAATATGTGCAAAACTGTCTATGCCTATTGCCATTCCACTTATTATTGTTAGTCCATATATACTTAATTTTTTAGCAAATTTTTTTGCAAATTTTTCTCCATATTTTGTACATGTTCTTGATCCAATTATCGCTATTCCCGGTGTATCTAATAATTTTGTATTTCCTTCTAAATACAACTGTTTTGGTGGATTTTCTATTTTTCTTAATTGTTCTGGATAATTATTATCTTCTACTGTTATTTTTATCAAAATTTATCACCATATTTTCTATCTAAACTTCTATATTGAATTGCTTCTAGCAAATGCTGTTTTTCTATATTTTGTTTTTCATCTAAATCTGCTATTGTTCTAGCAACTTTTAAAATTCTTGAATATGCTCTTGCACTTAATCCTAATTTATTAAATGCTAATTCTAATATTTGTTTGCATTCCTGATTTAACACGCAATATTTTTCTATCATTTTTGGTGTCAATTCAGAATTTGAAAATATATTTGCATCTTTATATCTCAAAAATTGTATTATTCTAGCTTTATTTACTCTTTCTTTTATTTCGTTTGAACTCTCAACTTTATTAGCCGAGTCTAATTTTTGATATTTTACTGGTTTTACTTCAACATGTAAATCAATTCTATCTAATAATGGTCCACTAATTCTATTTAAATATTTTTCTATTGCCATTTTTGAACATTGACATTCTTTTTCTGTGCTTCCATAATATCCACATGGGCATGGGTTCATACTTGCAATTAGCATAAAGTTTGATGGATATATTACTTTTGAATACAGTCTTGATATTGTTACATTTCTATCTTCTAATGGACCTCTTAAAACTTCTAATGTGTTTCTATTAAATTCAGGTAACTCATCTAAAAATAATACTCCATTATGTGATAAACTTATTTCACCTGGTTTTGGGATTTTTCCTCCTCCTATCATAGAGGTTGGTGATATAGTGTGATGTGGACTTCTAAATGGTCTTTTTGTTACTATTCCTATATCATTATCTAACATTCCTGATATACTATGTATTTTTGTTACTTCCAAAGCTTCTTCAAATGTTAAATCTGGTAATATTGTTGGAATTCTTCTTGCAATCATTGTTTTTCCAGAGCCTGGTGGACCAATTAAAAGGCAGTTGTGTCCTCCTGCTGCTGCAATTTCTAATGCTCTTTTTACATTTTCTTGTCCTTTTACTTCGCTAAAATCTAAATCGTGTTTATCTTTTTTATTGAATTCTTTTAAAATGTCTATTTTAGTTGGATTTATTTCAATATTTTTATTTAAATAATCAACTACTTCTCTTAAATTTTTAACTCCTATTATTTCTAAATTTTTTATAACAGATGCTTCTCTTTCATTTGATTTTGGTAAAATTACTCTTTTTATTCCTAAATTCATTGCTTCAATACACATAGGTAAAACACCATTTATTCTGTTTATTTTTCCATCTAATGATAGTTCTCCTATAAATATTGTGTTTTCTAAATCATCTTCTATTATTTCTCCTAGTGCTTGTAAAATCCCTACTGCTATTGGTAAATCATAGCTTGTTCCTTCTTTTCTAGTACTTGCAGGTGCTAAATTTATTACAATTTTTCTGCTTGGAAATTCTATTTCTGAATTTTTAATTGCTGTTTTTATTCTTTCTTTTGATTCTTTAACACTTATGTCTGGAAGTCCGACAATTTCAATATTCGGTAATCCTCCTGCAATATCAGTTTGAACCTCCACTAAGTTTCCATCTATTCCATTTAAAGAAATTGTTTTAATATTTGATATCATAATTTCCTCCCTATAAATTAGTATTTTGTTACTATTTACAGCTATTAAAATTTGTATTGTCCTGCAACGGGTAATAGTTATTAATTATACTCAGTCCTTCCCACTGATACTGTAACAATGCTAACGCATTTAACAGTATCTATTGGTCCCCACGAGGACTTCGTTTAATTAATAACTATTACCCTGCGCGGACTTTAAGTTTTGTTTAGCTGTGAATAGTAACAATTTTTTATAAATTTATTGATTTTTAAGATACTTTAATATAAAATGTTAATGTAAAAATTGTTTAAACAAAAGAGTGGTGAAAATATTGAGTAGTAAAAAAAATAAAAAAGTAACTAATAAAGAGAATACAAAAATTATAAATTTAAAATCTCAAACCGGTATATCTATTAAGAAATTAAAGTTGATCTTTATAATTGTAGTGTTAATTTTTGTTTTATTATTAGGAAGACTTGGATTTCTTCAATTTGTAGAAGGTAGTTATTTAAAGGAACTTGCGTATAATCAACAGTCAATAAATCAAATTATTAGTCCAAAAAGAGGCGATATATATGATTCCAAAGGAAGAGTTCTTGCCACAAGTGCTGCTGTTGATACAATAACTATTAACCCTGCTAAAATTAAGGATTCAAGCAAAGATTCTGAAAAGACTAAAGAGTTAAAAGAAAAATTCGCTAAAGCTTTTTCTGAGATATTTGAATTAGATTATGAAGAAGCTTTGGCTAAGGTTAATAGTGATTCTCAAGTAGAAACAATTGCTAAAAAAGTTGAAAAAGATAAAGTTGATAAATTAAAAACTTGGATGAAGGATAATGATGTTTATGTTGGTATAAATATAGATGAAGATACAAAAAGATACTACCCTCATAATACTGTATTATCTCAGGTAATAGGTTCTTGTGGTAGTGATAATCAAGGTTTATCTGGTATTGAATGTAAATGGGATTCTATATTATCTGGTACTCCTGGCAAAATTGTAAGTGCAAAGAGTGGCAGTCAAAAAGAAATTCCAAATGCAGAAGAAACTTATATTCCTGCTGAAAATGGTAGTGACTTAACTCTTACAATTGATTTAAATATTCAAAAGATTGTTGAAAAATATTTAAAACAAGCTGTAGATGATAATAATGTTGAAAATGGTGGAAATTGTATCGTAATGGATCCAAAAACTGGTGATATATTAGCAATGGCTACATATCCTAATTATGATTTAAATAATCCATTTACACCTAATGAGTATGTTGCTAAAACTTATGATTCTTTGGATTCTCAAGGAAAAGTAGATGCAATTTATAAAATGTGGTCTAATAAGTCTGTTCAAGAATTGTATGAACCTGGTTCTGTATTTAAGTTAATTACTGCTTCTGCTGCTTTGGAAGAAAATATTACTGGTACTGATGTAGCAGGAGATTTTAAATGTCCTGGTTATGAAATTGTTGATGGTCGAAGAATAAACTGTTGGAAAACTGATGGTTCTCATGCTTCTCAAGATTTAAGACATGCTTTAGAGAATTCTTGTAACCCTGCTTTTATACAACTAGGAAGCAGAATTGGTACATCAACTTTATACAAATATTATAAAGCTTTTGGATTTTTTGATAAAACTGGTGTTGATTTACTTGGGGAAGCAGAGTCATCATTTTGGGATGAAAATAATGTAGGCTCTGTTGAAAGAGCTACAATGTCTTTCGGTCAAAGGTTTAGTATTACTCCTTTACAAATGATTACTGCTATATCTGCAATTGCAAATGATGGTGTTTTAATGAAGCCTAGAATTGTAAAATCTGTTACTAATACAGATACAGGTGCTGTAACAGAAATTGATACTGAAGAAGTTAGACAAGTTATTTCTTCAGATACTGCCTCAAAAGTAAAAGATATGATGCAATCTGTTGTAGAAGATGGTACTGGTTGGAGAGGTGGTGTAACTGGTTATACTGTGGGCGGAAAAACAGGTACTTCTGAGCCAATGCCTGGTAGAGAAGATATAGATGGATATGTTGCTACATATGTTGCTATTTCTCCTGTTGAAAATACACAAGTTGTATTATTACTTAATTTGTATAAGCCTCCAAAGAATAATCATCAAGGTGGTACATTAGCTGGTCCTGTTGTTTCTCAAATGTTATCTGAAATTTTACCTCTTTTAGGTATTCCTTCAGATGCTGATTCAACAGAAGATGAGGATTTAATTACTGTTCCTGAAATAAGAAATAAAACAATTACAGAGGCTGAAAAGATTCTTCAAGAAAAAGGATTTACAACTAAAATTTCTACTTCTAATGATAAAAATAGCAATCTTGTTGTAGACCAAGTTCCAAAGCCTGGTGTAGCTTTATCTTCAGGATCTATAATAATGTTGTATGACCAAGATACAAGAACTTCTACTACTGTTCCTGACCTTACGGGTAAGAGTAAATATCAGGCGACAACAGAGTTGAAAAATGCTAATTTAAATATTGAAATAGAAGGCTCTGGTACAGTAGTATCTCAAGATCCTCCAAAAGGCTCTAATGTTGATGCTGGTACTGTTGTAAAGGTTACTTTTAAAAAATAATATATTAGTTTTTATAAATAACTAATATTATATATCATAAGAGGGATTTTATTCCCTCTTATTCCATTTTTTCTTCAAGCCAGTATTTTTCTGCTAGTTCATCTAATAATGCTATATTTTTGTTATTATTTTTTATTTTTTCTAATACTTTATTTTCACATCCTTTTAGATATGCGATCCATTCTTCTTTTTTTGTCATATTATTCGGGTCCTCAATTGTAAATTTTGGTAATTCTATTACATACATTTCCAATTCTTCTAAGTTTATATTTCCTTCATTTGTTTTTATTTTTATTACTTTGTCATATCCTTGTGATGAAAAATATTTAAAATCTAATAAATTTATTGTTATTGTTTTTGCAAATTCTCTTTTTTCATCATATTCTAATTGGTTTAAATGTATTTGCGCATAATACATTAACATTTTTGTTTGTACATAAATACCATCTATAAATTGTATTCCTATATTCATTTCTTCATTTTCATTTGTCCTTATTCTTACATCTGCAATTCCAAAATTTTCTTCTTTTGGTAAGTATTGCGCCTTTTCTCCTAAGTACGAATTTAATTCAATGTCTTTTATTGTCATATCTAAAATTGCTTCTATAAAGTCTTTCAGAATCTCTAAATAAGCCTCATTATTTAGGATTTTTCTGAGTACATAGTTGCTGTTTGAAATAAATTTTCTATTCATTTTTTGATATTTTCACCTCCAAATTATTATTATTTCTTTCGTGTGGATTTTTAATTAGATCTAATTATAAAATTACTTAAAACTTGATTTAAAAATTTTTTTGATTTAAAATTTAGATAGATTATAGCCTCTTATTTTTATCATGTCAATAATTTTTTCAATTTTTGTCAAAAAATCGACCGCAAAATTCGACATTATTCGAGTTTTGCGGTCAATATAAATTTATTTTTTTGTTGCTATATAATATCCTACTCCTCTTTTTGTAATTAATATTTTGGGTGCAGATGTATCTTTTTCTATTTTTTCTCTTATTCTTCTTACTGTAACATCTACTGTTCTTATATCTCCAAAATATTCATATCCCCAAACTTTTTCTAATAAAGTTTCTCTTGTTATTACTTGTCCTGGTTGTGATGCTAAGAATTTTAGCACTTCAAATTCTCTTAATGTTAAATCTATAATTTCTCCCCTTACTTTTACTTCAAATTTTTCTAAATCTAATTCTAAGTCATTTACTTTGATTCTGCTATCATTATCGATTTCAATTTCAGGTTCGGATTCATTTGCATTATTTTCGCTTTCTTTTGGAACATTTGACATTTCATTTTTTCTTAAATTTGCTTTTACTCTTGCCATTAGTTCTCTTACACTAAATGGTTTTGTAATGTAGTCATCTGCTCCTAATTCAAGCCCTACTATTTTATCTATTTCAGCGTCTTTAGCTGTTAACATTAATATTGGTATATTTAAATAATTTTTTACTCTTTTGCATACTGATAGTCCATCTAATTTTGGCAACATTATATCTAATAGCATCAAATCTGGTTTTTGTTCTAATGCTATATTTACTGCTGTTATTCCGTCTCCTGCTTCTAGTGTTTCATATCCTTCTTTTTTTAAGTTGTACACTAGTACTTCTCTGATGGATTGCTCATCATCTACTACTAGCACTTTTTTTACTTCTTTTTCTAAATTTTCTTCCACAAAAATTCCGCCTTTCTGTAGCTTTATTTTTATAGTATATTTATATCACAGATTTTGGGAATATACAAGTGTTTTTTGAATTTTCTTATTTATTCACTTATACCATTGCTGTTCTGAAACAATTTAATACAAAAGTTACTAAGTTTCAATACTCTTGCTTCAAGGTTAGGTATGTCAAAAAACTCCTTTCATGGAATATGTGTTTTTAATGTAAAGTTATAAGTAACTAGCTATCCTGTTAATGTGTAAAATAGTGATGATGTAAAAAATTGATCAACTACAACAAATCAGATAACAAATATAGTGAAAATGTAGTTTAAATACAAAAATTTGGAGATATACCAAAAGTTGTTGTAGCAAACCAATCTGATGCAGAACTACCTCCTGAACTACTTATAATACACCAGTGAGCAGAATTTCCTTTAACCGGTGATCTAGTTAAATATATATTAGTATCACGTGTATCCCATGTTGGCAATTTAATTCTATTTACAGAAGAATTTTTATAATATTGATACTGAGTTCCTTCACCCGAGAAAGTATACGTGCAAGTACCTAAAATTTCAATATCAGATGCTAAGAATATTTTATCATTAGTCGTTACAATAGTTGAACTATTACTTCCAGCAGAAGTTAACTTTTTAACTTCCTTAATAAGATTCCTTATGTTTTCAGGTAATGAATTAAAATAAATGTTGTTACACCAAGTTCTTCTTGCACAATCTCTCCAACTACCTACGTTAGTAATTGTACTATTTATATATCCATTTTCTGTATTACCAGAACCATTAGTAGGATTTGATTGATTTGCTGCATCCATCAAACAATCTTTCTGAATTAATGTCATACATGCTTTTGTTTTCCCATTAATTGAAGTTGTCAAATCATCATGTTCAAAATCACCGATCACAAATTGTACAATTTGTTCTCTATGAGACTCACTTACACCTGTTGCTTTCATTGCAGATAATGTAACAGATCGTGTATCACCAACTGAATTTTTTGTTTTTATATCGTCAATAGTTATATCTCCGTCATAGTATGCATTGATCATCTTTATTATATCTTCATCGGAAGCAGTAGCCCACGGATAAACTGGAAATTCAAGTACAGACCATTTATAAGACGATGTTTTAATTGCAGTCACCCAAACATCACTATTTAGCACAGTATTATCTACATATGTAGACTGTCCTAAATATGTCATTGTTGTTTCACTTGCACATATTGCATTTGCAAATTCTGTTGAACGAGCAAGATATTTCATAGCATTTTCATTATTCATTAAACTTTCTGTACATGTACTATCTGCAATTACTTGTTCTATAGTTGTATATGAATATTGTTTTGATATTTCACCTGTTTTTAACCATGTTGTTATATCATTAACTGGATTTACTATTGCTCCATCTGGAACTGACTCTGCTACTGTTCCGCCTCCATAGATATCTTTTAACAATATTTCATATCCTTTCCCTGTTGTTATTCCTACTATTTTTCCATCTTCTTTATTTACTGTTCCATACTTTCCTAATATTGTTCCTAATTGTTCTTCTGTTATGCTTCCCAATGGTGGTTCTAATTGTTTTTCATAAATATCTAATTGTATTTGTTCTTTTATATTTGCTATTTCAGACTCCCTTTTTGCTTCATTTGCTCTTCCAAATAATCCTTGGTTTGTTAATGCTGATATTGAAATTCCTGCCAATATCAATAGAATGATAATTGTTATCACTAATGCTACTAGTGTTATACCTTTGGTTTGTTTTAATTTTCTCATTTGTTTACCCCTTTCAAAAATAATTTCATATTAATTATAGCAATTAATATATTTGCTATTAATTTTTAACCTGTTTCAGGTTTAAAACCAATAACCTAAAATGGATTATTCTACAATATATAGAGGTGCTTTAAATGTATAAAAGAATTAGAGATTTAAGGGAAGATAAAGACTTATCTCAAAAAGAAATTGCAAAAATTTTAAATATGTCGCAGACAGGTTATTCAAAGTATGAAGTTGGTACTAATGATATTCCAACTAAAATTTTGATACAATTAGCTAAATTTTATAATACTTCTATTGATTATATTTTAGGTTTGACAGATGAAATAAAGCCATATAAAAGATGACTTCTAATTTTTGAAGTCATCTTTTTATAATAAGTGTGGAACATTTTTTGTAATTTTATTCAAATTTGTTTCACATTTTTACTGCCACATTATAAATTCCATAATCTTGTAATCTTATAAAATTCTCAACTTTTTCACCATTTAATAGAACTTCCTCAACTCCTGAATTTCTTCCATTAGGATTTTTTACAACAATATTATAAAAACTATTTTTCCATTTATATTTAATATTATATTCTTTCCACTCTTTAGGAATACAAGGCTCAATGCTCATAATTCCATTTCTTATTTTTAGTCCTAAAATATATTCAATTCCTGCTTTATAATACCAACTTGATGAACCTGTGTACCACGTCCAGCCTCCACGACCTGCTAAATTGCTTGCTCCATAAATATCAGCTGGTATAACATATGGCTCTACTTTGTATTTATTGCTTGCGTCTTTTGTTCTTGCATGTTCAATTGGATTTATCATTCTATATAATTCAGTCGCTTTGTCTCCAAAGCCTAGCATTGCTTCTGCTATTATTACCCAACAGCTTGCATGTGTGTATTGTTGTTACTGGCAGTTTTTACACTGCTTTTTTCTCATATGCTTTTCTAGCACATATAAATTTATTTAAATTTTCATTAACTTCTTGTAATGGTTTAAAATTGAAATATATATCAACTTGTTTGTCACTATGAATTTCAATTTTTTCTATAAATTCTCTAATTATCTCTTTTGTTGGGTTTTCCATATTAAGAAACTCTTCTACTAAATCATCTAATCTAGTTTCATTTTTGGTTTTGTTATTTTCGCCAGATAATTCTTTTTCTAAATCTTTAATGTTTTGTTCATATTCTTTTACAGCCTCTTTTATTCTATTTGCATTTTTCATGTATTCATCAAGTGTTATAATACCTGCTAATCTATCATCATACATTACTTCTAATTTTCTAGTTTCTTTTTCCATCATTTCTTTAAAAGAATCTATCTGTTTCTTAATATCAAGTTCTTTAGATTGCTTTGCTTTAGTTTGTTTTGCAATTTCTTCTAGCTTTTTTGTATTTGTGTATTCTTTGCAAACTTCCTTCAATACTTCTAGTATTTGTTTTTCAAAAACTTGATAATTAAAATTGTGTGGTGAACATACATCAAACTTGCCAAACCTTCCATATCTTTGACACCTGCCATATATATTTCCGTTTTTATCTGGACTTCTAATTCCAATATATCCTTTGCAATCATAACAACGAAGTAATCCTTTGAACAAGTAATCGTTCTGAACTATTCTAGAACCTTTTGTGCTATTTATTATTTTTTTTGCTCTTTCAAAATCTTCTTTACTTATAATTGCCTCATGCATATTTTCTACTTTAACCCAATCTTCTTCTGGTAAATCTATGAACTTTTTTGATTTAAAACTTACTTTCTTTCTCTTTCCTTGTATAACTGTTCCTGTGTAAATTTCATTTGACAGAATAAATCTTACTGTTGATTGTTGCCATAGTCCATAAGAAACCGATTTTGCTCCTCTTTTTCTCTTGTTATAATCTGATGGAATTGGAATTTTCTTTTTACTTAAGTAGTCTGCTATTTGCATTGTACCAAAACCTGCTAAATATTTTTCATATATTAGTTTTACAACATTTGCCGATTCCTCGTCTATTATTAAATGGTATTTATTTTCTGGATCTTTTTTATAGCCATAAGGTGCTGTTCCTAGATATTCTCCAAGATTTCTTTTTGATTGTAATACACTATTTATTTTCTTTGATGTATCTTTTGCATACATTTCATTTAATATTGATTTAAATGGTGCTATGTCATTGTTTGATGTATCATATGCGGTATCTATATTATCTAGAATAGCTACAAACCTTACTTCATGTTCTGGGAAATATGTTTCAATGTAAAGTCCTGATTGTACATAATTTCTACCAAGTCTTGATAAGTCTTTGGTTACTACCATATTGATTTTACCGAGCTTCTATATCTGCTATCATTCTATTAAATGCAGGTCTATCAAAACTTGTACCACTTACACCATCATCAACGTATTCTGATATAAAGTTTAGTTTGTTTTCTTTGATGTATTGCATTAGCAAAGTTCTTTGGTTTCCAATACTTTCGCTTTCTTGATATTTTTCTTTTTCTTCATCTTCTCTTGAAAGCCTTATATATATGCCTACTTTATAATCAATATTATTCATTATTGTATAGCTCACTTCTACCTCCTTCTGTGCTATTATTATCGTAGATAATTATAATGAGATAATATTGATACTCTTACTTGTAATTATACCATACTATCTCATTTAATACCATTTATTTTGTTGATTTTTTACTTTGTTTTATTTAAGCAATAATTTCCAAATGCCCTTTCAATAATCTTTTCTAGAGCCTCACCCTTATCATTAAAAATTATATTTATCTTAAAATCATTCTTTTTCTTATATTTCTTTTTTTCTTCCAATAGCCTCACTCCTCTTGTTTTATTTTTTCCAAATTTTAGGATTTTATACCGCTACAAGTGGATTGGCTCCCATATGAGATTTGCCCTCATTCCTGCTTTACAGAATCGCCCCTTTACATCACGTTAGCCAGACGAAAGTATCATTATTCGTGCTTGTAACTACTATTTAATTTTCAATGTACATTTCCATTTTTTGACTTTTTCGAATTTTTGTAGTAAAATTATGTCAATTAAGTGTTGTATACATTATAAGTGCGATTTTTTAAAATTCACACTGTACAATCTCAAAAAATTTTTCATTAATTTTAGGTTGTTTGATGTGGAGGTGTTAAAATTGAGTTTTAAACTGGCTTTTGACAAGAATTTAGGACTAGAGCTTTTTGTTTTTAAACATATGTATTATGATAAAAGTAAAAAAATATTTTTTTCATCATATAACACTGAGCATATGATTGATGCAATAGGTTCTTTTCTACTTATATTTTTAAATACAGATTTTAAAGATGATGAAGATTGCAGATCTTTTGTTTTTTGGTTTTGTTTTGAAAACTTATATTATAGAAAATATCCTAAAATTAAGAAGGCAAATCAAGACTCATCAACACATTTAAAACTTTCATTTTCTGAATTTAATAAAGAACTTGATAAAATTGTAAAAGAATATAAAGAAGAATTTTTATATCTTAAATATACTTTATTAAAAAATCTAAGATTACCATATGATACCAACTTCTTTAGGCGATATGATGATGAATTAGAACTAACTCAAGAAGATATACAAAATATAATACAAGAAGAGAAAAAATATTATGAAGATAAATCAATGAAATATAATGAAACTGAAATAAATGGATTTATGGAAAAATTAAATATACAATTTGAAACTTTTGGTTTGCTTTTTGAAAACATAGATATTAGCAAATATAATATTCCATACTATTTTGAAAGCGAAGATATTTTAGCAATAATAGCTATTATGTTTAAAGAATTTATGTCTGATAATCATAACACTATAAGACAATGCCAAAATTGTGGATATTACTTTGTTCCATCAAATTTAAAAGAAACTAAATATTGTAATGTAGAATATGAAAATACAGGCAAAACTTGTAGACAAATCGGAAAAGAATTAGCTTATAAAAAATCACTAAAAGAAGATAAATTTTTAGATAAATATAGAAAACGCTATATGTCGCTTGCAAGTTCTGTTTCTCATTATGGAACTGATACAGCAATCGAAAGATTTGAAAAATATAAAAAAGATGGAGCTATAATGAAACAAAAATATCTAAATAAAGAAATTACCCCAAAAGAATTTGAAAAATGGATTTTAGATAGCAAAAAATAGAACAGGAAATCATTCTTGTTCTATTTTTTCATACTTTCATTGTTCTTTAATACTTTTCAAAAGATCATATATCTCTTTTTCATCATCAGATAATTTACTATATTCAAAATTTTCCTTACTAACATAATTTTGAAATTCCGTAATAGCATCTTTAATGTTTTCTGTAGTAATATAGTCATTAATAATATATTTTGCTATATTTATTCTATTTTTATATAAAAGAGTTACTAGACATTGATAAATGACTTTACTTGGTAAGGTGTTTATTTTGTAAAACTCAATAACCATCTCATCTGTAATTTTTCTTGGATTGCTCACTATTATTTTATTAGCTCTATATACACCTTTGTCTTCATCACATAAAATAACTTCTGCTCCATCTGAAATAGTAACATCATAAATAGTATCTCCCCTATGTAACCATCTTAATATTTTATCAGCAGTTGAAAAATTGAAACCTCCCATTTCTTTAGGATTAAATGTATTTGGATTCCATACTTTTGCTATATTAATCTCATCAAGTTTATATTCAAATCCACCTGCATTTGATTTTAGTCCGTCCATAACTCTTACATATTTCTTTTTCATATTTTAATTGCTCCTTATCCTAAATGAAATATACCCTTTATTTTATTGATAAATCTTTTAAATACTGATTCTTTATATTCGACCATAGCAACCTCATTAGCAATATGTTGTGTTTCTTCTACAGATTCTTGCTTACGATTTTTAAATAAATTATCAGGATTGTATTTTTCGTGTAAAATTTCTTGGTATTGTTGCTCGTTTTGACTTAACCTTTTTAAATATAGTTCCTTTTGTTGTTCTGTAACACACCAATAATTATAGCATATCATTCCTATAATACCTCTTGTTTCATCAAGGATATTTAGTTCTTTTAGAGGTTTGTTATAATCGAAATTGCATATATATTCTTTTGAAGCATTTTCATTAAGAAATTGTATGAATTTTTTAAGTATTTTATCTACATCTTCTTGTCTTATTCCTTTTAAATAATAAATAACTTCTGCCATTGCATTTGCATCTTTTACACTAACCATTTTTAACCTCTATTCTAAATTTTGTTCATCATTAGTATGTTCTATATTAACATCTCCTAATACATTATTTCTAGTTGTTCTAGTAGCATTTTGCATATAAGATAACCTTGTTTTATCATCTTCTATGCAATCTGTAAATCCGTCTTTACCTTTTTGAATTTGTCTAGCCCTTATTCTTTCAGTAATCATTTCAGAAACTTTAGCATAAAATTTTTCATTTCCAATATGTGAATTATATATTGCCTCATCCATAACTAAACCTTCTTTTCGATCTTGCCCAGCCATTTTCTCTGTCCAATTTTGTCCTACTCTAAATTCACTCATAAAAGTTTCTTCTACAGAATTTTCATCAATTTGAAATAACTGTCCAATTTTTTGTAAATCTAAATTATTAGCAAAACTTCCTACAAATGTTTCTAATATGCTATCAATTTGTTCTTGACTTTTGCCTGTCATCGACATAGCACTTTGAACAACTTTAATACATGATGCAATATGCATAACTTGTCCTGTATATTTTCGTCTTATTTCCCCCATTAATGCATCTGCCTTGTATGGTTCTGTTTTATACTTTTCTTTCATTTCTGCTTGTTTTTCAAATATATCAAAATACGAATCATCACAAAATTCCCCTGTAAGTGAAAAATCTTGTCTATGTATTAAGTTTTCACATTTCCAACCATTGCTCATCATTGTAGCTATATTTCTTCCAAAAACTTCTGCTAATTGCTCGGTAAAATTACCATTTTGTATTTCTGTAAAGTCCATTATAGTTTGTAATTGCTCTTTGTTGCCATTAGCTATACAAGTTTCTAAATCTGAAATTCTAAAAGGACTACCCATAATTCTTTCTGCTTGACCATATCTTTGACCTCTTGAATAAGAGCTATCTACTGCCTCAATAAAATCTTGCATCGAATACCCCAATGATTCTATATTTGCTTGAACCTCTGGAGATGATAAAAAACCTATTCTTTGCAAATATTCTCTCATACTTTCTGGTCTTTGATTTTCTCCTAGCTCTTGCAAATAATTACTGCCATAAACTTCTTCTAATCTCTTTTTTCGTTCATCATCTTCAACTGCATAATCAGATTCAAATTCGTCTAAACTACCATCTACTTTTATTGGAAGTCCATATTTTATACTAAAATCCTGTGGTATTTCTCTTATATACCTAATAGTAGGTACTTTTATTCCTATTTCTGCTAATTTTTTGTTTATATCTCCCTCAATTTCTATATCTTCCAATGGAGATGTTCCATTTATTCTAATTTCTGGTTTCTTGTCATTAAAAACTACTGCACTAACTTTATATCCATCTGTTCTTGGAACATATTCAATAGATCTTGCATTTACCAAGTCCATTGGACCTAACTCCGATGTAGATAAATGTGAATCAACACCTTTAAAGTTATGAATTAAACCATCTTTATCAATTGTAAAGATAGCTCTTCCCATAGATGATGTTGCAAATCCTCTTTCATCTTCTTGAATACTTTCTATTTGTGATGGATCAACTCTTTCAAATCTAACTATTCCATTTTCTTGTATTATTTTTCCACATATTATAGTTCCATTATCTATTAGTTTTTTTATTTCTAAATCCATTTTATCTCCAATCTACAATTAAAAATCAATAATATTATTATATTTTTTTATCTAAATATTGTTTATATACTGCATTTTTCAAAAAGATTATATAATGTTTTGCTCTTCTCAAATTTATATTTATTATCTTTCACCATCTTCTTGTTCTTTACTTTCTTTAATATCTTCATTATATCTCAAAATATATATACCATAAAAATGAAAAATTTTCAATAATTTAAATAATTTCATTATCGTTTATTTACTACCTTTCCATCTCTAAATCTTTTTCTCTTTCTTCGTGTTTTATTTGTTTTTCTGCATCTAACATTATATTATTTTCTCGTTCAAAATCTCTAATCAAATTATTTTCTGCACCCATATCAAACTTTTTGCAAATCCAAGTTATAAATATATCAATAGTTTCTTTAAATCTATCTACTACTTTGTGTAGAAAATTATTTTCTTTCTCTAGTTTATTGATTTTATTAGTATATTTCCATTCCATATCAAATTCTTTTTTATTATATTCTGCTTTAATATTATCTACTTCATTATGCAATTTTTCATTATCAGCTATTATTTTCTCTCTTTCTTTTTGGTATTTTTCTGCTTCTTCTATAACCTGTGCTTGTCTTGATAATTGCATATGCAAATTCATATTATCTTGATACAAATTTTGAATCACATTATCTTTTGGTTTTATAATTTCTTCTAAAATTTTTTCATCTCTTTTCTTTGATAATCTGTTTATATTTATGTCTGTTATATCTGGAATATCTGGTAATTCTAATTTCAGATTATTTAAAATTTCTTTAGTCTGTTTAAAGTTTGTTATTTTCTTATATTCTTCAACAGAATAATGCTCTCTATTAGTTTCTTCTTTTGGCAAACCTCTTTGCAAGTCAAAACCATTTTCTACCATATACTTATAAAAAGCATCCTGTAATTGTCTGTAACTATCTTTTGCTTTCCAAAATTCGCTACAAGCTAATTTGTCAATTTCATTTCCTTTTTTATCTTGTGTGTGAACTACTGGTAAAAATACTAAATGCATATGAGGCGTTTGTTCGTCCATATGCACTTTTGCAGACATTATATACTGTTCTCCTAACTCTTTATATTCTGCTACAAATTTGTATGCAGTTTCAAAATACCTTTTTGTTTCTTCTTCCCCTATTCTTTCAAAATAATCGTGATCTGATGTTATTATATATTCACAAGCTATATTACTTACTGTTTTTATTTGTCCTTTTAAATTATATTTTTCTTTTATTCTGTCAAATTTTTTTTCATAACTATATTGTGGAGATTTTAGAGAATAGTTTAAATATGATTTTTCTTTATCTATATTTTCATTTGAATAATTTTTATTTTTTCTTTCATTGTGCCTAAATATTCCCTTTAAATTTTCTCTTTTGTATTTTGTGTTTCTTATAATTGCATAGCTCATTTTTCATCATCCTCCTTTAAATAAATTCTTTTTCGACTTGCTAACTAATAAGACATATCATTTCTAAAATTCTGCTCTTTCTCATTTGTCTTGTAACACAACTACAACACTTTTTTGCTATCGCTAAAAGTGTTTGTTGTGGCAGGGAAAATAAATTTTTCCCCACACCCCTTTTTCAAAAAATATGCAAATGTTGTACTTATAAAAAAGCATCAGCATTTGCATATAATTTAGTAAAGTCAAAGCCTGTATAATCTCGCTGTTCAAAGTTAGCTTTATTATTCTTTTTAATGTGTAATTCCTTATTATAATTATTTTTATTTTTTATATTATTTATTATATCTTTGTCGTTTTCACCTATAGGGTGTAGTTGTTTTTGACTACCTGAATAGTTATTTTTACCTATACCCTTTAGGGATTTTTCACTATACCTATTAATATTTTCTGCAATAGGTATAATTTGTCTTTCCTCAATTTCTTTTGTATCTATTTTATATTTTAAATTAACATCTACATATCCTTTATCTTTTAACGAACTTACTATTTTTGAAACTCTATCGGAGGTTACATTTACAATACTTGCTATATATTTATTACTTGCAAAACAACTTCCTGTTCCATCACTTAAATATAAAATCATAGATAATACTATTTTTTCTTTATCTGATAAATCTGCATTTAATAAAATTTCTGCTGGAATCCATAATCCTTTTAATTTTTGCTTGCCCATATAACTCTCCTTTCTTTCATTTTTTATTGGCTTCACAATCGATTTTTAGACTTTTTTATTTGTTTTTAATATAAATTAGGGCAAAAAATAAACCCTAAGATTTCACTCTTAAGGCTTATCTCAAATGTGGAACTTTTTTATATTGTTTTTTATTATTTTTGTTTCACATTTTTATATTTACTTATATTTTAAATCATTTTGTTCACACCACTCAATTGCTATTTCTTTATATCTTTTATCTCTATAATTATACCACTCTTGAATTATATTCATTTCAAAACAACAGTCCTTGAATCTTTTAAAAGCTCCTTTTCCTTGTATTAATCTTTGTAAATTATTCTTTATTTCTAGATTATCTATTGTTTCTATAAAATCAACCATAATTTGATATTCATTTATTTCATATTGTGTTGGAAGTATTATTGATTTCTCAAATAATTCGTCTATTTCATCTTCTGTTAATTCTTCATATTCTCCTATGTTTGATAGAAATATTTCGTCTTTTTCTGGATTATAATAACAATCTGTAATGTTATCTACCATTTCTAATCCATCTATTATTTTGTCTAACTTTATCATGATATTTACTCCTTAAATTCTTATTCTTCCATATTCATTTTTATAGCATATATTTTAACATTATCTTTATCATTTAATTCTTTATAAATATCCCATAATCTTTCTAAAACAGCATCTACTTCTTCTATTCCTTTTATATTCTCTGCCCTTAATAATATTTCTTTTGCCTTTTCTAAATTATAGTGTTTTTTGTCTCTTTTAAAATTATACCAGTCTGCCATTTCTATATATCCCCATGTCCATTCTGGTTTTGCTTTCAAATAATCTTCAATTATTTTTGTTGCTTTTTCTTCATTACCTAATCTAAATTCAGTATTTGCTTTTTCTCTGATTGCCCTTTCTCTCCAATATACATTTTCTTCATCATTTATATCAAAGATTTCCTCTATTTTATTCCATAATTCAATTCTTTCATATAATTTTTCTTCTTCATTGCTCATTTCTAGTATACTATCATAATCCTGAATCCAATTTAATAAACAATCATATCCTTTATATGTATCATCATATTCATCAATACTCTTTATACTATATGCTTTGCATATTTCTTGAACATCAAACCATGCAATTCTATATAATCTACTTGCTTTTTTGCTTTTACCCTTGTTATATAACCATGTTGCTTTACATACATGTTCATCAATAGAATTTAATTGTTTTCTTAATAAGTCACTTTTTTTATTTATACAACATTTTTTATATTTTTTTCCACTTCCACAATAGCATAAATCATTTCTTCCTATATTTATTTTCTTTTCTATCCAATTTTCATCTCTTTTAAAAATTATATAATCACATATTTTATAATCATCCGATTCTTCAAATTCTTCATCTTCTTTATAGCAAAAACATTCCCACTCATCCATTATCTCTATAGCATTATATATATATTCGTAAAAATGTTTAATCGGATATATATTCTTATTTATTTCAGTATCTTCATCTATTCTTTCTTTTAATTCTTGCTTTTCTTCTTCGTTTTCAATCAAAGAATATAAATTTTCAATATCATTTTTTAATTCTTTTAATTTTAAATCTGTTACTTCTCTAAGTATTTCTTCATATAAATCTGAATTATCATTTTCTTCTTTTTCATTAAGCAATTTTTTAAAGTACTTTACAATAAAGTCTCTGCTTTTAATATTATTCAAATATAAAATTGCAAAAGTTTGTAATACACTACTTCTTATAAATTCGCTATTTTGTTTATTTTCAATTATAGAAAATAGAGCTTCATCATCTCCATTATAACAACTTGCAAGTAATCTATGCAAATAATCTGGATAATCGTCCCCTATTATATATTCAACATATTCTTCACCTTTATTTATTAAATCTATTAAATATGAAAATGCTCTTTTTTCTCTAAACTCTGCTAATAAGAAAAAAGCATAAATATATCCATAAAATTCATCTTTTTCATTAAAGATATTTTCTAAATTTTCTTTTGTATATTCAAGCATCTTAAGTAATTCAGGAATCATCTCTTCTTTGTATTCTATAGCTTTTTCTAATGCTTCCTTTGGCAATTCTTCGTTATAATATTCTAATTCTTTTACTATTTCTTTTATTTCCAAAGTTTTCACTCCATTTCATACTATATATATTTCTATAAATCCATGCTATTAGGATTTAACAAAAATTCTTTTAATCCCACTATTGATATTCCTTCTTCTGAAATCCATGATTTAATATCATCTTTAACAACAATAATTTTTTTAAAATTATCAGGTATATTCATTAGTGGTCTTTCTTCTTGTATTGTTTTTTCTCGTGTAGGAAGACTCAATGCTGATTGAATATAATACCTTTTATTATATTGATTGCACACAAAATCTACTTCAACTTGTTTTTTATCATCCCCTTCACGAATTTCTACAACGCCTACATCAACATTATATCCTCTATATAATAATTCATTAAAAATTATATTTTCCATTATATGAGTTTCTTCTTGTTGCCTAAAATTCAATCTACAATTTCTTAAACCAATATCTGAAAAATAAAATTTGTACGGTGTCTGAATATATTTTTTTCCCTTAACATCATATCTCGTAGCTTTTTCTATTAAAAATGAGTCTTGTAAATAATTAATATATGATGTTATTGTATTTACCGAAACATCTTTAAATCCACTACTTTCAAAAGTATTTGATAGTTTGTTAGGATTAGTTAATGATCCAATAGATGATGCTAAAATATTAACAACTGCATCTAATACATCTACTCTTTGAACATTATTTCTTTCAACAATATCGTCTAAATATGTTTTCTCAAATAAATTTTTTAAATATTCACTTTTTTCTACTTCTTTTTTAAATGAAAGTATTCTAGGTAATCCACCATATACAATATATTGTTCCCATGCTTCTTCTTTAGTTCCATTAAAAGCCGAATAAAATTCACTAAAACTAAGTGGATGTATTCTTACTTCATCTCCTCTGCCTCTAAATTCAGTTATTATATCTGAAGACAAAAACTTGGAGTTACTTCCTGTTACATATACATCTAAATTACGAATATGTAAAAAGCCATTAAGCACTGATTCAAAATCTTCAACTTTTTGTATTTCATCTAATATCAAAAAATATTGGTCATTATCTTTAATCAAATCTCTAATGTATTGATCTAATTGGTCTGGGTCTAAAAATTTATTATTTTTTCTTTCATCTAAGTCTAATTTTATTATATGGTCTTCCTTAACTCCACTTTCAAGTAAATAATTTTTAAATAATGGATCTAATAAATATGATTTTCCGCATCTTCTTATACCTGTAATTATTTTTATTAAACCATTTTCTCTTTTCTCAATAATTTTATTTAGATATACATCTCTTTTTATTTCTTTCATAGCCAGCCTCCTCATTGAATATTTTTTTCGTTTACGGATTTTTTATTCAATACTATTATATTACAATTCAAACTTTTTTTCAATACTTTCGTTGAATATTTTTTCCGTTACGGAAAAAATATTCAGTGTACTTTTAATAATTTAATTTTTAAATATGTATTTTAAGAGTATCAATATTTTATAAAACTGTCCATAAGCACAACACACATGTGTGTATTGTCCTCCATTTTCTCTTACACCTGGTAAATATGATTTTATATATCCTGGCTCTAACTTTCCTTTTTCAAATGGTGGATCTAATAATTTTATTATTCCATTTTCTCTATCTATTAAGTGATTTTCCAAGCTTTCCATTGATATATATTTTTTATCATTATCTCCTGCATTTGATATTGTGCTCCAACTTTGTGCAATGCTGTCTATTCTACATTCATCATTTGCCATGCTTCCAAGTGTATTTCCATCATCCATAAATGCTCTTTTAAACCATCTGCCATCCCAGCCATTGGAGTTTAGTGCTTTTTTTAATTGTTGCATTATCGATTCATATTTTTCTATTTTGGAGGTTAGAGGTTGGAAGTTAGAGGTTGGAAGTTGGAGATTAGATGTTGGAGGTTGGACTTCTAACATCTTACCTCTAATCTCTACTTCTCTAATTATCTTTATAAATCTATCAAGTATATTATACAAGAAAAATCCTAGCCATACACTCTCTCCTCTTCCCTTAGGTCCAACTTTGCTAAAGCCATCGTTCCAGTCTCCGCTTCCTATTTTAGGCAAGCCGTTTTCTCCAAAGTTTAAGCTTCTTTCTATTGCTTTTATACAATGTTCATATATTGTTCCTTCTTCTTTTGTAAAATCAAATTTATCATACCTTTCATCTTCATTTTCTTTTAAAACTTCACCTGTTAAATATGGTGTTTTTTCTTCTAATATTGAATAATCTCCTGTAAATTCGATATATTCGCAAGTTAGATATACAAGCCACAACAAGTCATCTGAGAATTTTGTTCTTATTCCTCTTCCAGTTTCTTCGTGCCACCAGTGTTCTACATCTCCTTCTAAAAATTGATGTTTACTGTGTTTTATAATTTGATTTTTTAGAATTTCTGGATTTATATATTTTAATCCTAAAGTATCTTGTAATTGGTCTCTAAATCCATATGCTCCTCCTGATTGATAATATCCTGTTTTTGCAAGTAATCTACTTTGTATTGTTTGGTAAATATCCCATCCGTTTAAAATAATATTCATTGATTCTAATGGTGTATATACTTGCAGTCTTCCTAGCAAGTTTCTCCAGTAGTTCTTTACATTTTCTAATTCTTGTTTACAATTTTGAATTTTACTATATTTATAAGCTATATTTTTACTATCAATAATTGATTCTTCCGCTCCTAGCATAAATATAATTTCTTTTTCTGATAAACTTTCAAGTTCTACTTCAATTTCATATGCTATACATGGCTTTTTACCTAAACTATTTTCATTATTTAGATTTGGTTTTCTTATTGCGTCTGGATTTGACAGATTTCCGCTTCCTAAAAAGAATTTTTTATCTCCTGTATAGTTTTTTATTTTTTCACTATTTGATACATAAATAACATCATTTTTGAAATCACTATTGTATAGATTTTGGGCACAAATTATATTATTGTTTTTGTCATAATTTAGATTTATATAACCATCAGTTTTTAATTCATCTTCTCCTAATACTGGCTTCATATAATATAATATTTTTAGTTTTTTTCTGCTTAAACTCATATTTTTAAGTTTTAAAATTCCTATTTTAACACTATCTTCTTTTGGTACAAACATTTCTAATTCTTGTTCTATTTCATCACTTTTGTGAATATATTTTGTATATCCAAATCCGTAAACGACATTATAATTTTTGTCGTCTGGCATAGGGTTTAGTCCAAGTGACCAAGCCCTTTTTGTCTCTAAATCTTTTAGATATATTATTTCTGATGGAATGTCATAGTTTGGCTGATTTTCCCATGAGGTTAGTCTATTTAATCTACAGTTTTTATACCATGTATAACCACCCATATTTTCTGTTACTAATGTTCCAAATTTTTCGTTTGCCATAATATGTGACCATACTGTTGGAAGTCTATTTTCTCTGTTTGCTTTTATTAGATATTCTTTTCCATCTTCTGAAAATGCTCCATATTCATTATAATATTTTAGTTTTTCTGTGTTTTGTAAAATGTCTATATTATCAATATTTTCGGTTTCTATTAATATATTTTCTGTTTCGTTTCCAACACTTTTATATTTTTCTAAATATTCTTCTTCTAAATCTTTAAGTGCATTTTCTAATCCGCCTTTGCTACTATCAATAATTACTTTCGCTACAAATTCTAGTAATTCTAAATCTTCTTTGCTTATTTCGTTTTTAGAAAGTTCAAATATTCCGCCTCTTATATTTTTTAAATATGCCATTTGACTGTTTAAAATTAGTCCTTCTATTTCTTCTCTTACATAATTTTCATAGCTGTGTTTTTCTTCATCTATAATCACAAGTTCTACTTCAAAGTTTTTAGTTCTTATAAATTCATAAGCTTTTAAAACTTCTTTTACTACATATGCTTCATTTATGTTTTTTATCTTAACTAAAATTATTGGTAAATCTCCTGAAATTCCATATTTCCATAGTTCACTTTGTTCATATTTTCTTTTTGGTAATTTATCTAAATTTATTTTTTTAGTTGGATTACCAAATACTATATAAGATAATATTTTTTGATAATTTCTTATTTGTGTTCCTTTTACTCTTAAATATCTACTTTGCGCCTCATTTGTTGCTTTTGATAATTCAAATGCTTTTTGTATATTTTCTTCTGTTTTATATTTTTTAATATTTTCAATTACTTTTTCTTTATCTTCTCCTACTGAAATTATTAAATTTATTGTTGCTTTTTGGTTTGGCTTTACTTTCATTGTTCTTTTTAGTGCCACTACTGGCTCTGTAACTAATCCTATTTTTTTAGAAAATGGATTTGAGTTTTTAACCATTTGTGGTGTCCCAATATTTCCTCTTCCAATAAACTTTTCTTCATCAATTTCATATTCTAAATCCCCAATTATTTCATTTTGTGTGGATAAGTTTGCACACATATATATTTCTTCTTCATGTTCATCTCTTTTTTTCCTTTTTACAACTATACTATTTGTTTCATGGTCAAAATCGAACATTAAGAATAAATCATTAAATGCTGGGTGCGCATAGTCTTGCTCTTTCCTTGAAAGTACTGGCTCAAAATATGATGTTATTTCTAGTATTTCCTCTTCATTTCCTATATTTTCTAATGTTACTTGTCTTACTTCAACAGGCTCATCTGGTGCTACTATTGTTTCTATTTTTGTTTTTATATTGTCATTTACCATTTCTTGCTCTATTTTATCTGGCATAAAACTAATTTGATATTTGTTATTTGGCTTATAATTTGAAGTCCATGTTTTTTTCGATTTGATATTTTTTATATCAAAAAATATTCCTTGTGGGTAATCATCCGTGCTTTTAAATCTGTTGATAAATTTATTTTTGTATATGCTTACCCCTTCTCCTTTTTGGTTCATTGCTACAAGATAATCTTCATTACTGATTACATTTCCTCTAATTAATCTTTCATCAACCTTTTTATATGTGTCTTTTATATAATCTTCATAATCTACATATTTTAGTTTTTCAACCTTTTCTTTATTTTCCTTTGTAATTATTGCAGTTTCTGGCATTCTTTCTTGTAATAATATGCTTACTGCGCTTATTTCTGGATTTTTTGTAAATCTTTTTTGTAAAATATTATCATTGAATAAATTGTTTATTGATAACAATATTAATCCTTGATGATGTGCCATATATGTTTTTACAACACTTGATTTTTTTCCTTTTTCCAGTCTTTCTGGTGTGAAGTCTATTGATTCATAAAATCCATATTTTCCGTTCATTCCATATTGTTCAAGTCTTTTTAAGTTTTGATATACTTCTTTTGGGTAATCTGTTATTGCTAAAACACTTCCATATGGCGCTACTACCATTTCATCTGCTAACCCTCTTTTTAGTCCAAGCCACGGAATTCCAAAGGCTTTATATTGGTAATTTGAGTGTAAGTCTTTTAAATTAAATGCCGCTTCTGATATTCCCCATGGTATTTGCAATTTTTTTGCATATTCCATTTGACTCATAATCATAAATTTACAAGATTCATCTAAAAGGCTTCCCTTATATTTTGGAATGTTTATATTTGGCATTAAATATTCAAATGAAGTTCCAGACCAAGATATTAGCCCTTTATATTTTCCAAGTGTTGTTAGCGTCCTACTTAAAGAATTCCAATGTTTTACTGGCACATCTTTTTTTGCAATTGCAATTAGGCTTGCTTGTCTTGCTTCTGATGCTAATAAGTCATAATATGAATTTGTTAGTTTGTTTTCTTCTATATTGAAGCCAATTGAGAATATTTGTTGTTGTTTTAGATATAGTTTTGAAAAGTCGGTGTTTGTGATTAGCCTCTTTACAATTTCTATTAGGATTTGTAATTCAGAGGTCGGAGGTCGGAAGTCGGAAGTCGGACTTCTATCTTCTGACATCTTCTCTCTGACATCTTCTTTCTGACCTCCGACATCTGACTTCTCTTCTAGCCAAGTTTTTACAACATAGAGATATCCTACAAAATTCCCACTATCAACTGTTGATATATATCTAGGAATTAGTGGTTCTTTTGTTTCTGTGTTATACCAATTATATAAATGACCATTCCATTTTTGTAGACTATCTATTGTATAAATTATATTTTTTAATGTTTCTATTGCTTTGTCAAAATCTATATATCCCAAGTCATGTGCTGAAATAACTGCTAGCATTGATAATCCAATATTTGTTGATGATGTTCTTCTTACAATTTTGTTTTTTCTGTCTTCTTGATAATTATCTGGCATTAAATAATTATTTTCTGGGTTTAAATATTTATCAAAAAATTTCCAAGTTTTTCTTCCTATTTCTAAAACATATTCTTGTTCTTTTTGTGTTAATATCTCTTTGGGTTGCTTTTCTTCGTTTTCTTTGCTTATATACCACATTATAGCAGGTGCTATTAGCCATAAAATTCCTAGTAATAATGCTATTATGCTTTTATCTTGTGAATAAATTATAAATGATATTATTCCTGCTATTACATTTATAAACATGTTTTTATAATATGATATAAAGTCTGTCTTGCCTAGTTTTTCCGCTTCTTCTGATGTTGTCCATTCTAATAAATTTTTATGTGTAATTAGTAATCTGTATATTGTTTTTACAATTGATTTTAAGGCAGTATATGCTTTATATGGCATACATCCAAGTGAGATTATTGCTCTTAAAAATATCCCTTTTAATCCAGATATTTGTGGTGTAAATGTTTTTTGTTTTTCTTCTCCATCTTTTTTTGCTATTAGATAATTGAATAATTCTAATATATATGGTGTTATTTCAATCAATATCAATAATGTGTCAATTCCTAATATATCAATATCAAAAACGCTTCTTGATATATTTATATATATTAATGCTACTAATATTGAAATTTCAAATAAACTTCTTCTTAAGTTATCAAATATTTTATATTTTGATAACAAATTTAATGGACTTTTGTGTCCTAGCCATCGTATTATTTGCCAGTCTCCTCTAATCCATCTTGATAGCCTATTCATAAAACTTGTGTATTTTGTTGGGTATCCATCCATTAGCATTACATCTGATACCAAACCACATCTTAAATAGCATCCTTCTAGTAAATCATGGCTCAATACTGTATTTTCTGGAATGGCATTTTCCATTACTTTTGAAAATACTTTTAAGTCATATATTCCTTTTCCTGTAAAAATTCCTTCTTTGAAATTATCTTGATATATATCTGAAATTGCATTTGTATAACTGTCTATACCTCCTGCACCTGCAAATATTTTTGTAAATAATGTTTTGTAGCTTACATCTAGCTCTATTCCTACCCTTGGTTGCATTATTCCATAACCTTCTACTACTATATTTTTTTGTTCATCTATTACGGGTTTATTTAAGATATGTGCCATAGCTCCTACTAATTCCTGAGCAGAATTTAAAATTAAATCTGTGTCTGCATCCAAAGTTATTACATATTTGATATTTTTTAATATTTGTTTTGTTTGTTCATTTTCTATGTGGTCTTGAATTGTGTTTATTTTAAATGGATTTTTTTGTTGTAATATATATTCATTAAATTGATTTAATAATCCCCTTTTCCTTTCCCAGCCTAAATAGCAGTTTTCCTTTTCATTCCATTGTCTTTCTCGATATATAAAGCTAAAAATTGGCAAGCTTTCATTTGGATATTTTTTGTTTAGTTTTTCTACTTGTTTTATTCCTTCTTGAATGACTTCTTCATCAAATTTTTCTTGCTTAAGGCTACTTTGTGAGCAGTCTCCTAATAGTGCAAAATATAAATTTTCTGATTTATTTGCTAAATAGTACTTTTCTAGATTTTCCATCATTTCTGCTACTTTTTCTTTATTTTTTAAAACTGTTGGAATAACTACAAATGTAGCATTTTCTTTATCTATGCCACTTGAAAAATCTATTTTTGGAATTAATTTTGGTTTAACTGTTTTATTTAAAATATATTGAATTATTTGAATTATTACTTCACTTGATGGTATTAAAAATAGTATGAAACTTAATATTGAAATTCCTGTATTTTGTATTTTTAAATTTAGAAAATAACTTAATAAAATTGATAGTACTATACTTAAAATTGTTACTGACAAGATATATATTTTTGTTTTATTTTGTTCCGTTTCTTTCCTTTTTGTATTATATTCTAGCTTATCATATAATTTATTTATTCCTTTATCAATTAAATAATATCCTATATGAGATTTTTTGTTTTCTCCTTCTTTTTCGAAATTTTCTTCTGCTAGTTCTAGCATTTTTCTTGCAATATATATTTCTGATATTTTTGTTTTTTTGCTTATTTCTTTTATTTTTCCTCTATAATAATCTTTTGTTTTATAATCCATTTTGCTATATACTTGTGCAGGGTCTTTTTTTAATATTTCTTCTACTCCATTTATTTTTTCAAATATTTCTAAAAAATTTATTCTTTGTATTTCTTTTATACTTGTTATGCTATTTCCCATTAACACTTTGTTTACAGCTATCTCAAAATGTTCTTTTTTTATTACATCAGATACTGTAGTTCCTAATTTTTCTACCACTTCTTCTAGAGCATTTAAGTATGCGTTTGCTTTTTTTCCATATCTTTTTAAAATATATGACATATATTCTATAAATGGATATTTCATATCTTGGAATATATTTCTTTCTACTTTTTTTATATTATTTTTATATTTTGATTGATTTTTATCTTTGCCTTCTATTAGTTTTTCTGCAATGCTTTCAGCTCTATATTTTTGAATTTGGCTACTATAAATTTTACTACAACATTCTGTGATATTTTCTATTATTGCAATTTGTAAGAATATTCCTATATTCCAGATTTCATCCATGCTTAATGTTTTTTTATTTTGATAACTTTCCAAATAGTCACTTAAATTTTCTTTTTCTATTTTGTCATCTGAATATGCTACAATTTCAGATGCTAATACATATATTCTTGCAAATCCTTTATATTCTCCATTTGCTATTCCTACAAAGTTTATATATTTCTTTAATGGTAATTCTTTTTGAATTTGTTTTACAGTTTCTTCTATTATATAGAAATTGTCTAGTAGCCACTCTCCTGCTGGGTGTATGTTTATTCCTAATTTTAAGTGCTCGTTTAGTAGGTTATATACTTCTTCTATTGTTTTGAAGTTTTCTATTAGCCCTGGTACTGGATATGTGTCTTTTTGTGATTTTCTTGTTATACTTTGACTTGATGCTATTTTTTCTAGATGTTTTTGTAGTTGGGCTTTTTCTAGCATTGTGCCTGTTATTTTTAGTTTTCTATTTTCTTTCAAAAAAATTCCACTCCTTGCATGCAAACATTTTTTGTTTTTATTGTTTGCCAAAGAGTGGTAATTTATTCATTTTTTATATTTTTATTATAATAGAAAAATGCCCTTCACTGTAGGGCATCTTTCAGGTAATCTTTGTACTTTTGATCCAGAAGTACAAGCAAGCTCAGGATTCCTAAAACTGTCAATACCAAACTAACCATGAATATAGGGCCGTTGTACTTTGCGGCAGGTCCATCCATACAGAATGAACATATGAGTGCAATGCCTCCTATAAAAGAAATTATCAAGCTGATAATTTTCTTCACCTGCTGCTTTTTTCTCCACTCTGATTTGGTCATGATTCTTCTTGTCATAATGATGTCTCTCCTTTTCTTTTCTAAGGTTGCTATTCTAGCTAACCATATTTTTTGCTTTAAAACTACTTATATTATACCACTTTTAAATAAAAAATGCAAAATTTATCAATTTTTGACTCTTTTTTTCATATTATATAATAATCAAACATTATGTTTGAAGAAAAGATTCATAAATTAAAATTTTGTAAAAGTTTTAATTTATGATGAGCGAAGCGAAAGGATGTATGTATTATGGAAATGGAAGGTAAAAAACCTTATTGTCCAATATTAGATGTTGATGGTGTTATAGCAGGAGGAAAGCAATTTGACTTAGATATAACTTTACCAGAGGATAATAGAGATGTTATTTATGGTGTTATAAAAGACTGTTTTAAAGAGCCTGTACGTGATGCTGTTGTTAAATTAACTGAAATTGTATATGACTGTGGTAAAGAAGAAAGAAGACCTATTGGTCATACTTTCACAGATGAAGAAGGTGAATTTGTTTTTGGTCCTCTTTGTCCTGATAGACATTATGCTCTTCAAATTTGGGCAAATACAACAAAGAAAATAAAAATTTGTGCTAAATGTC
This sequence comes from uncultured Clostridium sp., assembly GCA_945877035.1. GTDB lineage: Bacteria > Bacillota > Clostridia > TANB77 > CAG-508 > CAG-269. The sequence continues at coordinate 17,353 of CAMCQH010000006.1, read as the reverse complement.
ATCATGAAGGAAAATGCTTAAAAGGTGAAAAACATGATAAATGTGATTGCTTTATAGATGATGAAAAACCTTGGCATAGAAATGAAAGCGTTGAAGAATCAAAAGATGACTGTTGTGAATAATAATATTTTAATAAGTTAAAAGCTGTCAAAAAGGATTATTCCTTTTGACAGCTTTTTTGTTACATTATTCCTATTTTTTTAGCAAATTGCTTGCCTTTTTTCATCATTTTATTTTTATTCATCATATTTGTATCATTATACATCATTATTAAGCCAGTAGTAATTAATCCACCTACTAATAATCCCTTTGCAAATTTCATATTTATCAATCCTTTCTCTACACTTCGCTTCGTTAATTGTTATTGTCTTAATTTAGTTTTATTTTATCCCATTTTTGTTTTTTTATTCTCTTTTATTATGGTATATATTTCATGAATAGCAATAATTGCTAAAAAAATCCCGAAATATTTTCTTAAAGTTTTTACATCTGTGTGAATTGATAAATTTGCTCCTATTATGGCTCCTAATATTCCAAATATGGATATTATTGTTGCTAATTTTAAATCTATATTTTTGTTTTTTATATTTACTATTATTGCTACAATTGATGTTGGTATAAAAAATATTAAATTTGTAGCTTGTGCTATGTGTTGCTCTAATCCACACATAAATGTTAATAAAAATATTAATATTGTTCCTCCACCCATTCCTGTTCCACTTATAATTCCAGAAATGAGTCCTATTAATATCTCTGTCATTTATTTTTCCTTTCACTCACTTCGTTCGTTCATCGTCATCCAAAATTTTTTTCAAAAATTTTGTCTGCCAAATCTTACCACTTAGCTCCGTTCATCGTCATTCAAAATTTTTTCAAAAATTTTGAATGCCAAATCTTACCGTTTCGTTCGCTCATCATAAATTTTTAATTTCTTTAAACATTTTTTCAGCAATATTTGTTACACATTTATCGCATTTTAGCATTTGACTTATTATTAATTTTCTTAGGCTTTCATCTTCTATGTTATCTGCTAAATCTAAAAATTTTTGCAATTCAAATAAGTATTGAGTATTTTTGTTTTTCCATTTACTTTTTTCTAATATATCTTTTTCCATTGTTTCCTCTCTTCCTTTTATATATTATATCTTACGACATATTTTTTTAATTTTCTTATTTTTTTATGAAACGCTGTTTTTATTATATGACATTTGAATATTTTATTTAAAAATCATTTTTATTGATACATATATTAAAAATATCGTAAATGCTATTTTCAAAACTTTATCTGGTAGCTTTTTTAATAATTTTGCTCCTATATATCCTCCTATTGCTCCTCCAATTCCACATAAAAATGCTGTTTGCCAATTTATAAAATTGCCTTTGTAATAGAAAAAACTACTTGTTAGTACCATTGGCAATATGCAAAATACTGATGTTCCTCTTGCTTTTTGGGGTTCTAAATTAAGTAAATAGATAAATGCTGGTACTAGTATCAGCCCTCCTCCTGTTGAAAAAAAGCCGACTAACTAGACCTGCTAAAAAACCTATTATCATTTGTTTAATATATTTTTTTAACATCTCTGACATAATAGCTCCACTTTATTTCGCATAACTAATTTCTACGTCGATTTCACTCTATCGAGATGAAATTTCCTAGAACTTTAAAAAAAACCTACTCTTTTTATAGTAGGTTTTCCAATTTTTTATTTTTTAATCAATATTTTCATCTTTTATATAATATTTTGTTCCTAACATTTTGTCTGGTAGATATTGTTGTTCTACCCAATGTCCTGGAAAATCGTGTGGATATAGATATCCTTCATGATATCCTAGTTTTTTCATTTCTTCTACTGGTGCATTTCTTATATGCATTGGTATTGTTCCTGTGTCTTTATTTGCTACATCTTCTAATGCTTTGTTTATTGCTAAATAACTTGCATTTGATTTTTTAGATGTTGCTACATATACTGCTGCTTCTGAAAGTAATATTCTTGCTTCTGGCATTCCTACCATATGTACTGCTTGCATTGCAGCATTTGCGACTACTAATGCATTTGGGTTTGCCATGCCTACATCTTCTGATGCACATATTACAATTCTTCTTGCTAAAAACATTGGGTCTTCTCCTCCATTTAAGGCTCTTGCTAAATAAAATACAGTTGCATCTGGGTCTGAACCTCTCATTGATTTTATGAATGCACTTATATTATCATAATGTGTATCTCCATTTTTATCAAATATAGCTTTTCTACTTTGCACACAATTTTTTATAACATCATCAGTTATATGAATATATCCATCACTTTCCATATTTGTTGTAAGTACTGCAATTTCTAGTCCATTTAATGCTGTTCTTACATCTCCATTTGATATAGTTGCAAGCTTTCTTAAAGTTTTATCTTCTATTTTTATATTGTATTCCCCTAGTCCATCTTTTCTTTCAATTGCATTTTTTAATATTGTATAGATATTCTCTTCAGTTAGTGGCTCTAGTTTTATAACCATTGACCTTGATATTAAAGCTTTGTTTACTTCAAAATATGGATTTTCTGTTGTTGCTCCAATTAAAATTATTAATCCATTTTCAACAAATGGAAGTAAAGCATCTTGTTGTAGTTTGTTAAATCTGTGTATCTCATCTATAAATAGTATGCTTTTTCCTGTTGGGTTTATCATATAATTTTTTGTTTCTTCTATTACTTTTTTGATGTCTGCTACTCCTGCTGTTACTGCATTTATTTTATAGAATTTATATTTGGTTGTTTCACTTATTACTTTTGCTAGTGATGTTTTTCCGCATCCCGGAGGTCCAAATAATATTATGCTTGATAATCTGTCTGCTTTTATTGTTCTGTATAATATTTTGTCTTTTCCTAATACGTGTTCTTGGCCAACATATTCTTCTAGTGTTTTTGGCCTCATTCTGTATGCTAGTGGTTCATTATTGTTCATGATTTTTTCTCCTTTAAAGAGAGAGGGATTAAGGGTACTGTTCTCCTAATCTCTCCTTTTTATTTTCCTAAAATTGATAGTCCTTTTCTTATTAATTCTTCTGTTGTCATATTTTCTTTAACTAATTTGTCAAATGCTTTTTCTATTTCTCTTTTATTGTATCCTAATACTTGAAGCGCAGCAATTGCTTCATCTATTTTTTCTTCATTTTCTATTTTTTCTTCTAATTTTGTTTTTACGCCACTTATTCCTTCTGTTGCCTTTGTTAATTCTTGTATTTGTTGTTCTTTCTTTATTTTATCTTTTAATTCTAAAATTATTCTTTGTGCTGATTTAGCACCAATTCCTGGCATTTGTGTTAATGTTTTTACATCTTCTGTTATAACTGCTAATGCAAATTCTGTTGGCTCACATACTGCAAGCATTCCTAATGCTGTTTTTGCTCCAACTCCACTTACTGATATTAATAATTCAAACATTTTTAGTTCTTCTAATGTGTTAAATCCAAATATGCTTATGTCATCTTCTCTTACTTTGTAATATGTGTGTACTTTTACTGTTTCTCCGATATTCCCTAATTTTTCTATTCCTGAATCTGACATAAATACTTTATATCCTAGTCCTCCCACATCTATTACTATGTATCCTGTCATTTTCATTTCTAGTGTTCCTTTTATATATGCTAACATATTTTCCTCCCTTATATATCATAAAAATAAGTTGCCTCTAAATCTGCTTCATGCATTAATAATGCTAATGGATATTTTTTATACGCTGCTCCTATTGTGTTATATAATTCTTTTGGTTCTGTATATCCCATGTGCCAACGAATTGCGTATTTTTCTTCTGGTGTTAATTTCATGTATTCTGTTATCATCATTACTGATTTTTCTCCATGTCCATATGGAATTGTGTCATCTATTGTGTAATATGGTACTTTTTCCCATACCCCTAATGCATTTTTGGCATTTCTGTAATCTACTTTATAGAAGTTTGCTTTGCATAAATCGTGTAATAATGGTACTATTATTAATGTTTCTAGATTCACTTCTAATGGTTCTATATTTGTTTCTACTTTATGTTTTAGTATTTCATATACTTTCATACTGTGTTCTACTAGTCCGCCTTCATAGTCTCCGTGAAATCTTGTACTTGCTGGTGCTTTGAAAAAGTCTGTTTTTTCTATGAATTCTATTAGCTCATCTATTCCTTCTCTTTTGACTTGTTTTAATAATTCTAAAAATTGTTCTTTCATTTTTTTATCCTACTTTCTTGACTTTTTGATTTTTTCTTATTTTCTTTGCCTATTATATAAATATAAACCCAAAATGTCAATACTTTTTTGCAAATTTTTGTTTGTGAAGTTTTCTACATTTCTATTTTGTTTACTAATAATCAATTTCTCATTTGCATGTCTTTACTCATTTTTTCTAACACATGTCCCTTTGTCATCAAAAATGCCTCCTATATAATATATTTGCAACTCTTAGTTACATAATTATATTATGCAGAAGGTTTTATATGTTTTCAATATTTATTTTCTTATTTATTCACTTATATCATTGCTGCTCTTAAATAATTTAATACAAAAGTTACTAAGTTTTGACGCTCTTGCTTCAAAGTTAGGTATATCGAAAATCTCCTTTCATGGAATATGTGTTTTTGATGTAAAGTTATAAGCAGTTAGATATCCTGTTAATGTGCTAAATAGTGATTTTGTTGTTCTATTCAACCCAAACTTTATAGATTTTTAAGATATAAGTGTTGTTATAACCATTTAAATAAAGATAACTGGCTTTGTTCTCACAATAGCATTTAGCATAGCTATCTATACTTGATGGATTACCTTCGAATATATTTACATAATAAGAACCACTAATATCAGAAATATTTAATTCTTTATGTGTATAGCCACTAGGTAATCTTTCTCCAATTATTCCAGCTGTTTCATCAACTGTCATAGATGGGATATTAGATATATTATAATCACCATCCCATATTGCAATACTAGTGTTTGTTATCGAGTTACTATCTACAGAAACACATTCATAATCAACACACACCTTCTTATACTTTGATAAATCGATTTTCATATTTGTATATATACCAGACATGTATGCATATGCAGATGCTTGTTTATGTGTATATTTTCTGCAATTAACTATTGAACTATGGTTAAGCGTTCCATACCAATACAAAGCCCCTTCAGTCATTACATAAACTTCTGTAGTTTCAGAAGTCACAGTTCTTGTAAATGACTGACCACTTACACTACCAGTAAGCGTAATGGTGTCAATCGGTACAACATGACTACAAGAGCCATTTGTTCCGGTAGTAAATGAACCGTAATAGCCATCAATAGTAATAGTTTCATCGACAGCTCCATATACCGTAACAACTTTGGAAGCGTATACGAGCGACCAATATTCAGATGCTTTAATAGACTGTTTCCAACTATCACTATTTAGCACAGTGTTATCTACATATGCAGACTGTCCTAAATATGTCATTGCTGCTTCATTTGCACATATTGCATTTGCAAATTCTGTTGATCTTGCAAGATATTTCATCGCATTTTCATTGTTCATTAAACTTTGTGTACATGTACTATCTTCAATTACTTGTTCTATTGTTGTATATGAATATTGTTTTGATATTTCAGCTGTTTTTAACCATGTTGTTATATCATTGACTGGAGTTACTGTTGCTCCATCTGGAACTGATTCTGCTACTGTTTCGCCTCTATAGATATCTTTTAACAATATTTCATATCCTTTCGCTGTTGTTATTCCTTTTATCGTTACTCCATCTTCCTCATAAATTATTGTTCCATACTTTCCTAATATTGTTTCTAATTGATCTTCTGTTATGCTTCCTACTGGTGGTTCTAATTGTTTTTCATAAATATCCAATACTATTTGTTCTTTTATATTTGCTATTTCAGACTCCCTTTTTGCATTATTTGCTTGTGTAAATATTCCTGTGTTTGTTATTGCTTGTATTGATATTGCTGCTAATATCAATAAAATAATAATAGTTATAACAAGTGCTACTAGTGTTATTCCTTTTGATGCTTTTAAACTTTTCATTGTTTTGTTCCTCCTTTGTTTTTCCTTTATATTTTTATATTCGGATAGTTCCGAATATAAAAATATAATAACATAGCATTTTTATTTTTTCAATACATTTAGAAAAATATTTGGAATATTCCGAATATTTTATATATCCATTTTGATATACTTAATTTTAATCATAGTAGAAGGTGATTTTAATGATATTGTCAGAAGCCATAAAGCTTAGAATTAATGAATTATTAAAAGAAAATGATTTAACAGCTTATAAACTTTCGTATAAAGCTGGTATTTCAAATTCCATAATAAGTGATTGTAGACGTGGTAAAGTAAAAGAACCCACATTGAGTTCTATTATTCATATTTGCGAAGGATTAAATATTCAGCTAAAGGATTTTTTTGATTCTCCTCTATTTAATGATGTAGAAGCATTAGATAGATTTGATAAATCAAAAAATTAAAAATCTGTCAAAAAGGGACGTCCCTATTGACAGATTTTTTTTAATCCTCTCAAAGTTTATACCAATATTTTCCATATTCTTTTGACTTTTTATGTAAATTGTATTATAATTAAAGTATGTATTCTAATAGGAGGTTTTCTAGGATGCTTGATTTGGCTTTAGAAATTCGTAAGAAGTGTAGTTTAATGAGTATTTGTCAAAGCATTGTAAACAATGACTTGGGAGAGTTATACTATAATGATGCTACACTTTCAGAAAAGCTTGGTAATCTTTCAACCGATTCGGTATCAGCTTTGATGCCGCTTTTAGTAGAAATGATCGCCTAACTTTTTTCCCCACCTTGTTTTTTTGAGGTGGGGCTTTTCTATATTTCAAATGTTCCTTCAAATACCGTTGTTGCCGGTCCTGTCATATATACATGGTTATCATCTTTATTCCATTCTATTTCTAAATTACCACCTAATAATTCTATATTTACTTTTCTTTCAGTCAGTCCATTTATGTGGCAAGCAACTGCTGTTGCACATGCTCCTGTACCACAAGCTAATGTTTCGCCTGCTCCTCTTTCCCAAACTCTCATTTTTATGTTGTGTTTGTCTACTATTTGAGCAAATTCAATATTAGCTTTTTTAGGAAATGCTTTATCAACTTCTAAAACTTTTCCGTATTTTTCTACATCAAAATTTTCAGTATTATCAACAATTGTAATTGCATGTGGATTTCCCATTGATACACATGTAAATTTAAATTTTTCTCCTTTTGCAGTTAAATTTAAATTTTTTACAGGATTTTCATTTGATATAACTGGTATTTTTTCAGCCTCTAAAATAGGCTCTCCCATGTCAACTCTTGCTGTTTCTACTTGGCCTTCTTTTGTGTTTAAAATTAATGTTTTAATTCCTGCTAATGTTTCAATTTTGACTGTTGTTTTGTTTGTAAGTCCTTTATCATATACAAATTTTCCAACACATCTAATTCCATTTCCGCACATTTCAGCTTCACTTCCGTCAGAATTAAACATCCTCATTTTAAAGTCTGCAACATCACTTTTACATATTAGAATTAGTCCGTCTGAGCCAATTCCAAAATGTCTGTTGCTAACAAATTGAGCTAGAGAAGATTCGTTTTCTATATTTTGATTGATGGCATCAATATAGACATAATCATTCCCTAGCCCATGCATTTTTGTAAATTTAATCATAATATCACCTCATTTAGGTATTAATAACAAATAAAATATAATTATATTTTATTGTTTTGTATTATATCACAACATCCCAGTTATATTCAATAAAAATGTTTGCTTTTTTTATAATTTATTGTATAATATACTTAAATTACAAATGAAAGGTAATAAAATATGAAATTTATAAAAAAATTAATTATTGCAATTATTTTACTGATAGTAGTTGCTTGTTCAATTGTATTTTTAATAGGGCAGTCTTATTACTCAAAAGCTTTAAAAGAAAAGCCTTTACTTACAAGAGTTGACGAAATTACAAGTAAAGAAAATTTTGTAAAATTTGAAGATATGTCATCATATTATAGAAATGCAGTAATAAGTGTTGAAGACCATAGATTTTATGACCACGGACCTGTTGATTTTATTGCAATTGCAAGAGCTATTTTTACAAACATAAAAAATGGTGAGCTGCAAGAAGGTGGAAGTACAATAACCCAGCAAGTTGCTAAAAATATTGTTTTTTCTCAAGAACAGTCTTGGGTTAGAAAAGTTGGTGAAATTTTTGCGGCTTATGATTTAGAAAAAAATTATACTAAAAAAGAGATTTTCGAATTGTATGTAAATACTGCATATTTCGGTGATGGATATTACGGAATTTATGATGCAAGCTATGGTTATTATAATAAATCTCCAAAAGATTTAAATTTAGATGAGTCTTCTATGCTTGCAGGTGTTCCAAATGCTCCTTCTGTTTATGCTCCGACTGTTAATCCTGATTTGGCAAAAAAACGTCAATATCATGTTTTGAATACAATGCTTGAATATGGTTATATCACTAAGGATGAATCATTATCAATTAAATAATATATTATGTGTTACTATTCTTTTGATTTAAGAGTAGTAACTTTTTTGTTCCCTCATATATATTATTATGGGGGTTTTTAAATGAAAATTTTATTTATCAAAAAGAAAAATTTTTTGTATTTGTTTTTTAGTATTTTTATTGTTTTATTAATCCTTACATGTATCTTTTTTATGAGGCATTCGCCTTCTTTTGCGGTTGAATTAAATAAAAGTTGTTTTTTTAATATAGATGTAGAAACTACATTAAATGATATAGCAAAATCTGATGAAAAGAAGGCATATCTTACATTTGATGACGGTCCAACAACTAAAGCTACTGGTAAAATTTTGGATATCTTAAAAGAGGAGGATGTTAAAGCTACTTTTTTTGTTGTTGGAAAACATGTAAAAGAAAATCCTGAATTGGTTAAAAGAGAATATGATGAAGGGCATTATATTGCTAATCATGGATATAATCATAATAATAAACTACTTTATAAAGATATGGAAGGCTTTAAAAATGAAATTGTTTCTACAGATGCGGAAATCTCTAAAGCTATTGGTGCCCAAAATTATTGCTCTCATATTTTTAGATTTCCAAATGGTTATATGTCACACATATATACTAATCAAAAAAAAGATGCTCTTACTGTTTTGCATGAAATGGATTATGTGTATGTTGACTGGAATTGTCTTAATCGTGATTCTGAAAGAAAATATTCTAATGCTCAATTACTAAATAATTTGAAAAAAACTGCAAAAAATAAAGGAACTTTAATTATTTTAATGCATGACACTGCTGATGTTAATAAAACTTATGATGTTTTGAAAGATTCAATTTCTTATTTAAAGTCTCAAGGTTATGAGTTTAGGAACTTCTATGATTTTGTAAACCATTAGTTTGTTGCCTTTTTATGTAATGTTTGTTATTGTTTTTCTATCCTATTCCATTTGGTTAATTATTATTATTTTTTATAACTTTGGTAAATATTATAGAACTTATGAGTTATAGTTCTATAATAGTTGATATAGGAGGTTTCTATGAGTTTCGATATAGAAAAGTTTAGTTATAGGTTAACTGTTTTATTGGATGAAAATAATATGACACAAACTCAATTAGCTAAGAAAATTGGTACTTCAAATGTGACAATTTGCAGGTATTTGACTTGTGAACGTTTACCTCGTCTTGATGTTGTAACAAAAATTGCTGCTGTATTTAATATTTCTTTAGATTATTTACTTGGTTTGTCAGATGATAAAAATGTTCAGACTTCTGATGGGAACTATGATCTAGATATTGCAATGTCAATTGGCAAATTGTATTCTTTAGATGAAAATTCTCATTTGTCTAAGTCTCAAATTGAATTAATTAAAAAATTATTATTGGCTAATAAGGATTTTATTCTTTCAGCTTAAAAGTTGTCAAAAGGGCCGCCCCTTTTTGACAACTTTTTTACACTTATGATTTAATTTTTATCTTTTATTTTTTATTTCTTCTAATGCTCTTGCTAATTGGTCTGGGCATGATGTTCCTCTCATTCCACATGGTATTCCTTTTAGTCTTTTTATTGCTTCATCTATTTGCATTCCTTCGACTAGTCTTGATACTCCTACTGTGTTTCCTGCACATCCACCTTTGATGGTTACTTTTTTTATTGTGTCTCCATCTATATTTATTACCATTTCGTATGAGCATACGCCTTTGGGTTCATATGTATATTCCATTTATTTTTCCTCCAAATCTAATTTTATATGTACATCTTTTAATTGTTGTTCAGATACAACTGATGGCGCTCTCATAAGAAGGTCTCTTGCTCTTTTATTTTTAGGAAATGCTATAACTTCTCTTATATTTTGAGAATCTTCTATTAACATTACCATTCTATCTACACCGGGTGCAGCTCCTGCATGTGGTGGTGTTCCATATTGGAATGCATTATATAATGCTCCAAATCTATTTTTTACATCTTCTTCTTTGTATCCTGCAATTTCAAATGCTTTTACCATTATTTCTGGATTATGATTTCTTACTGCTCCTGATGCCATTTCATATCCATTACATACTAAATCATATTGATATGCTAATATGTCTAATGGATCTTGGCTTTCTAGTGCTTCCATACCACCTTGTGGCATTGAGAATGGATTATGGTTAAAGTCTATTGTTCCTTCATCAGATAACTCATACATTGGGAAGTCTACTATCCAGCAAAATCTATATACATCTTTTTCTAATAATTCTAATCTCTTTCCTAATTCAATTCTTACAAGCCCTGCTATTTTTTGTGCTGTTTTTAATTCATCTGCTATGAAAAATACACTTGAATTTTTAGTCATTCCAAATTCATTTTCTAGTTGTTCTTTTATTTCTTCTGTAATGAATTTTGCAATTCCTCCTGTAACTTCTCCTGATTCTTCATATTTTGTCCAAGCTAGTCCTTTTGCTCCTACTTCATCTGATGTAGCAAATTCTGTCATTTTATCAAAGAATTTTCTTCCTTGCTCTGCCCCATTTGGTACTACTATTGCTTTTATTGTTTTTCCTTCAAATGCTTTAAATTCTGAATTTTCAAAACATTTTGTTACATCTTGAATTATTAATGGATTTCTTAAATCTGGTTTATCTATTCCGTATTTTTCCATTGCTTCTTTATATGGAATACGTACGAATGGTCCTTCATCAACTTTCCAATTTGTGAATTTTTTAAATGTATATGGTACTACTTCTTCAATTACTTTGAATACATCTTCTTGTGTTGCAAAACTCATTTCAAAGTCTAATTGATAAAATTCTCCTGGTGCTCTATCTGCTCTAGGGTCTTCATCTCTAAAGCATGGTGCTATTTGGAAGTATTTATCAAATCCAGATACCATTAATAATTGTTTAAATTGTTGTGGTGCTTGTGGTAAGGCGTAAAATTCTCCTGGATTTAATCTACTTGGTACTAAATAGTCTCTTGCTCCCTCTGGTGATGAGTTTGCTAAAATTGGTGTTTGAATTTCGGCAAATCCTAGCTCATCCATTTTGTCTCTTAATGTTTTTAAGATTTTTGAACGAAGCAAAATATTGTTGTGTAGTTTTTCATTTCTTAAGTCTAAAAATCTATATTCTAGTCTTAGATCTTCTCTTACTTCTTGATCTGTATTTATTTCAAATGGAAGTACATTTTTACATTTTCCTAGTACTTCAATTTCATTTGCAATTACTTCGATTTCTCCTGTCGGAATTTTTGAATTTTTATTACTTCTTTCCACAACTTTTCCGGAAATGTGGATACAACTTTCTGTTGTAAGCTCTTTTGCTTGTTTTTGTAGTTCTTCATTATTTATAACTATTTGTGTAATTCCAAATTGATCTCTTAAATCTATAAATATCATTGCTCCTAAGTTTCTTATTTTTTGTATCCATCCTGCTAATTCTACTTCTTCATTTACATTTGATATGTTTAATTCTCCACATGTTTTTGTTCTGTACATTGTTTTTCCTCCAATTTAATTTATGTAATATAATATCACATTTTTCAGCATTTTTCAATTATCTCTCTGCTTTTTCTTCTTCGTGCTGTTTATTTTGTTGTTCCATCATATATTCTTGATATGCACTTTTTAATTCATAATATCTTTCGCCAAAAAAGTTTTTATAATGTTCTTGTATGTTTTCTGGAATATCAATTCCTGTAGCATTCTTTGAAGTTTTAATAGCTTTGTTTATATCAAAATCTTCCAAAACTTCTTTTATATATGTATTAAACCATTCATATTTTCCAAAGTCTTTAATAAAACTACTTATGCTGCATGTACTACCATCTTGGTTTGTTCTAAAATGTTTTCTTAAAGTTCCTACATCACAACAACAGTCTAAGTCATAAATTGGAGCTATTCTTGCTCTATTGTCTTCTCTATTAATCAATATTCCCCAATTATGATTATTTTCATCTGACTGTTTAACAAATTTATTAAAAAATGATTGCTTTATAAATTCTCTTTTTATTGCAGTAATATCTTGACTTTTCATTTTTGCATTTGTTAAATACTTTTTTATAGAAGCAACTATATTTTGTATATTTAATTCATTTATATTTCCACCAGCTTGTTCTAATATTTCTTCTCCATGAATTAGTTCTTCGTTTTCACTTTTGAAATCTATTGTAAGTAAATGCCTCATATTGTTACTTAGTTCATTTCCCTGTACTATATAATACATAGCTGATTCATTTTGAAATTGCTTCGCTATTTGTGGTAATAAAATATTATTGTATAGTGAAATATCATATTGCCCTTTATTTAAATTTCTATATACATCTCCAAATGGTCTTTTTAGTAAAGCCATTGTTCTATTATCTTTTAGCAAAATCCATTTTATGCAATTTGTATAATCTTCTACATTGATTCCTGAAATATTATAATCTCTATTTTTTATAATTATCTCACCATTTTTTGAATGTTGAAAATAATTATATTCATCTAAATCTGAGTTATTAATTTCTTGTTTATCTAAATATGCTTTATATGTTTCTCTATCTTTAAACATTTTTTCACCCTATTAAATATTATTTAGATTTTTATTGGTTATATCTATAAACCTCTTATATATTAAACCATATTTTTCCAAATATTACAATATTTTTTCTTGTTTACTTATTATACTTGAATAAAAAATTTTTTTCTGTTACAATATTTTTAAAGTATTATAAGAAAAGGTGACTAAAATGCCAAAAGAAATTTTTGATTTTTATGATAGAACAAGTTTAAAATCATATAATTTAGACCAAAATATGCAATATCAATTAAATATTTTAGGAAGTTTAGATGTATTTACAAGAAAACATTGTGAAAATGTTGCAAGTATTGTTTGTAGAATTTGTCAATATTTACATTGTTCAAAAAGTTTTACTGAATATTGTACTATTTGTGCTTATTTACATGATATTGGGAAGCAGTTTATACCTCCTAGTATTTTGCAAAAGCAGTCAGCTTTAACTGATGAAGAATACAAAATAATGAAAACTCATACTACACTGGGTTATAAAATATGTATGAATGACCCAAAATTAAGACCTTATGCTGCTGGTACTATTTATCATCATGAGGCATTGAATGGCAGTGGTTATCCTAATGGTTTGACTAAAGATGATATTCCTTATGAAGGTCAAATTATTCGTGTTGCTGATGAGTATGATGCTATTGTTAGTAAAAGACAATATAAAACTCATATTGGTATTGTTGATACTCTTAATATTTTAATAGATGAAACTAAACCTATTAAAAATTCCGATGCTGTAAAAGTTTTAATAGAAGAAACTAAGCCTGAGCATAATCCTTCTGGAAATGTTAAAATTCCTACATTGGGAAAGAATAATCCCATTGTGGTTAAAGCTTTAATAAAGGTTATTATTGATGATACTGAATATGAAATTTCTTGTATTATGGATTATTTGAAAGAGTTAAAAGCTGAAGTTAAAAGGCTTGAGGAAATTGAGAAATATGATAATAAAAGGCTTGCTGCAAATAGTGATGATAAGAAAAATTATTATTTAGAGGGTATGAAATGTTTGCTTACTGGGCAAGAAACGCTTGATAATTATAATGAAGTATTGGAATCTTATAGAAATATTGTTAAAGCAAAATCTGAACAAATTGATAAATTGTTTGATGAAGTTAAAACTATGAAAAAAATGAAGGTTTAAAAGTTTTTTAACCATGGGGACGTTGTTAAGATGGTTGATTTTTCAACCATCTTATAACGTCCCATTGGTTTATTCTTCTAAACCAAAACTTACCCCAAGTGCATTATTTATTTTATTTATAATCTGTTCATCTTCTATATGTCCTATTTTTTCTTTTAATCTACTTTTATCTATTGTTCTAATCTGCTCTGCTAATACTACAGAATTATTTTTTAGTCCACATTTTTCTGAATCTATTTCTATGTGTGTTGGTAGTTTTGTTTTATTTGTTTGTGATGTTATAGCAGCTGCAATTACAGTTGGGCTATATTTATTTCCCATATCATTTTGTATTATCAAAACTGGTCTTATTCCTCCTTGTTCTGATCCTACAACTGGGCTTAAATCTGCATAAAACATATCTCCTCTTTTTATTGTCATATTCTTCACTCCTAATATTGGTATGTGTCAATTATATATTTTTTCATATTAGTTTGAAGATAAATTATATATTTATCTCATTATATATTATGTAGATTATTATATTTTGGTTAGTGTCTTTTATTTCCATTTTTGTTGGTTTTCCTGTTTCTTTTGATATATATAATGTTTCGTATTTTTGATAATTATTTTCTGTTTTTGCAGTTGTTTCCATTATTATTTGATTATTTTCTTCTTTGAATTTTGAGTTTGTATTATTTTTGTAGCTTTCTATAAAACTAATTAAGTCTAAGTTGTTTTGTGTTATGTCTGAATAGTTTTCTATTATTTTTGTTAGACTTAATTTTGAGTTTTCAATTTTTAGATTTGCTCCTTCTTTTATTATTTTTACTCCTTGTATATTGCTTGGTTCTATTACTTCTTGCTCGTTTTTGTTGCTTGCTATGTATGTTTGTTTTATTTTGTATTTGTTGCTGTTTTTATTGCTTTTTATTTCTACGCTTATTTCTGTTTCGTATGAACTAATATTTAAAATATATTCTATAATTTCTTGACTAGTACTATTGTTCCCAATTTTTGAAGTTTTAGCCGTTTTATTGTTATTTTTTATTAAAAATATTAATGAAATTATTATTAGTAGTGTTATGGCAATGATTATAATTGTTTTTCTTTTTCTGTTTTCTTTTGTTTTGTATTTGTTTTTTGTTGTTTTTGAATGCATAAAAAGCCTCCTAAAAATTATTATTTATTATAATTTTTATTCGGCTTTTTAGGTTTTATACAAACTTTTTCTATTTTATCTATAAGCTTATTTCATATGGTATTGCTGATGTTCCATCTCCTGATTTTACTAGAACATTAGAATTTAGAGTTACTACAGGGCGAAGGGCATACCTATAGCTGCCAGGGTCGTCATAAGAGCTATACAAGCTGTAAGCGAACACGCCACCAGAGCCCACATTACGCACAACGAAGCAAGCACGTCTAGAGTCAGCATCAACGCAACGTGATGATAACCAATATCTTGAGTAGTAATTACTTCCATTATTTATAAACAAATTATAATATATTGGTTCTGTTCCAAAGTCACTTTCTGCCATTGATTTATCCCAATATGTATATTTTACTGTCCAAGATGATGCTGTATTTACTGCTGTTTGGTTTATTGGTGTTGTTTGTTTGCTTAATCCTAATCTTGTTTCTGGTTGTGTTATTCCTGTTATTGTTTGTCCCGCTTCTTGAACTAATATACTTGGATATTTTTTATTTGTTGGTGTAAATGTTTGTCCATAATTTGTATTTATTGTAGTATAATCTGTTGACATTTTATTTTGTATATCTTCTATTTTTAGATTTTGCACGTTTTCTGAATATCCTGCTTTACTATACAATGTTTTACATGTTTTATCTAATAAATATACTGCATTATTATATCCATTATAGCTTTCTAATGTTACTTGTGTTGTTGGTGTCGCGCTTATTAATCTTACTTTTCCATCTACTACATCTAGCACTCTCCATTTTAATCCTATCTCTTGTGTTAATGTACTTGATGTATTTGCTGTACTTCCTGAATATTCTTCAAGTTCTGTTATTATTGCATCTGTACTTGCTGGGTCTGGTGTATATGTTACATAGTCTCCTGGTTGTGCTTTACCTGATAATCTTCCCAGTTGTAAATCAATTTCTTTTAGATAATTTTTTAGTATTTCACTTTCCTCTGCTGTTTTTTGTTCTGTTATTTCTTTTGCTTCTTTGGCTCGTGAGAATAATCCTTGATTTGTTAGTGCTTGTATTGCTATCCCAGCTAATATCAATAATACTATAATCGTTAGTACTAACGCTACTAACGTTATACCTTTACTTTGTTTCATCATTTGAATCACTCCTTTTATAATTTTTTCTGTAATTATTTTACACGTATTACGTGTAAAAGTCAATACACGTAATGAGAATATTTTATAATTTATATGGTGATTTTATGGAATTAAGAATTAGAAGTTTACGAGAAGATAGAGATTTAACTCAATCTCAAATTGCAAAGATACTGGGTTGTACACAACAAACTTATTCTAGATATGAGTCTGGTGAAATAACTATTGATATATATAATCTAGTAAAATTAGCTGAATTTTATGGTACTTCTTGTGATTATTTATTAGGAATAACTGATGTTTCTAAACCGTACAAAAAAACAAGCTAGAGTATTTCGGATATTTTTATCATTTTTAATACTCTAGCTTTGAATTATTTTATTGGAATAATTAGAATATATTTATCTGTAGTTTTATTTCATTTTGTTTATTTCTTGTGGTGATATTCCTGTTATCTTTGATATTAAGTCTATTGGTAAATTCTCTTTTAGCATATTTTTTATATATGATAATATTGCTTCTTTTCTACCTTCTTCTCTTCCTTCTTTCTTGCCCCTCCTATAAATCCTCTTATTATCTTGTTCAATTGTTTCAAATACTGCCATCATTTTTCTTTCTCCTCCTTTCCTCATTTTTATATTTTGCTTAATTTCTTCAGCTTTTTCTTCCCCTATTTTTATCTTAAGTATTTGGTCTATCATTACTGTAAATAATTGCTTTATTTCTTCTGTGTAAATTTCTTCGTTTGAATTTATCTCTGTTGTTATTTTTTCTAAATATCTAGCTATTTCTTCATTATCTTTTGCCTTCTCTATTAGCATTGCTTTTGATAAAAATGATTTTTCTTTTATTAATTCTTCTT
>CAMCQH010000005.1 GCA_945877035.1 uncultured Clostridium sp. | reverse complement strand
AGCATTCATAATGCTTTCAAAGATTTTTTTATTTCAAAACTGTCAAACTCCCGCGAAAATACCGGCTCTTTTTGTTAATTTATATCTTTCTTCATACATAATATTTCACCTATTTCATTTTATTATAAGTTTTGAAAAATATTATAACACAGAAAATGATAAATGTTAATAATTTTAAAAATAATTTATTGATTTAGATAAAAAAATATAGTAGAATGAGACAAGTGGGACAGTCCAAAAATGTCTCATGAAATTGTAGAAACTTGTTGAAAATTAATCAAAATCGACAAAAATGACAAAATAATGAGACATTTTGGACTGTCCCGGCTGTCTCAGAAGGGAGAAAAAATGGTAGCAGAAGTAATAATAAATAGTACAGCAAAAAAATTGAATAGAACATTTGACTACAATATTCCAAAAGAACTAGAAAATATGATATTTATAGGAAGCAAAGTTTTGGTACCATTTGGTAGACTTAAAAACTTGGAAGAAGCACATGTTGTAGGAATAAAGCAAAGTTCGGATTTTGAAATTAAAGATATAGCAAAAGTTGAAACTGGGTTAACAGATAAACAAATAGAACTTGCAAATTGGATGGCCAAGAGATATTTTTGTAATGTTTCAGAATGCATAAAACTAATGCAAACACCTGGAACAAGGACTAAAAATGTAAATAATAGAATTCAAGATAAAAAAATAAATGTTGTTTATTTAAAAAAAGATTTTGATGAAATCAGTTTTGACATAGAGAGTGGAAAAATTAAATCAGATAAACAAGTAAGAATATTGAATTTTGTTAGAGATAATGAAGGATGTACTATTCCGGAAATAGAAGCTTTTACAGAGTGTTCAAGAGGTATTGCAAATACTCTTATTAAAAATGAATATTTAGAATTAGTGGAAACAAAGTTTGAAAGAAATCCATTAAATACTAAAAAAGTAGATAGCACACAAAATTTAAAATTAACTGATGAACAACAAGAAGCTTTTAATAAAGTAGCGGAATCAATAGATAATAAAAAATATGAACAGTTTTTATTATATGGTGTTACAGGTTCAGGAAAGACAGAAGTTTATTTACAATTAATAGATAAGGTCATTAAAGAAGATAAGTCAGCTATTGTGCTAGTGCCAGAAATTTCATTAACACCTCAAATGTTAGATAGATTTATATCAAGATTCGGAAAAGAAAAAATCGCAGTTTTACATAGCAAGTTATCAATTGGGGAAAGACATGATGAATGGGAGAGAATACAGGAAGGAAAAGCAAACATTGTAATAGGTGCAAGGTCAGCAATATTTGCACCAGTTAAAAATTTAGGTATTATTATAATAGATGAGGAGCATGATAGCTCATATAAATCAGAAGCAAGTCCTAAATATAATGCAAAAGAAGTTGCAAAAAAAATTGCAAAAGAAGCAAATATACCACTATTATTAGGAAGTGCAACACCTGATTTAACAACATATTATAATGCAAAAGAAACTAAAAAAATAACATTATTGGAATTGACAAAAAGAGCAAATAATTCAAACTTACCAAAAGTTGAGATAGTAGATTTAAAACAAGAACTTGCAAATGGAAACAGGTCAATGTTAAGTAATGATTTATATCAAGCTATTGAGCAAAATTTAAAAGATAAATTGCAAACAATTTTATTTTTAAACAGAAGAGGGTATTCAACATTTATAATGTGCAGGAATTGTGGATATACTGTAAAATGTAAGAATTGCAATATTAGCATGACATATCATAGTTATGAAAATAAATTAAAATGTCATTATTGTGGATATGAGGAAAAATTGGTGAAAACTTGCCCAGAATGTGGAAGTGATAAAATAAGATATTTTGGAACAGGAACACAAAAACTAGAACAAGAAATCCACAAGCAGTTTCCACAAGCGAAAATTATAAGAATGGATGTTGACACAGTAACAAAGAAAAATTCACATGAGGAGATTTTAAATAAATTTAAAAATGAAGATATAGATATATTAATTGGAACGCAGATGGTAGTAAAAGGGCATCATTTTCCAAAAGTAACTTTAGTAGGAGTTATAGCAGCAGATAGTTCACTAAATATAGATGATTATAGAGCGACAGAAAGGACATTTCAAATACTAACACAAGTAGCGGGACGAGCTGGAAGAGAAAATTTGCCGGGAAAAGTAATAATACAAAGCTATAATCCAGAAAATTTTAGTATACAGGATGCACAAAAACAAGATTATGAAAAATTTTACGACACAGAAATAGCTTTAAGAAAACAGTTGAAATATCCACCATTTTGCGATATAATAGTAATTGGATTTAATAGTATAAACGAAGAAGAAATTAAAAAAGTTTCAAATTTAGCCTATGAAATTGCAGTAAAAAATTTAAATGATGAAGAGTTCAAAATATTTAAACCAATGCCTTCTCCAATAGATAAAATACAAAATAAATTTAGGTGGAGAATTATAATAAAGGGCAATATGAATGAAAAGGCAAATGTGGCTTTAAATGAATTGCTAAAGACTTTATATGATAAGGATTATAAAAATACAAAGATTACTATAGATGTGAATCCAAATAATATGGTGTGATGTCCAAAAGGGACGTTTCTTTTTGGACATTTTGTCCAATTGGGACAGATCTTGAAATGTTATGAATGGGGGAATAAAAGTGGCAATAAGGAATTTAAGATTAGAAGGGGACGAGATTTTAAGTAAAAAATCTCGAGAAGTTGAAGTAATAGACGATAAACTACAAATATTAATTGATGATATGATAGAAACGATGCATAAATATAATGGAGTAGGACTAGCAGCTGTTCAGGTTGGAATTTTAAAAAGAGTAGTTGTTATTGACTTATATGATGATAAAGGTCCAATTGTTTTAATAAATCCTGTTATTTTAAAGACAAAAGGCGAGCATGAAGTTGATGAAGGATGTTTGAGTTTTCCTAACCAATTTGCAAAAGTTGTTAGACCAGAAGAAGTAACAGCAGAATATACAGATAGAACTGGTAAGAGAGTAAAAGTAAAGGCTAAAGATTTATTGGCACAAGCTATTTGTCATGAGTTAGACCATTTGGAAGGTGAAGTTTTTGTTGATAAAATTATTCCGGGAACTTTGGAATATGTAGAGCCTGAAAAGTGATGTCCATTTGGGGACGTTTCTCAAATGGACAAAAATGTCCATTTTGGGACAGATGTTGAACCAGATGTGGTACAAAAAGGACAAAAATGTCCTTTTGAGAAACGTCCCAGAAAGGACAAGTGGAGGTATTAAAATGTTAAATATTTTATTTATGGGAACACCAGATTTTGCAAAAGAAAGTCTAGAAGCGGTATATAATGCCGGATATAACATATTAGGAGTTGTGACAAATCCAGATAAGCCAAAAGGAAGAGGAATGAAAATGGTAGCATCTCCTGTAAAAGAATTTGCTATTGAGAAAAATATACCAGTATATCAGCCTATAAAAGTAAGAAATAATCAAGAGTTTATAGATGAAATAAAAAACTTAAATCCGGATGTTATATGTGTTGTAGCATATGGAAAAATTCTTCCTAAAGAAATACTAGATATTCCTGAAAAAGGATGTATAAATGTACATGGTTCATTGCTTCCTAAATATAGAGGAGCAGCACCAATTCAATGGGCAGTATTGAATGGTGATAAAAAAACTGGAATTACAACAATGTATATGGATGTTGGAATGGATACAGGTGATATGATTTTAAAGGAAGAAGTTACAATTGGAGAAAACGAGACAACAGGTGAATTATGGGATAGACTTTCTAAAATTGGTGGAAAATTATTAGTAGAAACTTTAAAACAAATTGAAGCAGGAACAGCCCCAAGAGAAAAACAAGGTGAGGATTTTTCTATGGCTCCAATGCTAGATAAAGAAATGTCTAAAATTGATTGGGAAAACAAAACTGCTCAAGAAATTAAAAATTTAGTAAGAGGATTAAATCCAATTATGGGTGCTTATACATTTTTAAATGGTAAAAAAATTAAGTTCTGGAAGGTTGATATAGCAAAAAATATTGGATATGACCCGGAAAATATAAAAATGTTTAGGAATGGTACTGTTTTAATATCTGACCAAAGAGATGGCTTATTTATTAAAACAGAGAATGGAATTTTACAAGTGCTAGAAATTCAAGGGGAAAATGCTAAAAGAATGAATATAGGAGATTTTTTAAGAGGAAATCCAATAGAAGAGTTCGAAGTATTTGAATAATTTGTAGGACTTCGTTTAATTAATAAACTATTACCCTGCGCGGACTTTAAGTTTTGTTAAGCAGTGAATTGTAACAATAATTTGCAATTTGATTATAAAAAATAACTAAAAAAGGTTGTAAAAAATACCAAAAATTGATATACTTATAACATAATTTAAGTATATCAATTTTTAAATTGTAAAGGAGGAATTTTACATGGAAGAAAAAGAAAATAACTTAGAAAATGAAGAGGTTAAAAATACCGAACAAAAAACAGAAAACACAGAAAACGGGATAGAAATATCAAATGACGTAATAGCAGTAATTGCAGGTGTAGCAGTGTCAGAAGTACAAGGTGTTGCATCTATGTCAGGAAGTTTTGCAGGAGGCATAACAGAAGTACTAAGTGGAAAGAAAAATATGGCTAAGGGAATAAAAGTAGAAAAAACAGATAATACAGCTAAAATAGATGTAAATATTATTGTAGAATATGGCACAAGAATACCAGATGTAGCATTTGAAATACAAAATAGGGTAAAAAAATCAGTAGAAGGAATGACTGGATTTAAAGTAGAAGAAGTAAATGTTCATATTCAAGGGGTTAATACAGATATAGTAAAAACTGTGAATAAAGAAGAAAAAGAAAGTGTTAATGAAGATAATTAAAGATTTAGAGGTTAGATGTTAGAGGTTGGAAGTTGGAAGTTAGAGGTTAGAATATAGATATCTACTTCACTAACCTCCATTTCACAAACCTCTACTATAGGAGGTAAAAGAAATGAAAATTATAGAAAAAATCACATTAATTATATATGCAAATATTATATTAGTAATGGCTGTTATAGCATGTTTATTAGTATTCGGATGGTTAGATATAGACATAGTACAAAGTTTAACAAAAACATTAGTAGTATCTGAAGTATCATCAAAAATAGTTTTAGGAGTAAGTATAGTATGTATATTATTATCAATTAGATGTATATTCTTTGATCCTACATCACAAAAGGAAATAAAGGACAAACAAGGTGTTCTTTTAGCAAATGAAAATGGAAAACTAATGATATCAAAAGAAACAATTGAAAATCTAGTTGAAGCAGTTACAAAAGAATATAAAATGGCAAAAGATGTTACATCAAGAGTTGAGCTTGATAGAGAAAATAATGTAAATATTTTTGTGAATTTAGTAATTGGTTCAGATACAGTTATAAAAGACTTATCAGTTGATTTACAAAATAAAATAAAAGCTAAAGTAAAAGAAACAACAGATTTAGATGTAAAAGAAGTAAATATAACAATTAAAAAAGCTGTACAAGAAAAACAGCCTAAAGTTGAAAAAGAACAAGCATAAAATAGAGGAGGCAAGAGTTATGGAAGATTTTAAAAAATTTATAAGCCAATATATGGGTGCAATAATAGGTGTAATTGTTGCAATAGTAATATTAGCTACAAGATTATATAATTTGATAGTAGGAGTTTTATTAATATTAGCAGGTGCTTTTATTGGAAATTATGTTCAACAAAATAAAGATGAAGTAAAGGCTAAATTGAAGAAGTTTATTGATAAAATGTAAAAAAGTTATTATTCAGCTTAGCTTAAAAACTAGTCGTTCCAATTGTTGATATATTAAAATTTAAAATTCATTTTTCCAAACGCAATGCCAAGAGGAAAAAAGGAATTTATCGCTACGGTAACCGTTCTGGAGAGGTAGTTTAAAACAGTAGGTCAAAACAAATTTTAAATTTTAATATATTAACACTTGGAACTACTCTATAAATTTAAAAAGTAATAGTAACTAAATAATAATGAAAAGAAGAGGATTAAAAAATGAATAGGTCAGCAATTAGAGAAAATGCTTTCAAATTAATATATAGTTTAGAAATTCAAAAAAATGAAAATTTAGAAGAACAAATTGATTTATTTTTTGAAAGTAATGATATAAAAGATGTAGAGGCTAAAAAGTATATAAAAAATGTAGTTTTAGGAATTGATAAAAACGAAGAACAAATTTTAGAGAATATTGAAGAAAATTTGAAAGAAGATTGGAAATTAAATAGAATTTCTAAAATGGATTTATCAATATTAAAACTTGCAATATATGAAATAAAATTTACTGATATACCATATAAAGTAGCAATAAATGAGGCAGTAGAACTTGCTAAAAAATATGGTGAAGATAAGTCTAAAAATTTTGTAAATGGTATTTTAGCAAGTGTTGTAAAAGATATGTAAGAGGTAAAATATGAATTATGAGAGTATGGCAATAAGTGTAAGTCAATTGAATAGTTATATTAAAGATAAAATTGCAGATGATGAGTATTTAAATAATGTACTTGTAAAAGGCGAAATATCTAATTTTAAAAACCATTATACTGGTCATATGTATTTTACTCTAAAAGATGAAAACTCATTAATAAAATGCATAATGTTTAAAAGTTATGCACAAAGATTAGATTTTATGCCCAAGGATGGAATGAAAGTTTTTGTTGTAGGTGGAGTTTCTGTTTTTGAAAGAGATGGAGTTTATCAAATATATGTAAAAGCAATGCAAGAAGATGGAGTAGGAATACTATATAAAAAGTATGAAGAATTAAAACAAAGACTAGAACAAGAAGGATATTTTGACGAAGCACATAAACAAAAAATTCCACTTATGCCAAAGACAATAGGTGTTTTGACATCTCAAACAGGCTCTGTAATAAGAGATATAATAAATGTAAGTACACGACGTAATCCTAATGTAAATATCAGATTATTTCCAGTTCCTGTTCAAGGTGAAGGTGCAGCGGAGAAAATTGCTGATGGAATTAAATTCATGAATGATAACAAATTAGCTGATGTATTAATTCTAGCAAGAGGGGGAGGTTCTTTAGAAGATTTATGGCCTTTTAATGATGAAATAGTGGCACATGCAATTTATAATTCGGAAATACCAATAATTTCTGCAGTAGGGCATGAAACTGATTTTTCAATTTCGGATTTTGTGGCAGATTTGAGAGCACCAACACCTTCAGCTGCTGCAGAGCTGGCTGTTCCAGATGTATATGAATTAAAACAAAAAATAAATACTTATCAAAATAGGTTAAGATTATCATTAATTAAAAAAGTAGAAATAATGAAGTTGAGATATGAAAAATGTATGTCTAGCAGAGTTTTTAAAGAGCCTTTAAGAAAGATTAATGATAATTATTTAAAGATAGATTCATATGTGAAGAGGTTGGAAAATATTATAAGAGTTAAGCAAAAAGAGGAAAGGACGAAGTATGTAGAGTTGGTGGTAAAATTGGATGCATTAAGTCCTTTAAAAACTTTAAGTAGAGGATTTTCAATAACTGAAAAAGATAATAAAATAATTAAAAGTGCGAAGGATTTAAAAACAGGAGATAAAATTGATCTAAGATTTGTTGATGGAGAGAGACAAGCTGAAATTTTATAAGAAAATGGAGAGAGTTGAATATGGCAAAGTCAAATTTTGAAGATAATATGGAAAATTTAGAAAAGATAGTAACTGAATTGGAAAAGGGTGATTTGAATTTAGATGAATCAATTGCTAAATTTGAAGATGGTATAAAAATATCAAAAGAGTGTAATAAAATTTTAGAAGAAGCTGAGAAGAAAATAACAATTTTGCTTGAGAAAGATGGAAAAGTGAAAGAAGAAAATTTTATAGCTGAAGAGTAATTTTACAGGATAGGAAAAGGGGAGTAAATTCAAGTGAATGATTTTATGGGATTTATACAAAACAAATACATATATATACCTATTTTATTATGGTTTTTTATTCAATTGTTTAAAGTGATATGTGATTTAGTTACTACAAAAAAATTTAATTTTAAAAGAATAATGGGTGCTGGTGGAATGCCTAGTTCTCATTCTGCAATTGTTACAAGTTTGGCAACAATGATTGGAAAATATGAGGGGGTTGATACACCAATATTTGCTGTATCCTTGATAATGGCTTTTATTGTTATGTATGATGCTTGTGGTGTTAGGAGAGCTGCTGGAAAGCAGGCTGCATTGCTTAATAAGATTATTGAGACTCCAGGTCTTACAGGGGTTCAAGTTTCTGAGAGATTAGTTGAGGTGTTGGGACATACTCCTGTGCAGGTTTTTATTGGGGCTTTAATTGGTGTTGTGGTTGGGTTAATTGCTTAAATGCGCACCCTCAAACACACAATTTAAGATTTTTTAAGATACTCTCCGGTCGCATTCGTCAAAAATAATTTTAGTTATATATTATCAATTTTTACTACTCAATATTATTGAATTTAATAATAATTAATAATTAATTATTATTATGTTTTATTTTAGAGCGATAAAGGAAATTATTATTACTTTTTGTTTTTAAAAAAAATTAGAATAAGAGAAATGAGGGGATTTTATGACTGATATTGAAATTGCAAGAAATACAGAATTGGAGAAAATAAATAAGATAGCTGAAAAGTTAAATATTGATGAGGATGATATTGAGTGCTATGGTAAATATAAGGCTAAAATTTCTAATTCAGTATATGAAAAGTTAAAAGATAAAAAAGATGGTAAGCTGATTTTGGTTACTGCTATAAATCCAACGCCTCTAGGTGAAGGAAAGACAACTGTTTCTATAGCTATTGCTGATGGTCTTTCTAGAACTGGGAAAAAGTCTATATTGGCATTGAGAGAGCCATCTTTAGGTCCTGTTTTTGGAATCAAAGGTGGGGCAACTGGTGGTGGACATGTTCAAGTTGCACCAATGGAGGATATTAATCTTCATTTTACTGGTGATATACATGCAATGACTGCTGCTAATAATTTACTTTCAAGTCTTATAGATAATCATATTTATTTTGGAAATGAATTAGATATTCAAGAGGTTACTTGGAAAAGATGTGTTGATTTAAATGATAGACAGTTAAGAAAAGTTGAAACAGGTTTGTCTGCTGAAAAAAATATTGTTCCAAGAGAAGATGGGTTTGATATAACAGTTGCTTCTGAAATTATGGCTATATTGTGCTTATCAAAAAATATTAAAGATTTAAAAGAAAAATTAGGTAATATAATTATAGGATACAATTCAAAGAAAGAGCCTGTATATGCTAAACAATTAAAAGCAGAAGGTGCAATGACAGTTCTTTTAAAAGATGCTATAAAGCCAAATCTTGTGCAAACATTAGAGCATACACCAGCAATAATTCATGGTGGTCCATTTGCAAATATTGCACATGGATGCAATAGTATAATAGCAACAAAAATGGCTATGAAGTTAGCAGACTATGTTATTACTGAGGCAGGCTTTGGAGCAGATTTAGGTGCTGAAAAATTCTTAAATATTAAATGTAGAAAAGCAGATATCAAACCAGATGCCGTTGTAATTGTAGCAACTATTAAAGCTTTAAAATATCATGGTGGAGTAGAAAAGGACAAAATCCAAGAAGAAAATTTAGAAGGCTTGAAAAATGGCATAAGTAATTTATATAAGCATATTGAAAATCTAAAAGATAAATTTGGATTAAATGTTATTGTTGCAATAAATAGATATAATACAGATACAGAAAGAGAAATCGAATTCATACAAGAAAATTTAAAAGAAAAAGGAATACAATCAAGTCTTGTTGAAGGTTGGGCAAAAGGTGGAGAAGGTGCTATTGATATTGCTCAAAAATTAGTTAATTTAACAGAAAAACAAGAGAATTTTAAATATATTTATGATTTACAAGATGATATAAAAACAAAAATAGAAAAAGTTGCAAGAGAAATTTATGGAGCTACAGGAGTGAAATTTTCAGAAGAGGCTGAAAATGAAATAGATAGAATTGAAAGATTAGGCTATGGAAATTTACCAGTATGTATTGCAAAAACTCAATATTCTTTTTCAGACGATAGCAAAAATTTAGAGTGTAAAGAGCCTTTTGAAATTACTATTAGAGATATTAATTTAAAAGCAGGTGCTGGGTTTGTTGTGGCTATTTCTGGAAAAATTATGACTATGCCAGGACTTCCTAGAATTCCGGCTGCAGAAAATATTGATATTGATGAAGACGGGAATGTAGTAGGGATTTTTTAATATAAAATAAAGAACCAACAAATACTAAAAAAGTATGAGTTGGTTCTTTATTTATGCTTCATAATATTGATCAGTATCAGAATATAATTCTTCAAGAGTGATTCCCAAAACTTTGCAAAATGCTAAAGCTTCAAAATCTTTAACAGTCTTTTTTCCATATTCAATTTCATAAATATCACAATTATACATTGTAACACCTAATAAATCTAACTTTCTACAAATTTCTGGTTGAGAAAGTTTTTTTAATTTACGATATTTTTTTAGATTTTTTCCAACAATATTTAAGTTTCCGTTTAATGTTTTTACTTTCATTTTATTAATTATCCTTTCATAAAAATATAAACTTATAAGTTACAGAAAAAGAAATATAAATCTTAAACTATTAGAGTAATATTGATTTAATAGGTAAAATCTATAGGTTAATTAATTTTTTCTATTTTATAATAAAAACAAAAATAAGTTACAGGAACAAACTGTAAATATTACAAAAATATTTCATTTTTTTTACAATTATATTAAAATTGCAAATATTATTGAATATAAAATATTAATGTGTTATATTTAAAATACAGGTTGTTCCTGTAAAAATAAGAAAAGGAGACGAAACAAATGAAAAAATGTCGAAAAAAACCTAGAGGTATAACGCTAATAGCGTTAGTAATAACAATCATAGTTTTATTGATATTAGCAGGGATATCAATACAAGCACTAACAAACACAGGAATATTTGCACAAGCAGAAAATGCAAAAAAAGCATCAGAGATAGCAAGCATAAAGGAAAGAATATCATTGGATATTTATGAAAAACAATTAGAGCCACCATTAGGAAGTATAACAGAAGAACAATTAGAAGAAATATTAGGAAAGTATGGAACAGTAAATAAGGAAGAAGATGGAACAACAAAAGGAATAACAACAGAAGAAGGATATGAAATATTACTAAAAGATATCTATGAAGGTGGAACAACAGAAGAACCATTAGAAATAACAGTAGAAAATATAACAAGTACAACAAATTCAATAACAATAAAAATAGCAACAAGTGGAAATAAAGGTGGAACATTAGAAATTTATAAAAAAACAGAAGCTGATGGAGAATATACACTAGAAAAAACAGCAACAGGAGAAGAGGCAATAGGATTAGAATATACAATAGAAAATTTAGAGCAAGATACAAAATATATAATAAAAATAGTAGCAACAAAAAATGGACAAACAAAAGAAATACCAGCAGAACAAACAACATTAAAAGTACAAAATAGTGTAGCACCATCAGAAGCAACAACACATACAGCGAAGGCAATAACATATAGTTGGGATGAATTATCTACAATAGCCCAAATGATATCAAATAATTCATCAATAGGAAATGATACATTAGAAGTAAATGTAAAATTAAATGGAGTAGATAATACATTAGGCGTAGGAGATACAGCAACAGTAGATAGTAAGACAGTAAGAATATTAGGATTTAACCATGATACATTAACAACTTCTACAGCATATGGTTCAACAACAGCAACAGGACAAGCAGGAATAAGTTTTGAATATGTAACATTTTTAACATCAGCAGCAATGAATAGTAATAGTAATACAAATTCAGGAGGATGGGGAGCAACTCCATTAAGAAGTACATTAAATAGTACAACATATAATAGCTTAAGCATAAAAGATAAAATAAAACAAGTACAAAAAGAATTTATACAGACATATAATAATGCAAACTCAAAAACAACGAGCTCAGATTATTTATGGTTATTATCATGTGGAGAAATATGGAATAATGGATATAATGGAGGAGTAAAAAGAGGATACGCAATAGCAACAGAAGGAAGTCAGTATAAATATTATAAAACAACATTAGGAAGTACAGCATACAATTCTGGTACAAACGTAACAAAAAAACCAAACACTAGCAGTCCTTCATACTGGTGGCTTCGTTCGCCTGATTACTACAATAGCGATTCTTTCTGCAGTGTGAGCTCTGCTGGCAATTGCAGCAGTAGCGATGCTAGCAACTCTTATTGGGTGGCCCCTGGCTTTAGTATCTAGTATCTTATGTTAACATAAAAATAAAAGAAAGCCGAAAAGTATATTGTGGATTAAGTATTAAAAATGTTTCTCTTCGTAATGAATTTCCGAAGAGAAACGAAATTTTGAAAGAAAAAAGAAAAAGTAAATAGTTATATATAAGTAAAAGATGTCAAATCAAAACACAAGTACAAAACTAAATCAAGCAAAAAACATTATTAGATATAACATGAAAAGAAATAGTAACATATAGTAATAAAATAAAATTTGAATAAAAAGCCAAAACCAACAAATACTAAAAGTAGGAGTTGGTTTTTTATGATAAATAACGAAAAAAAAGCATTTAATTTCAGAACAGATCTAGCATCAGAAAGAAGAGACATATATATAAAAGCGAACAGCATAGAAAATGAAATACAAGGAATTGAAAGTGAAAAAGAAGAAATAAATGAAAACATATCAGTCGAGAGAGTAAAAATTACAAATGAAGAAGGGGAAAAAGCAATAGGAAAACCTATCGGCAATTATATTACAATAGATATACAAAAATTAAAAATAGCACAAGATGAGGATATAGAAAAATCAGCAGAAACCTTGTCTAAGGAATTAAAAAAATTAATAGATACACATATTGATAAACAAGGAGAAATACTAGTGGTAGGGCTTGGAAACATATATGTAACACCTGATAGCCTAGGACCAAAAGTAATAAATGAAATAGAAGTAACAAGACATATAATAAATTACTTACCACAATATGTAGAAGAAGGAACAAGAATGGTAAGTGCGATTTCACCTGGGGTTTTAGGCACAACAGGAATTGAAACATTGGAAATTTTAAAGGGAATTGTTGATAATATAAATCCAAAACTTGTAATTGTAATAGATGCATTGGCATCAAGGAGTATAGAAAGAATAAGTAGTACAGTTCAACTTTCAGATACAGGAATAGTACCAGGAGCTGGGGTTGGAAATACAAGAGCTGAAATTAGTCAAGTAACATTAGGAATACCAGTTATAGCAATAGGAATACCAACAGTTGTAGATATTTTTTCTTGTAACGCTAAAAATTCATAGGGCTAGAAACCTTACAAACCTTTTGAGAGTAGGTGTATAAGATGAAAAAAGTCGTGATAAAAGATTCGGAAATTATAAAAAAAATATTACAAAATAAGTCTAATTGTAATGAAATGACTATATACATAATGGGAGAAAACGAAAAATTAGCAATAATAGATACAGATACTTTAAAAAGGAGAGTTTTCATCCCAATAGAAAAAATAAAAAATGTTATAAAAAATATATAATACCAACTTTGAGAATTAAATTGAAAAAATTTAGTTCTCTTTTTTTGAACTAAAAAGAGGTGATATTATGCTGAAAATTAAAATATTAGTGGAATTATTTGTTGTATCTACTGTTTCACTATTTCTATATATACACACAAATATAAGAAAAAGAGGTGATGCAGAATATGAATGAAGATATACAAGTGAATTATTATGCAATAATTCCAGCAGGAGTACGATACAATAGAGAACTAAAATTTGCAGAAAGATTATTATATGGGGAAATAACAGCTTTAAGTAATGCAAAAGGATATTGCTTTGCTAAAAACAAGTATTTTGCTGATTTATATAATGTTAGCATAAGTACAATATCTAGATGGATATCACATTTAGCAGAATTAAATTATATAAATGTAGAATTAATAAGAAATGAAAATAAAGAAATCATAGAAAGAAGGATTTTTATACTAGATACTCCCTATACGCAAAATAATCAATACCCCTATGTGCAAAATAGTACATACCCTATACGCAAAAAGAGCAAAGATAATATTATAAATAATAATATGATAGATAGTTTATTTAATTTTATTATAAATAAAGAGAAGAAAATTCCAACAGAATTTGAAAACTTAGAAATACAAATAATAGATGTACTAGAAAAGTATGAAATGCTATATACACAAGAAGTAATAAAATATATGCAACCAGCTAATATTGAAAAAATAAAAATTATATCATATTCATTAGCTTTAGCAATTAAAGAAAATGTAGGATATTTATTATATAAAATGAATAGAGAGCAAATAATAAGTTTGTATGATGAATGTAAATTAAGAGAACAAGAATATAAAAATACAGATAAAGAAATTCAAAGTTTTCCTAATTATTATTATAAAAGTTTAAAAGGACAATTATTAAAGGGCAGAGGTCCTTCTTTTTTTGTGCCAAAAAATGAAAATATTGAAAATACATCGTCTGAAGAAGATGAAGAAGGAGAGGAAATTTAATTATGAGATATGTACAATTTAATTATATTGATGAAACATTTGGAGAAAAAAATGAGTGCTTGATTATATGGGATGATGATGAATTTATCATTATTTCAATTCAAGAAGAAGAGATACTAATAAAAAAATATCATGATATGCAAGAATTCATAGTAGAATTTTTAACAAACAAAAATGAATTAGACTTTTTAAGAAATTTAACCGAAGAACAAGAAAAAGAAATTGAAAAATTGGAGGAAAAGATAAAATGGATGAAAAGCAAAGAAAAACATTAAAATTTAAAGGAAAAGATTTATTGATACAAGTATCGCAATATAGAAATAATGGTAATTTAGCAATATTATCATATATGGAAGAAGAACCATATTCCAATATAACAATAAATCTGCCAGGAATGTTACTAGATTATGATGAAGGATTTATTGATTCAACAGCTAAAACATGTGGGCTTGAGAAAAAACTAATAAAAGAAGGAATAATAAAAGAAGTATATGGAAGTTTCCAATACAATTTAGGAAGATATGACAGAGTTGCTTTTAATATGGAAAAATTAAAAGAATATGATCCAAAAGGAATTAAAGAATATGAACAAGACTTAGATGAGGAAGAAGAAATACTATAAAACAAAAGAATAAAAAATATACTAAGGAGAAAACATTATGGATAACGATATAAAACATATTGTCAATTTTAGTGGAGGCAAGGATAGTACAGCTATGCTTATAAGAATGTTAGAAGAAAATATGCAAGTTGATGAAATTATATTTTGCAAAGTAATGGCTACACAAAGTATTGGAGCAGAATTACCAGAGATGTATGAATATATAAATAGGATAGATAAGTACATTCAAGGTAAATACAATAAAAAGATTACTGTTATTACACAAGAAAAATCTTTTGAAGATTATTTTTATACAAAAAAGACAAGAGGTAAAAGAAAAGGACAAATATACGGATTTCCAGGAATATTAAGTTCTTGGTGCAATACTAGGTTAAAAGTAAATATATTAAAAAAATATCTTAATACAAAAGGTAATTATATTAGCTATATAGGCATAGCAGCAGATGAACAGAAACGATTAAAAAGATTAAAAGATAATGAGTGCTCTATGCTAGAAAAATGGAATATGACAGAAAAAGATTGCCTTGAATTTCTTAAAGAACGAAATTTAGATAATCCGTTATATAAAAATCATAAAAGATTAGGATGTTGGTTTTGTCCAAAACAAAATATTAAAACATTAGAAATTTTAAAAAATGAATATCCTGAATTATGGGAGAAACTCTTACAATGGCAAAGAGATTCTCCTTTTCCTTTTAGAATAAACACAACAGTTTATGATTTAGATAAAAGATTTACAAAAGAATAAAAATAGAGAGGTACAAATGATGAAAGTTGATATATATAATACTAACAAAAAATACAATATCATATATGCAGATCCACCTTGGCATTATAGGACATGGAGAGATGGAACTGG
The DNA here is from genome assembly GCA_945877035.1 of uncultured Clostridium sp. Lineage (GTDB taxonomy): Bacteria > Bacillota > Clostridia > TANB77 > CAG-508 > CAG-269. The sequence continues at coordinate 59,789 of CAMCQH010000005.1, read as the reverse complement.
AACTGCAAACAAACATTATAAAACGATGAAAATAGAAGAAATTGTTGCGATGAAGGATACAATCAAGAAAATATCTGAAAAAGATTGTGTTCTTTTTTTATGGGTTACCTTTCCATGCTTATTAGAAGGAATTAAAACCTTACAAGAATGGGGATTTAAATATAAAACATGTGGATTCACTTGGGTTAAAAGAAATAAAGTAAGTGATACCTGGTTTTTTGGATTAGGACATTGGACTAGAGCAAATGCAGAAATATGTTTAATTGCAACTAAAGGTCATATAAAAAGAATTTCAAATAAGGTATCACAAGTTGTAGATACACATATTGAAGAACATAGTAAGAAACCAGCATTAGTAAGAGATAGAATAGTAGAACTTGTAGGAGATTTACCACGTATTGAATTATTTGCTAGGCAAACTGCAGAAGGATGGGATTGCTGGGGAAATGAAGTATAAATTTTATGGAGGTAAAAATGATAGATGTTGATAAATTAGAATTTTATAACAAAAATGAAATTAGAGAGATTATTAGGAATAAAGAGCCGTATGTATTTGTAGATGATGGTATGACAGAAGTAATTATAAAGAAACAAGATATTGCAGATTATATTGTCTATATAAATCGAGAAAGTGGTTCTACAGATTTAGAAGTAATAGATCCACAAAGAGATTATGAAATAACAATAAGTACATGTGGAGAATTTTTAAATAGATGTGTTCCAGAAGCTAGAGAGGAAATAATAGAAAGATTAATAAAATTACAAAATAATGAAGAAGAATATAGAAAAGTAAAAACAGCAGATGAAAGCATGTGGGAAGATATAGAAAACGAATTAGAAGATGAAGAAGAAATGGAAGATTAAAAATTACGAAAGATAGGAGAAAACACAAATGATAAGATTATTAAGTTTATTTACAGGAATAGGTGCTTTTGAAAAAGCATTGAGAAATTTGAATATACCATATGAATTAGTGGGATTTAGTGAAATTGATAAGTTTGCAATAAAAAGTTATTGTGCAATTCATAATGTTGATGAAAAATTAAATTTAGGTGATATAAAAAATATTAAGACAGAAGAACTTAAAGAAGTAGATTTTATGACATGGCGGTTTTCCTTGTCAAGATATTAGTATAGCTGGAAATTTAAAACGGAATTGAAAAAGGGAAAACAAGAAGTGGACTATACTTTGAAGGATATAGAATTTTAAAAGATGTTAGACCGAAAGTTAGTATTATAGAAAATGTTAAAAATCTAACAAGTAAAAGATTTAGAAATGAATTTGCAAGTATTTTAAAAGAAATAGAAGATGCAGGTTATAACAATTACTGGAGAGTTCTAAATAGTAAAGATTATGGAGTTCCACAAAATCGTGAAAGAGTGTTTGTAATATCGATTAGAAAAGATATTGACAAATGCTCTTTTAATTTTCCAGATAAACAGTTTTTAAAATTAAGATTAAAGGACTTATTAGAAAAAAACGTTGATGATAAGTATTATCTATCAGACAAGGCAATTGGAAGATTAGTAAGACATTCAAATAAAATAATAAGAAAACAAGAAAATCCTAATATAAGTGCATGTTTAATTGCAAATTATTTTAAAATGGGAGCAAGAGATCAACAGTATATAAAAGAAGAAAATGTAAATAGAATTTGTGGAATATTTGATGAAGAAAATAAAAAACATCAATCAGGAAGTATTTATGACCAAAATCGGAATAGCTCCTACAATAACAAGTGCAAGTGGAGGGCATGTCCAACCACATATCTTGGTAAATGAAGGAACTAAAAAAGGTTATACAGAAGCCTATGAAGGAGATTCAATAAATGTTTCATATCCACAAAATATAAGAAAAAGAGGTAGAGTTGGAAAACAAATATCACAGACGATTCTAGCAAGTAATATTAATATGGCTACATTAGAAAAGACAGATAAACCGATATGTATAAATAATGAAGAAGGAAAGACAAGTTTACAAGATAGAATATATGATATAGAAGGCATAATGCCAACTGTTACAGCAGGAAATTTTAAATCTAATATTGCAGAAAGCAAGAATATTTCTATGTTCAATCCATACAATAATGTTGAAATTAAAGAAATTGCACCCACACAAACTAGAAATTGTGGAAACATAAATTCAAGTGCAGCAGTTTTAATAACAGAAGATGGAAAGTATTGTTTTAGAATTAGAAAACTAACACCAAAAGAATGTTGGAGATTAATGCGGATTTTCGGATGATGATTTTGAAAAAGCAAAAGCGATTCCAACATCAGATACACAACTATATAGACAGGCTGGAAACTCTATAGTTGTGAATGTGTTAATGGAAATATTTAAAAAATTAATATTTGAGGATTGTATAAATGCTAAGTTTATATAATGGTGATTGTTTAGAATTAATGAAAGAAATTCCAGCTAAAAGTATAGATATGATTTTATGTGATTTACCATATGGGGTTACACGTTGCAAATGGGATAAAGAAATTGATTTGAAACAAATGTGGATACAATATGAAAGAATAATAAAAGATAGTGGAGTAATATGTTTATTTGCACAAACAAAATTCTTTATAAAGTTAGTTAATAGTAATGAAAAGTTATTTAGATACGATCTTGTTTGGGACAAAGTATTAGTTACAGGATTTTTAAATGCAAATAGACAACCATTAAGAGAACATGAGCAAATAGCAATTTTTTATAAAAAACAACCAACATATAATCCACAGATGGGAGTAGGAAAACCACTACATGGAAAAGGAAATATAAAATCTGAAAATATAAAGAAAAATAATGTATATGGGAAATTTTATAAAACACCAGATATTAGAAAAGGAAGTACAGAAAAATACCCTACAAGTATATTAAGATTTCAAAAGTTACATTCAAGCAAAATGATATATCCAACAGAAAAACCAATAAAACTATTGGAATATCTTATAAAAACTTATACTAATGAGAATGAGATAGTGTTAGACAATTGTATGGGAAGTGGTACAACAGGGATTGCTTGTAAAAACACTAATCGAAATTTTATAGGAATGGAAATTAATAAAGATACATTTGAACTAGCAAAAAAAAGATTGAGTTTATAAAGGAGATCGTTATGCAAAATCCAGAAAAAGAAAGTTATAAAGATTATTTAGTTAGAAAAGTTACAGAAGAAATAGGTATTGTTTTTTCTCAAAAAATGGAGGAAACAAAAAAAGAATTACTTGAATTAGATTATAAATCATCATTATTCAAAACTGAAGAAATACTTAAAAATTATAAAAAATTATCAGATCATGTTATTTTAACAGATAAAGATAAAGAAGAGATTATAAATGAAAGCAAAGAATATCATAATAAAGAGCTTGAAAGCATAATGACAGGATTATTTTCTGAAGATGAATTGTATTTGGAAAGTTTATTAAAAAGTAGATATAAAACAAAAATGTTATTAGACTTTATAAATAAGGTAATAGAACATTATTTACATGAAAAGACAAAAGATAAAATAGAAATTAGAAAAAGAAATATATTACAACACTTATATATAGAAGGAATGAAACAATCAGAATTTATTTATAACTATTATGAAGTTGATAGGACTTTTTATACAGATAAGGACAAATTGATTAAAGATTTGGCTCCTTATTTTTTTGGAATAAAAGGGCTCAATATATAAAGTTGATCTAAATAAAGAAAATGCTAAAGGCAGGAAAGAGATACAGAGTGTATCTCCCAAATACATAGAAAAACAAGTTTTCTAGTTCTCTGTAAACAGACAAAAAATACAGAGAAAATACAGAAAATTAAATGCCTAGAAATATAGGATAATCAACAAAAGATAAATGAAATACTTATGGAGGAAAATGCTATGGGAAGAAAAAATAGAAGAAAAAGACCAAACATAACAAAGCACTTATGTATTTATGGGCGACTTTCAAGAAAAAGTCATGCAGTTGCATACTGTAAATTACATAAGTGCTATTTAGAACCTAAAGATATAGCAGAGAAAAAATGTAATTATAAAAGATGTAAGCATAAACAAGAATTATAAAATATGGAGGTACAAAAGATGGAAACAAATCAATTGTTAATTAATTATTATAAAAAAGAAGAATTAAAAAAAGCAAAATTGAGATACGACCAAAAGCTTACAATAGAAGAAATTATAAGATTAGCAAATAAAGAATATGTTACAGAAGAAGAAATAAAAGAAACATTAGGAATAGAAGATGATGATGTGATAGAAGAAAAAGAACTGGAACATATAGTTGATGAACAAGATATAGTAATAGAAAATGAAGATGATAATTCAGAAGATAATGTAAAAGTAGTAATGATAGCAATAGATAAATTAGAAGATTATCCAAATCAACCATTTAAACTATATAATGAAGATAAGAAAAAAGAAATGATTGAAAGCATAAAAATTAATGGAATAATGCAACCTTTAATTGTGCGACTTATTGGAAATGAAAAATATCAAATACTTGCTGGACATAATCGAAAAAATTGTGCAAAGGAAATTGGCTTGAAAGAATTGCCTTGTATAATAAAAGAAAATTTAACAGAAGATGAAGCTAAAATATATTTAATTGATACTAATTTATGTACGAGAGAGAATATTTCTCCTATAGAACGAGCAAAAGCCTATAGAATAAAATATGATACATATAAAAAAAGAAATATAAAAACATCAATGTTAGAAGAAATAAAAAAAGATAATTTAGGTTTAGCAAGAGCAACAATTATTAAAGAAGAAAAATCAAGTAATGGAACTATACAAAGATATTTAAGATTAACATATTTGATTCCTAATTTACAAGAAGCAGTGGAACAAGATAAAATAAAAATAAATACAGGTGAAAAATTGAGTTTCTTACCACAAGAAGAACAAAAAAATATTGCTGAATTATTAAATGAAAATATTAAAATATCAGATAGTACAGCTAAAAGAATTAGGATAGAATCAGAAAAATGCAAACAAGATACTGAATACAAGTATTTAAGTAAAGAAGAAATTAAAAATATAATTTTGAAAAAAGATGAATTTAAACAAGATTCAATAAAAATAACATTCTATAAAGATGAAATAGAAGAATATTTTGAAAATAGAAAAACAGAAATACAAATAAAACAATATATATTTGAAAAATTAAGAGAATAAAAAATATACTAACATTAGTATATTTTCTGTACTTTCTCTGTATTTTTTAGCAATTTACAGAGAACTAGAAAACTTGTTTTTCTATGTATTTGGGAGATACACTCTGTATCTCTTTCCTGCCTTTAGTATCGTTTATAAATAGAATAAATATAAGGAGAATATTATATAAATGGAAAATAAAATTGAAATAAATAAAATAGAAGTTACAACAAAAGAAGAATTAGATAAACTATATAATGGAAGTGCATTTACTATAGAGGGATTTGATACATCGGAAAAGAATATTAGTTTATTAATGGATTGGTTTAATAAATTTGGAGGTCTTTCTAATCCGTTAACAATTTTTATCATAAAAGGTTCAGTTATGAACAAAGAATATGGACTTACCAAAAATAATGCTTATCCAAATGACTTAAATATTATTAGTATAGAATTAGATGATATAAAAGAAGTAAATAGAGTTGCAATTCCAAGATTTAAAATTGGAGGAAGATGGTTTGATGATATTGTAAATAATAATCAATGGAGGCAAAATGAAATTGACGGAATTGAGGAATATGAAGAAGAATATTAAAATAGAGGTAGATAACTTATGGAAAATAAACAAGAGATAAAAAAACAAAATAAAAGTGAAAAAATATTTGCTGTTATACCAAAAAGCCTAAAAGAAAAGGTATTAAGATATAAAGCAAAAAATAATATTAGCGAAAGCGAAATTGTAAATATAGCTTTAAATGAATTTTTTAAGGTAAAAATGCTTAAAGAGGATGCAGATGATATTACAGAAATAATGGCAAAAGCAATAGAAAAACAATTAGGAAAAAGATTTGAAAGGATGCTAATGTTACTTGCAAAGACAGGCAAGTCATCATATGCATCCTTGTTTTTACAAGCGTATGTCTTATCAAAAATATGTGAATCAGAAGATAGTAAAGAATTTTTAAAAGAAAAAATTGATTTAGCAAATAAATTGGCATATGGAGTTATAAAAAATCGTTTTTTAGACGAAGATATAAGACAAATGATTCCAGAAGATTTGAATTTTGATAATTTGATTTAGGAGTGGCAAATGGAAATTGATAGATACAAGGGTGGTATTGTTTTTAAGTGGTTAAATAAAGAAGAAATATATAATAAATATAATGGAAAAGGCAGACCACAAAAATTACAAGCCCATATAGATAAATTGCATACAGATTATACAGCAACAAGAAGTGGTGTAGATACAGGATATGATGTACATGGTTTATTTGGAAAAATATTAGATACTGAAGAAGTAGAATTAATAGAGCTTGATACAATAAAAGAATATGTGCAAGAAATTTCAAATAATAATATTGATATATTTAAAACATCAATATCATTAAGAGCTGATGATGCGAAAGAACATAATTTTTTAAGCAAAAAAGTATGGAAAGAATTATTAGAAGAAAAAATGCCAGAGATTTCAAAATCATTTAAAATACCATTAGATGACATAGAATGGTTGGCAGCATTTCATAATAAAGAGAATAATCCACATTGTCATTTAATTGTTTGGAATAAAAATCAAGATTTATCAGTAAAAAGAAAGCCATATATAAATTTTACAGGAGTAAAGAGAGCTATTGCAAAAGGTGTATATAAAGAAGAACTAAAAGCAATGTATGATGTTAAAGATATAGCAAAAGAAGAATTAGGAAAATTATCACAAGAAGAAATTAGAAAATATAAAGATGAATTAAAGGAAATGTATCAAAATGATGACTTATTATTAAATGCAGTAGAAACAGAAGAAACACAAAATTTTGTAAATAAAGCACTAGAAAAAATGAATATAAATGAAACAATATATATTGTAAATAAATCGGATCCAGAAAATTTTACAGAAATAACAAAAATAGATAATGAAAAGTATCAATTTAAAAATGTCGGAAATCAAGCTATTTTATATAAAGATGATACATATTTGGAAGCAGTAACATTCTTAAGTAAATTTACTAATCTAAAAGTAGTAAAGACAAAAGAAGAACTACAAAATCATATAGAAAAAATGAAAGAAGAATTTAAAGATATAGAATCAGAATTGCAAGAAATTATGCCAGAAATTTTTAATACAACGCAAATATTAAGTAGTATTAAAGAAGAAAGTATTGAACAAATATTGAATAAAATTGCAAAACTAGAAAAGGTAACAAAATCATTTGAAAAAGGGTTTATATATAAATATCAAGAACCAGAAAGTAAAAGAATATTAAATGAAATTACAATGTTATTAGTTAATTCAAATGCTGATTGTAAAAGAGAATTTTCAAAATATGTAGATACTTGTGTAAAAATAGATAAAATATTGCAAAAAGTAAATACATATAAAGATTATGAAAAAGTGAAAAATGATGCTAAATACGAAATGATAAAAAAGGTTGGAAACCAAATATTAAAAGTTATAAAGGAAACAAAATCAGAGGAATACAAAAGAAAAAGTGATGAATGGAAAACAAAAAGAGATTATTGGAATCAAAAACATAAAGAGTATGAACAAACACAAGGCGAATATGAAGCTAGACAAGAATTATATGATAAGCAATTACAAGAAATAAATGTAAGAAATTTAATACAAGATACATATAAATTGTTAGCACAAGAGAATATGTCAAAACATCAAAAATTTAAACGAGTAACTAAAACATTTGGAGATTTATCAAAAAGAGAAATAAAAGAATTAATAAGAAAAAGTAAAGGTGCTGGAATAGATTGGTATCATGAAATGTAGTACATATAAAAGAGAAAGAGGTTTGTTATGAGTATAATAGATAGAATAAAAGCAATATTTATAAAACAAGAAAACTATAATTTCGAGGAGCAAAAGAAGGAAAAATTTGAAATAATTTTAAATGATATTGATAGATGTGCATTATATTTTAAGGGTAGAGAAAGACCATTTGTATTTATCAAAGATAAGAATTTTCCTTTTATGCTTAATAATCCAGATTTTGAGTTTATTGAAATGAATAAAGATAATTTTGAATATTATGGAGAATTTGAAAGATTTGAATTGATGAGCGAAAAAATATTACATATAGAAAGACAAGAAATTATCGATAAAAAAACAGAAAACGATTATTTAATAGATTGTTTAGAACATAGTAATACAGAATATTCAAAAATTACGGATAAAATGAAAGAATTTGTAATTGATAAAAAACAACATGATGAATTAATGAATTATATCAAAGAGCAAATTAGAAATACAATTAGCGAGTTTTATAATAATTTTGAAAAAAAGAATGTCAATTTAGAAAGCGATAGAAGTTATGAAGAGATAATGAATGATTTGATGAATATTGAAAGTTTTACAGAAAAATATCCATATAAATATTATAAAGAAATAAGATACAAAGAAGGAAGTATATCTCATTGTGGATATCCAGACTATATGTGGCAATCAGGAGCAGAACGGAACATATATACATTTAGCTAAGATTCCTAATAGTAAAAATCATGTATTTGAATATAATCAATATTTAGGAGAACCTGAACCAGATGATTATATTACAAAATTTGCAATAGTATCAGATAAAGAAAGAGAAACAATATTAAAACATTGGGATGAAATACAATATAAAAATGAATTGCAATTTGAAAAAGATAATATTGCATCAGTTAATGCAAGAAAAAAATATGAAGAAGAAACGGAAGATGAAGAAATGTAATAATTTCAAAATTCCTTCAAAATATGTTCATTGACTTATGATTTTTTACACGTTATGATTTTAATATGAAAATATATAGATACCAATAAGGAGAAGAAAAAAATCTTCTTTCTTTTTTTATGCCATATAAGGAGGCAAAACTAATGAAAGGAAACAAACTAAAGACAAAGATTATAGGAATAATAATTGCTTTTATAATTGCAGTATTTTTATCAGCAATAATTTCTACAATATTACATTTGATATTTACAAAAGTTCCAGAAGAAATTTTAAATATAACACCTAATAGTATAATTACAAGTTTAAAAAACAATAAAGAACATTTTGAAATGTTTGTTTTAGTGATAATTGCTTTTATGCTATTTACACTACTTACTGTTTTTAAAGTGTTTGATTTAAAAGATTACAAATCAAAAAATTATAAAGTAACAAATAATATTGAGATTCCGTTACCAGTACGGAGATAAACAAACACAACAAGGGTCAGCATGGTGGTTACCTAAAAAAGATTTACCAAAACACTTTGGAGTAAATAGGTTAGATTCTAAAAATAAAGAAGTTAAGAAATTAATTGAAATTGCTAATAAAGAGAAAAAATATATTGAAAAAGACAAAGATTTTGAAGAAAACATTGAGAAAATTGAACCTATATTTGATAGTGGAGGATTAATCATTGGAAAAAAAGATAGACACATCCTAAAACCATATTTAAAAACAATAAAAGGAAAAGTAAAAATACCATTATTAAGTTTTAGAAAAATAGAAGATATCTACTATATAAAAGATGATTTACATAGTCTAACAGTGCGGAGCCACTAGATCTGGTAAGAGTAGAAATTTGGTATTAGAAACTATTTTAAATATTCGGAATGTCAAAGGAACCACAAAATATGATAATTTCAGATCCTAAGCGGAGAGCTTTTTCAATATACATCTAAAACACTTGAAAGGTTAGGATATAAAGTTTATACATTAGACTTTAAAACACCACTTAAAAGTTCAAGATATAATTTTTTACAACCAGTAATCGAAGCATATAAAAACAAAGATATTCCAAAAGCAGTTAATTATTGTTCAGATATAGTAGAAAGTTTAGTAGGAGAAGTTGGAAATAGAGAAGCTATATGGATAAATGGAGAAAAGTCAGTAGAAAAAGCAGGGATAATGTCAGTAGTAATGGGAAATCCAAATAATAAAGAATACCAAAACTTACCTAATACATATCATTTTATTTCAAAAATGTGTGCTGAGCAGGAAGATAAAACGATGCTTATGGATACATATTTAGACACTTTACCAGAGGACCATCCAGCGGTGGCTAGTTTTGCAGCAGCAAGAATAGCACCTAGTAAAACAAGAGCAAGTTTCTTTACATCAGCACTTGCAACATTAAGTATTTTTATGGATAGTTATGTGGCAAGTATGATTAGTGAATCAGAAATAGATTTAAATAAATTCAATGAGGAAAAGTCAGTTCTTTATATGATTTTACCAGATGAAAAAACAACATTTTATTCTCTTTGTAGCTTATTTGTAAATCAAGTATATACGAAATTGGTAGAACTTGCAGACAGCAAAGGTGGAAGATTAAAAATTAGAACAAACTTTATACTTGATGAATTTGGAAACTTTAGTGCTATACCAAACTTTCGGACGGATTTTTAACAGTTGGTGGTGGTAGAGGTATTAGATTTAACTTATTTGTGCAAAGTTTTAGCCAGTTAAATGAAAAATATCGGAGATAATACTGCTCAAAATATATTAGATAACTGTTATGTATGGAACTACTTAAAAACAAGTAATGAGGTAACTGCAGAGAAAATCTCAAAAAAATTAGGAACATATACAACATCTAGTTGGAGTGAAAGTAATTCAAGTTCTGGTGGAGCAGTTAATAAGTCAAATTCAATGAATTTAACGCAAAGACCGTTATTAACTACAGATGAAATTTTAAGAATAGAAAGACCATACCTTTTAGTTATGTGTAGTGGATTATCGCCAGCTATGACATATTCTCCAGATTTGAGCAAATGGAAATTTAATGAAATTTTAGGTTTAGGGAGTAAAAATTGGAATACAAAAGTTAGAGAATATAGAGAAAATCATAGAAAAGTCAGAAAAATAAAGCCACTAAAATTATGGAATGTAGCAGAACAAACAAAACAATTCAAAAAAATATTAGAACAAAAGCAGTTATTAGAAGAAAAAGAAAGAAGAAAAAAATCTATAAATTTAGAAGGAAAATTATAAAAGTGGAGGACAAAAAAATGAAAAAAATAAAAGAAAACAAATTATATAAATTTATATCATCAATAGGCATGACAATAATGTTATTTACTAATCAAGTACAAGCAGCAGATGTTGTATCAGAAGTATCTGGAGGAGGAAGTATTCAAAGTAGCAAGTTAGGACAAGGATTATTAAATATTGTAAGAGATATAACAGGTACAATGCAATGGATACTACCTATTTGTGGTGTATGTTTCATATTATTTTATGTGTTTAAAATAATGACAGGAGATGAGCAAGATCAACAAAGATATAAAAAGTCTATTATAAAGGTACTTGTATGTATTGTAATTGGTTTACTTGCAGTAACAATTGTAAATCTTGTTTCAAGATATTTCTAATGGAGGTATAGAAAAAATGAAGGATATAGATAAATTAAAAAATAGACTAGATGAAATACAAAAAGATAATAACAAAAAAGAACAAGATAAAGAATATTATGAGCAAATGGCAGATAGTGAAGAAAAAAGATTAGAAGCAGAAAAACAAAGAAAAAAATTAAAAGAAGAAGAACAAAAAATTCAAGAAAGTTTTTCAATTAAATTGGGAACAGACATAGCACAGAGCAAGAAAATATTTGGTTTTATAAAAAGATATGTACTTATTGGAATTGTAACAGGAGTACCAGGTATTGCATTAACTTATTTATGGGATAAATGGCAAGAGAACAAAATGGTAAAAGATTTATACAACAAAAATATCGAAACAGTTGCAAATCCGAATAATAAAGATTTGTCAAAAGAATATGAAATATTAAGAAGAAAATTTTATAAGGCTTATGACATAGACAAAATTGAAAGATTGGTAAAAACATCTGAAGAAATTGAAAAGTTAAAAAATGATAACAATTTAGTAAAAAAATTAAATGAAGAAATAAAAAAGTGCAGAATAGTATATGAAAAAAATTTAGATAACTACATAGAAAATCAAATTTTGTCAGAAACACAAGAAATTACAAATGAAACAACTATAACAGAAGAAACAGAAGATGAAGAAGAACCAGAAATACGGAGATAAATTTTCTATGAAGTAGAAGGAGAAAAAAAGTGGCAGCTTTAATAGCAACAATAATTATATATTTATTAGGTTGGATATCACAAGCAATTTTAAATTGGCTCTCTGGTGTATATACATCAATGTTTTATTTAGCATTTGCGATAGAAATATCATTTAGAAATATTGCAACAAATTTTAGTATTTCTGGATTATACAATGCAATTTATATTGTAGCAATTGCTGTTTTGATAATGTTTTTTGTAAAGAAAATGATAGAAACATATATGACTTGGTCTAATCGGTGATCCAGATGAAAATCCTTTAAATGTGCTAATAGGTTTTATTAAAGCAATGATTGTAATGATATGCTTTCGGTTTTATATATACGCAATTTGTAAATATTTTTTACGACATATATAACAATTTGTTAATGGGAATGACAGGCAGTATGGAGCCAGTTGTACCAGTATATAAGAATTTAGGATTAAATGTTTTTGGTGCATTTCTATATTTAATAATAGCGATTCAATTAACTTTATTATATTTTCAATTCTTGACAAGAGGATTTGAAATGTTAATTTTAAGATTACGGCATACCATTTGCTTGTATAGGATTACTAAATGCAAATCAAGGAGCATTTAAAGGTTATATACAAAAGTTTATAAATAATGCTTTTACAATAATAATTCAATTATTATTAGTTCAATTTTCGATTTTACTTTTAAATGGAGGACACTTTATACTTGCTTTTTCAGCATCAAGTATAGCATTAAGAACACCAGCAATGCTACAAGAATTTATGATTAGTGCTGGTGGAGGAAGCACAAGCGGAAAGGTAAATACAGTAAGTAGAGTTGTAACAATGTTTAGAAGTGGAGTAAGTAAAGGAAAGTAAGAGGTACAAGATGGAAACAATTTACTATATTACTAATTTTTTAGGAATACTTGCAGGAATAGCATGTGTAGCTATGATAACAGTTGCAGTATTTAAAATAATGACAAGTGATGAAACAGAATATAAAAAATATCAAGTTAGAATAAAAAATGGATTAATAGCTCTTATTTTAATTATTTGTATTAGTACAGTAAAAAATACAGTATTAAATTATTTCCCTTATGTTCAAAGTAGTGATGCTATAGGAGATTTCTCTAGTATTCAAGTTTCATTAACAGATGGAGCATTAACTGACAAATATGAGGATGTAGAAGGCAGAAGTGTAATAAGAGTAGATGGAAATTACTATGTAAATACAGGAGAGAAGCTAATTAATATTGGTGGATTTTGGGATTCATATAAAATATGGTGTTCAGTATATAAACTATACGATGATTGTCAACGGAATTACTAGAGGAGCAATGGCAGATGACATATATTATCTATCTTGGGAAAATACAAAGTTAAAGGGAGAATCAAAAGGTTTTTTAATGTCAGCAAATGTTAAAGGAACAATAAAAGATGATAATGATTTTAAAGATTTAATGGGAAATTGGTTAACAGAAAAATACAAACAATTTGAATGGATTAGTTAGGAGAAAAAGAAAAATGGAAGAAGAGAAATATCAAGTACAAATTCCAGCTAATGTAAAAACACGAACAGAATTAATTAATGGTATTGGAATAAAAGAAATTATAATAACAGCAATAGCAGGAGCAATTAGTATATTAGTTGCAATACCTATATATTTTATAACATTAAATTACTTGATTTGTGTAATACTTGTTGGAATAATAACATCTTTTACATTTATAGCGGTTATGAAAGACAAAAATAATAGTTGTATAGCAGATTTAATTGTTAATATATACAAATATTTAAAAGGACAAAAGTTTTATGAATATGTGTTAAAGGAGAATGATATAAATGAGCATGTTAGATAAGTTAATAGATAAAATTTTTAAGAAAAAGCCTAAAATATCAGCTAATAGATTTTTAAACATAAAAGATATACAAGGAAATTTTTTATATACATTAGACAATAAAGTTCTAGCATATTTAAAAATATATCCTAAAAATTGCAAACTGATGAGCAAGGAAGAACAACTAAATCATGCTCAAATTCTTACAAGAAATTTTGCAAGTGAATTAAAACCTTTTAAATTATATTTTACTAATAGACCAGTTAACTTACAAAAGAATCAAGACTATCAAGCAGAGTTAATGGATAAAGAAAAGAATGCTTTGAAATTTACATTACAAGGAAAAAGAAGTAGAAGTTTTGGTAATCTATCAGTAAGAGGTAAAGCATTAGAAAGTGAAATTTACTTAATGATATGGGGAGAAAATACAGAATATATAGAACAAGAATTAATTAAAAGACTAAATGATCTAAAAATGAAATTTACTAATAGTGGATACAGAACAGAAATATTAGAAGAAAGACTAATTATTCAATTAGTTAATAGTTACACAAATCCAGATGTAGCTTATATTGAAAATCAAGAATATATGCAAATGCCATTCATAGTAGATTGAAAAATACAAATGAAAAAGTCTAATATGTCAAAAGACTTAAATAAGGGGGACATTATGAATAAGGAGAGTATTAGAAAATGAAAACAAAAGAAATTGAAACAATGCCAATTAATCAAGAACTTTTAGCACTAATTGCACCACAAGGAATAGACATTAAATCTAGCAGGGTACAAATGGGCGAATTTTTATCAAAAATTCAATATATTTCAGGATATCCATCAAGAGTAAATACAGGATGGTTATTAAGTTTAAAAGATATTCCAAATACAATTGTTAGTTTAGTAGTAACACCAATAGAAGATGTACAAGGATTTGTTGAAGGAGTTTCTAAAGGAATTACAACTGATAAAAATACATACAATACTACACAAAATGAATTTTTGAGAACACAAGCAGAATATAAAATTGCTAGTGCCGAAACAATGATTAGGGAAATTACAATAGATAATATACCATATATTAATTTATCTTTTTTAACAAAAACAAATGGAAATACGGAAAACAATTTTACAGAAAATATGAGAATTGTAAAGAATAAAATTGCAGGTATGGGATTAAAGGCAAGATTGCCAGCATTTCAACAAGAATTAGCATTAAAACAAGCAAGTCCATATGATGTAAGTTATGAAAAAATAACAGATATATCAAATAAACAAATGTCATTAGCAGCATTGTTCAAAGGTCTGCCTTTTTCTGGTAGTGGACTAATAGATGAAAAAGGTTACTATATTGGAACAGATGAAGATGGCAGAGCTATTATTTTAGATACGTTTATTAAATCACCAGATAGACCAAATTCAAATATAACAATAAGTGGAGCAAGTGGAAGCGGAAAGTCATATCTAGCTAAAAAAATTATGCTTAATGAGTGGATGAATGGCTGTAAATTTTACATTTTAGATCCCGAATCAGAATATAAAGCAATGTGTAAAGAAATTGGTGGAAAATGGATTGATTGTAGTGGAGGAAAGGGAAAAAATGTTGGAAGAATTAATCCTTTACAAGTAAATAAATTACCTAAAAATATAGAAGATGAGGATGATGAATATAATAGTACAAAATCAGCATTAGCATTACATATGGATTTTTTAACTGCATTTTTTTCTTTATATTTTCCAGAAATAACAAGTTTTCAAATGAGTTTATTGATGGAAATATTAGAAGAATTATATAAAAAATTTAATATAGATTATGATACTAATATAGATAATATACCAAAAGATAAATTCCCAATTATGAAGGACTTATACGAAATACTAGAAGCAAAAGTAAATGATAAGAATATAAAACATAGAGATGAAATTGAAATGATTAAATCTATTGTAAGAAGTTTAGCAATAGGACACAATGCAGAAATATTTAATGGATATACAACAGTAGAAGAAGATAACGATTTTATATGTCTGGATATTTACTCTTTGCAAGGTGCATCAGCAAATATAAAAAGTTGCCAATACCTAAATATGCTTAGATATTGTGAAGATAGGGCTTTTAGAAATAGAGAAGAAAAATGTTATGTAGTATGTGATGAAGCATATTTACTAATAGATAAAAAAGTACCACAAGCAATTGAATTTATGAGAAATTTCAGTAAAAGATGCAGAAAATACGAATGTGGATTAATTACAATTTCGCAAAATATTCTTGATTTTTTGGCAGATGAAATTAAGCAGTATGGACAAGCAATACTAGATAATTCAACATATAAATTCTTTTTTGGAACAGATGGACAAGATTTGGAAGAAATAGTAAGAATATACAATTTAAACACAGAAGAAAAAACGATTCTTTCTCAAAAAGATAGAGGACGTGGACTTATGTTTGTTGGACCGGGACATAGTTTAATAAATGTAAAAGCTGAGGAATGGGAGAAACCATATTTGATTGGCGGTGGAAAATAAATGGCAGAAGATAAGAATGAAGTTTTAGAGATGGGAAAGACAGCCTTTTCCTTTTTCTCTTTTAAAATAAAAATGATAATTATTGGAGTAATAGTTGGTATATTTTTAATTATAATTGTGCCAGTAGTAGCAATTACAAGTATGTTTTCAGATGAAAAACAATCAAATCAAAAAAATGGTGGTAGTAGCTCAAATGAAACTGGAATTATAGTAAATGAAGTAATAACATCGGATAAATTAAAAAAATATGTTGGTGCAACATTTCCAATGCCTTTTGAAACTTGGGATGTTAATAAAGATGTTGTTACATCAAAATTTAGTAAATGTAGAACTATAACAGTAAATGGAGTAACACAAACAAGAGCTCATACTGGTATAGATTTAGTTGTAATATCAATAAGTAATCCTAAAATTTGTTCAGTATTATCAGGAAAAGTAGTAGTTGCAAAAGCAGGAAATACTGGGTATGGAAATTATGTGGTAATACAACATACATCTGCAGATAATAAAACATTTTATACATTATATGGACATATGAAAGAGGGCTCTATAATGGTAGCAGAAGGAACAGAAATTGTTGCAGGTCAAGTTTTGGGAATAATGGGAAGTACAGGTAATAGTACAGGAGCACATTTACATTTTGAAGTTAGAATTGGACAAAATAGTAGTATGAGTGCAGTAGATCCTTATACATATTTATTTGGAAACTAGGAGGTTATATTGAAATGAACAATAAAGATGAATTAAAAAAACAAGTAATTATATTAAGTTTAGTTTTAATATTAGTAATAGTTCTTGCAATTATTTTGAATACAGGAAAAAGTAAAAACATTGACACAAATATAGTAAACAATAATGAAATAAATAGTATTATGCAAGAAAAGACAGAAGAAGAAAAAATGATAGAAAATTTAAAAGGATTGTTACAAGAACCAGAAGAAAATGAAGAAGAATACATACAAGACGAAACAGAAGGAACAAATGAAAAAACAGTAAAAACCAATAATGGTGAAACTGTAATAATAAAAGAATAAGTTAGAGGTATTTGATTATGGAAGAGAAAAGAAAATATAAAAAGTATATTTATATATCAAAAAATATACAACCATTAATTGAAGAATATTGCAGTAATCATAATATAACATTAGTAACAAGATTTATAAATGAGTATAATTTAGAAAAATTCATGCAAACAGAATTAAGAAATCTAAATAGTGTTGATTACTTAATTATAGATTTAAAAGCAATAGAGAATTTAACAGAAGATGATGAAATTATTTCAAAAATAACATTAATAAGAAAAATGTATAACCTAAGAGTTATAATAATGGCAGAAGGATATAAGTACGGAAATATACTATTAGGCAAAATTTTTAATTTAGGAATTTATAATATTATAACAGCAACAGATGATTTGAAATTCAAAGAAGAATTAGAAAAAGTATTAAGTGAAGAAGGAATGACATTTGGAAATTCAATAAAGTATAAAGTAGATAGTCAAATAATAGCAGTAAATCAAAATACTAAGCTAGTAAAAGAAAACTTTATAAAAGTAAAACAAACTGTAAGTATTGGAATAGTTGGAACAGAAAAACATATAGGGGCAACAACAGTAGCAATAAATTTAGTAAAATATTTGAGTGAATTAACTAATATAAGAGTTTGTTATATTGAAAATAATAATCATAATTCTATTATGAATTTGTTAACAGAAAGCAAAGAAGCAATTTATTCAGAAAATTTAAACAAAATAAAATATAAAGGAATAGACTTGTTTTTAAAACCTAAAAATATGTCAGATATTCTATCTAATAATTATAATTTCTATATTTATGACTATGGAGCATTAAATGAAATAACAGAAGAAGAAAATATGTCTTTTTTAACTAAAGATTTAAAAATAATAGTAACAGGCAATAAAGCATGGGAAATTCCAAACTTAATAAATTGTTTTCAAATAGTTGGAGAAGATATAAATACATATTTATTATTTAATTTTGCAAAGGAAAGTGAAAAAGAAAATTTTAGAATTAGTCTGGGTGATTATTGGAAAGAAAGAGCAACCTTTTCAGAGTATATTACTGATCCATTTGAAGTGGGAAACAGATATTTCTTTGAAACAATATTAAAGCCATATTTAATAAACACTGATATAACAGAGAAGAAAAAGAAATTCAATTTTTTAAGAAAAAGAGGTAAGAAATGAAGAAAAAATCACTTTTTGATATAGCTATGGAAAAAAAGAAAAATCAAACAATAGAAAACGAGAATATAATAATAGTAAAAAAAAGGTCATTTATAATTACAATATTTGAAATTATAGGAAAAATTTTTAAACTAATATTATATATATTTTTGTTTATACTATTAACAATAGGAGCAACAGTATTATTAAATAGCACATTAAGAGAACAAATAATAAACATACTAAAACTTAATTATTAGTATAACAAAAATTTAAAAAAGTATTCAAAAATATAAGGTTATGTGCTATAATAAATATAGATGTTAGGAGAAAGAGGTGATTTTATGCAACAAGTAACAAATTTGCAAGAATTGGAAACAGTAATAAGTCAAAATGGAGAAATGGTTGTAACAAAAAATAATAAAAATAATGTAATTGTTATGAGTATAGAAGAGTATAAAAATAAATTATTAGAAGATGAAGTTGAAAGAAAATTATTAAAAGCAGAAGAACAAATTGAAAGTGGAAAAACAGTAAAATCTACTGAGGTTTTTAAGGAGTTGGAAGAAATATATGGATTCTAAAAAAGAAATATATGAAATAGAATTTACTGAAGATTGTAGAGATGAAATTAGAGAAATTTATAAATATATTTCAGAAAATCTTGTAGCAAAACAAGCAGCTAGAGATTTAATGAGAAAAATGAAAAATATAATAATGGATTTAGCAGAATCACCAAAGCTATACATGAAAATCGAGAAAAAAGATAGAAGAAAAAGAGAGTTTAGAAGAATTGTAATAGATAATTATATTATTTTATATACTATTGATGAAGATAAGAAGACAGTTTATATTTCACATATGTATTATGGAAGAAGAAATTACCTATAAAATTTTTCAAAAATATTTCAAAAAACATTCATTGACATATATAAAATAACAATGTAAGATTTTAATATAAAGAATTGTGAGGAAAAGTCAGTTATAGAAACTGGCTTTTTTTTCATGCTCAAGAAAGGAAGGTTTAAAATGCCAAATTATTGTACGAATGTAGTAAGAGCACCGAAAGAAGTATTAGATGATTTATTCGATAATGGAAAAATAACTTTTGAAAAATTAATTCCAATGCCAAAAGCATTAAACATAACAGAATCAACAACAATAGATAATGCGATAGCTTATGCAATGAATAAAAAAGAGCCAGATGAATTTATAAAACTAAAAATGATGTTGGAAAGTACAAAAGATGATTATTATGGGAATTTGTGGGATAAGTACAAACGTAAATTTACAATAGAGAACATTAAAGAAATAGAAAAATCAGCTCAAAGATATATACCATCTGAAACAGAAAGAAAGTTAGGAATAAAAACATTAGAACAATTTGGAAATCTATGTTTAGACAATGTATCAAAATATGGTTGTGTATCATGGTATGATTGGTCTTGTAAAAATTGGGGAACTAAATGGGACGCAGTAGAAGGACAAGGAACACCAGAAGATGGTGAATTAACTTTTTTAACAGCATGGTCAGAACCAATAAAAGTTATTGAAAAACTATTTTCTAAACATTTAAACCAAAAAATTGAATGGGAATTTATAGGCGAATGTGAAGAGTTTAGAGGAAAATTTTATTCAGATGGAAAAGGTAATATAAAAAAAGAATATGAAGAAAAAACATACGAAGAAGAGGAAGAAGAATGAATTTTAATATAAAAATTGATTTAGATAAGGTTATCTTAATAGGAAAAGATGCAAATTTTAATGTTAAGTATAAAAGTGAAATGGAAACTAAATGGCTACTTATTAAAGGAATTGAAGATAAAATTTTTTGCTTAAAAAGTAATGAAATTGAAACAGAGTATCCAAGTGATTTAGTCAAAGAAATAATGCAATCTAATTATGAAATTATAGATTTAGAAAAAAGGATTAAAGGAAAAGTCAAAACAATAATAGACAAAGAAATAAGTAAAATATTTGAACAAAGTATGGATAAAGCAGATTTTGCCTTAGACTATGACATAAAAGAGAATGTAGATCAAAGCACAGGAGAAATAACAGTATGGAAAGAATACCAAATAATTAATGAAGCATATCAATTTGGGAAAAATTTAAGAGATGATGAATATAGAACAAGATATTTAAATTTAGGAATTAAAGAAATAAATAAAGGACTTATTTCTGTAATGGAAACTAATATAAAATACGATCTTATTAATGATAAGTTTTTAAATACAGATAGAGAAATTATATTAGCTTTTTATAATGAGAATGAAATAAGGCATATTTTATCATATGAAAAATACAAATGTGGCATTGGTTCTACATTTTATAGTGAATTTGCAAAAATAAATGAATTTTTACAAGATAAGAAAAGTATAACTGTTAAATTAAAAAATGGAACTATTTTTAAAACAGATGCAATAATAAGAAATATTTTTGATATTTCTTCTACTGGAGATATTTATATAGCACAAAATTATTCTCAAACAATAATAGAAGGAGAGAATTTTAGAACTCATCAATACAAAGTAGATCAATTAGAAAGTTTAAGGTATGGAAAGAGTGAATTAAAAATTAATAGTAAAAATCTGATGATAGAGCGGAAAAGAAAAAAATGAAGAATTAGAAGAAACGGAAGAAATCTAGGAGGAGTGCAAATGGGACAATATTATGTTGTTGTTAATATAGATAAAAAAGAATATATGGAAGCAGAAAGTGGAGTAAAATTAATGGAATGGTCTTATAACAGAAATTCTTTAATTTTAAATCTAATTAAGAAATTAGCTAATGAATGGAAAAATGATAGAGTATTTGTAGTAGGTGATTATGCTTTAAGTAAAGATAGAATTGATGAAGAAAATGGAATAACTAAAAAAGATTATGACTATGAAACATTAAAGAAAATAGAAAAAGAATTAGGTATTTATGATAAAAAAGATGGTAAGTATAATGAAACTTTATATAATTTTGCAGATAAGAATTTTAAAAAAATTAATTTAGAGAGATTAGAAGATGAAGAATATAAATATATTTATAATCACAATAAAAAAGAATTTATCAATTTAGAACATTGTCCTTTGGCATGGTTATATAAAGAAAAAAATAATTATGTTCAAGTCAAGATTTCTCCAATATCTTTATTATTAGCATTAGGAAATGGAATGGGTGGAGGAGATTATTGGGGAAATAACTGTAATATGGTAGGAAAATATATTGATGATGTTCAAAATATAGAAATAACAAAAGAACCATTGAAAGTTGATTATGAAGAATTTAGACCAGAATTTTATGAAGATGACTATGTACCATATACTGAAATTTCAAATGAAATAAAAATTCAAAAAGAAAAAGAAAAACTTACAAAAATAATAGTTGATTTTATAATGAAGTATGATAATAAAAACTTTAAAGATAATTACAAAGATAAGCAAAATGCAATATCAAGGACAGATTTTTCACTTGATTATGAACCAGATAGAAAAGTGCAAGAATTGTTGAATATAGTTAAGTCTAATAATAATACAGAAGTTGAAGAAAAAAGTAATAATATTATTGAGCAGATTAATGACTATAAATTACAAAAGGTAGTTAGAAGTAACAAGAGTAAATCAGACATAGAATTTATGAATGAAAATAATGAGGATAAATATATTAATGAAACATATAAAAGAATTTTTAGTCAGTTGAAATTAAAAAATATAGAACACTTAACAACAAACAATAGAGAAACAATTATATTGTTTGAATCAAAAGAAGAAATACATATATACACAAAAAATCAAAATGAAATTAAGGATTATATAGAAAATACAAGAATAGTCCAAACAATGAGTAGAGAGCAAAAAGAAGTTGTAAAATATACTGAAATACCAGAAAGAATAGCAAAAAATCAAAAAAATCAAGATTTATTTTACTATGAATATAGAGAAAATGATAATCAAAAGACAATAGAAAAAGGTGTATGGGTAGATTTTGCAGGAACATTAGTAACAAATAAAGACATCTTAGATAATAAAGAACATATGAATAGAAGTGAATTGTTTAATAATCCTAAAATATTAATGCTAGATGATAGCGATATAGAAGATAAGGTAAGACAAGAAATGGAAGAAAAAACAAATGATGAGGAGAACGAATATGAAGAGTGCGATTGAAGAAAATTTAAGAAAAGATGCTTTTGATTGTGGAAAAAAACAAATTGAAAATCATTCTTTTAGTTTAGCGATAGTAAATTCCGATTTTAAAAAATTAATAAATACAATTGGATTAACACAAGAAAGTAATAAGGAATTATTTGATAAATTAAATAAATCTTTTATAGAAGGGCAAAGATTTGCTATACAAACTAAGTATAAAGAAGCATTAAAAGAACTACCAAAAGAAATTATAGACAAATATGGAAATTCAATAGATTATGACATAAATCAAGATGAATTTGATAATTTCTATGAATTAAATTCAAAATTAGAGCTTATAAAAAATATTCCAGAAATAGAAAAAGTAAAATCAGGAATAAAAGTATTAGTATTTTGGTCTGAATCTACTATGTTTAGAGATAATCAAGTTATGAGTATAGAAGAGTTTAAAACAGATTGTGATTTAGCATTAGCAAAATTAGAGAAAGAACGTGAAAGGCTTGGACTTAGTGGAGGATATGAAAAGACTAAGTATATGTTTATTTTTGATGATGGAAAAGGACAAGTAGGAACAACAAATGCTATAAGATATGATATAGGAGATTTTAATAGTTTTAATGATTATCTAAATAAAGGATTCAGTAATAAGAATATACCTAAAATAGTACAAAGATATTTAAACTTAGAAGAAGCACCAGAAGAGGAAGATGAGGAGGTTCAATAAAATATGAAAAAAATAAAATATTTAATTATACCAATAATGTTAATTATGATAAGTTGTAACTTAAAGACTTATGCAAATACAGAGGAACAAGTAAAAAAATATGAAATAACACAAAGCAAAGAAAGTGAATTCATAAATAATATTAATAATACAGAAACTGATACATTAAAAATAAAGAGCATAGATAAAGAAATATCAGAAAAGAATTATGATACGAAGGAAATTTATAAAACTAAAACCATTAATAATAAAAATACTGAAAACATCTATAAAGAATTTGGCAAAATACAAGAATTTAACGATGGAGAGTTTAAGGGAATTCTAAATATATCAGATATTAAAACAGAAACAATTAAAAATGGATATTATGAAAAGATAGATGAAAAAGTATTAACTTTTAATAATTATACAGATAATGATTTAAATAATATTGAAAAAGAAATTAAACTAAATAATACAACATATTATTTGATAAATGTAAAATGGGAAGCGGATACAACAGAAAGTATAGATGGAGAGTTAGTACCTAAAACATATAAAGGAAGCAAAATATATCAAACAGTACAAAAAATAGCTTATCCAGATACTTATAAAGTTACAGTTGAATATTCAGGAAAAGTAGAAAGGATTGATCCAATTTACAACTATAAAGTAACATATGAATATGTAGAAAAAGAAGAAACAAAAGATAATAATATTGTGCCAGTTATTATAATATCTGGAATAGGATTAATTGTTGTATTAGTAATTTTAATAAATCAAAAAAATACATATATTTATAGTAAAACAAACAAAGGATTTAAATTAATAAAAGCAACAAAGTTAAGTGATAAAAATGTTTCAATAGATATTACAAATTGCAAAAACAGAAGTGATGAAAATATATACGCAATAAAAGTGAATTCAATCATATTTGAAAAACTAAAAGGAAGAACAATAAGCATAGTTTTTGGTAATAAGAAAAAAGACATTATACTATGGAACAATTACTATGAAATTAAATTATAGAGTTTCAAAATTTCTTCAAAATATGTTCATTGACTTATAAAAAAATAAGTGATAATATCTTAATATCAAATATTATGAATAAGCGATGATTAGTTTAAAAAAAGCTAGTCGTCGCTTATTTTTTATGGAGGTTTTAGATGTTAAAGAAAATTTTAAAATATAGTATAGGTATTATAGTAATAATCTTTTTATTAATGTTGGCATTAGTATTTAGACCGGATTTTAAAAATACAGATAATAAAAATAATAATGAGAATAAAACAATAGAGGAACAAACTGCTGATATACTGGCTATTGATAATGAAGATGATAAAAACATTATTGGATATATAACAATAGAAGAATTAAATATAATAAAAGCTCCAATAGCAGATGGTACAGATAACAAAACAATTAGCAAGTATGTAGGACATTTTCAAAATAGTAGTTATTTAGAGGGTAATGTTTGTTTGTGTTCTCATAATAGAGGTAGCAAAGCAGCTTTTTTTGAAAATTTAAAAGATATAAAAAACGGAATGAAAATTGAATATACAACTAAATATGAAACAAAAACATATATAGTAAATGAAATAAAAGAAATAGAAGAAACAGATTTAAGTGTACTAGAACCAACAGAAAATAATCAAATAACACTGATTACCTGTATAGCAAATCAAAAGTCAAAAAGATTATGTGTTATTGGAATAGGAGAATAATATATGAGTTATAGCAAATGTAAAACAATATCAATAAAACCAAAAACTAATCAAATATTTTTAACAGTTGCAAGTAATAATGTAAGACCACTTTATTATGAAAGATGTGAATATGCATCTAAACAAAAATGTAGTTTAGATGATAAATTAATGTATTTGATGATAAGTATGTTAGATGGAAATATACAAATTTCGCAATATAACAAAACAACAATACCATTTGAATATGCATTATTAAGAGTTAGAAATAATTACAGAGAAAATAATATTAATGAATATGGAAATAAATATGATGCAAGACATGAACTATATAATAAAGAATTATCTAAATATGTAGATACAGAAAATTGGAAAGAGACATGCGAATTTGAAAAAAATAATAGGGAATTAGTAGATGAAATTGAAAGAGAAATAAATAAAAAACTATATCAAAAGGAGTTTGAAATATTCAAAAATTCAATACAAGAAGAAATAAAAGATAAATATTATTTGCAAGATGATTTTGGAAGAACAATTGAATTTGTAGGAGAAACAACAAGAGGTTATAGATATAGAACTTATGAAGAACCAAATCAAGAATGTCTTATTGATTATAAACTAGCATATATAAGGCAAGACAGAATGGGAGAAAGGTTTAAAATTGTAAAATATGAAGAAACAAAAGAAAAAAATATAGAGTTAGAAGAGGAAGAAGAATATGAATAGAAATGATTTTTGTATATGGATAGAAAAATATTTAAAAAAACATGACATAAATAAACTTGAAACATTTGATATTGAAGTAAATGGAGAAAAACGTACATTTTCAATTAAAAATATTATAGAAATAATAAAAATGACAAGTGAAAGTGAACAAAAAGAAATAAAGAAAATGCTTGAAAAGATAACAGATTCAAATAGTAATATAAAAGACTATTTCATGTGTTTAGCAGCTGGTTTCTGTTATACTTTTGAAGAAAGTAGTCAAGAAGAAAATGAGGAAGCTATGTAAAAATTTATATAGATTTAATTTAGAAGAAAGGAGGACCACCTAAAATGGATATAAGTGTAAGACATATGAATTTAACAAATGACAATCAAAACATTACAAAAGGAATTGCAACCATTTGCATTGACGAAGTTTTTAATATTGAAGGTGTAACAGTAAAAAGAAGCAAAGAAGATAAGTTATATGTTCAATTACCACAAAGATCATATTATGATAAAGAAACACAAGAAAAAAGGTATAAAGATGCTTGTTATCCTACTACAAAAGAAGTAAGAGAACAAATATCAGAAGTTGTTTTAGAATCCTATTATGAAAAATTAGAAGAACGAGAAAATGCAAAAGAAGATAATCAAAAAAAAACTAAAAAATCCGTAAAGTCTAAAACCAAAGAAGAAAAGGTAGAAGAACAAGAGGAAGAAGAAACTTTATAATAAATAGCTTACATAAAAGAAAATCTTAAAAAAGGTGGACGTTTAGCTGATTACACGGTATAATGTGGATAGAAGGAGATGATCTTATGAAAAAGAAAGTCTTAATAATATCTATAATAACCATAATTGTAATAAGCATAGTAAGCATATTTGTTTTTTATAAAGTTCAACATGACAAACAGACATTAAAAGTATCAACATTAAATGATACTATTACAAAAGAAGAACCCCAAGAAACAAAAGATGAAATAACTAAAGAAAATATTACAAATGAAGAAAGAACTGAAAATACTGAAGAAAACAAAGAAAATACAAAAGATGAAAATAATCAAGAAACAAAAGAAGAAAATATTAAGAATACGCAAGATAAAACCACTCAGAATACAAAAGATAATAAAAAAACAGAAACACAAAAGACAAATAGTGGTGAAGTTACTCAAAGCACTGTAAAACAACCACAAACAACAACCACTATAAATGATAATAGTAACAATCAAAATAAAAAAGAAGAAACAAAGGTTGAAGAACCTAAAAAAGAAACAGTTAAAATTGATTTGTCAAAATATGATAGATATGAAACATTAGGTAGTGGATACAAAGCATATAAGAAAAGTGATAGTGAAATGACTAAATTAAGAGAACTAATAGATACTTGCATAAATGAAATGGGCTACACAAATGTTAAGGTAGTACCTAACAATACAAAACCTAGTAATGCACAGGCTTTTACAGCTAATAAAGTAAATGTCGAAAATAAAGTATATAATAGTGAAGATTTTACAATTTATTATTATGCTGAGGCAGAATACCATATAACAGCAGAAGGAAATGAAAGTATATTTCAATATCGTTCATATATAAAAGTACAATAAATTTTCAAAATTGTTTCAAAAAACATTCATTGACGTATATATATTAAGATGATAAAATTTTAACATGAAAAAATATAAGTATGAAAAAGGAACTAGCAAAATTTCCCCCTTAATAAAGCTAGTTTCTTTTTTCATACTTATTTTCTATTTGAAGGAGGTTAAAAAAATGACAAAGTCAAAAAGTAAAATTATTGCAACATTTTTATTAACAATAATAGTAATGACAAATATTTTACCATTAAGTACGAGCTTAGCAGTTCATAATGTTGGAGATTCTATTGCACTAACAAGCATAGGAGAAGTACCATTACATTTAAAGAGTCATGCTTTGAAAAGTGGTGGATATGTATTAACTCATTTAGCAGGATATAATGAAAATGGAAAATTCTATCCAGCATATTGTTTAAATAAAACAAGACCAGGGGTAGATGACACAAGAGAATATAGTGTAACACTTGCAGAAATTTTAGGAGATCAAGCAACATATAGTAAAATATGGAGAGTAGTTGTTGCTGGTTATCCTTATAATTCCCCAGAAAGTTTAGGAGTTAGTGATTGGAGATATGCTTACCAAGCAACAAAAATGGCAATTTATTGTGTATTAGGTCAAAGTAATGTAGATGATTTTTATGCAACAGATAGTACAGGTCAATCTATTGTAGATTTAATACATAGATTAGTAGATCAAGGAGAACATGGACAAAATACATATAGAACACCAGTTGCAAACATTAACAATTCTGGTAACATGGTATTAAGTGGGGATTACTATGTCCAAAATTATACAATAAGTTCAAATGTAGATATTTTAAATTATGAAGTATCTATGACAAAATTCCCAGAAGGAACAAAGATAACAAATACTTCTGGCGGAAATCAAACTATTTTTAACAATGGAGAAACATTCCAAGTAAGAATTCCAAAAAATATAGTAGAAACACAAGATATAAATGGAAAATTAAGAGCAGATGTAAATTCAAAATCATTTGCAATGTTTTATTCAACAAGCTATAATTCATCTTTGCAAGATTATGCAGTAACAGGAGATCCAGTATCACTTACAAGTACAATAAAAGATATTAGTTTAAAAGCCAATACTGCTAGCATAAGAATAAAGAAAATTGATGAAGAAACAAAGCAACCAATAAAGGATACAACATATGAATTAACAAGAGCTGATGGAAAGGTTATTGGTAGAGCAACAACAGATAGCACAGGTAATTTAACTTTTTACGAATTATATCAAAATGATTATATATTAAAAGAAGTAAAAAGTAATGATGACTATGTAATATCACAAGAAAGTATAAATATAAAAGCAGTTTATAATAAAGTAACAGAAGTAACACTTACAAATAAACACAAAGAAGGCAATTTAAAAGTATATAAAGTTGATAAAGACAATAATAAAATCACTTTAGGAAATGTAGAATTTGACTTATATTCTGAAGAATTTAAGAAAGTTATAGGTACATATAAAACTGATGTTAATGGCGAAATTTTAGTAAAAAATCTTAGAACTGGTGATTACAAATGGATTGAGAAAAATACTAATAAATGGTACAATCTAGCTGGAGATATTAATGTTAGAGTAGAATGGGAAAAAACAAATGAATCTACAATAGAGAATGAACTAAAAAAAGGACAAATAAGAGTTATAAAAGTAGATAAAGACAATAATGAAGTAAGGTTAAAAGGTGTTAAATTCAATGTATTAGATGAAAAAAATAATATATTAGAATCGATAATAACAAATGATGAAGGCGAGGCAGTAACATCAAGATATCCAATAAGAGATTTTGAAAAGCTAACTTTACAAGAAACTGAAACATTAGAAACATATAAATTAAATAAGGAAAAACAAACAATAAAATTAGAAGAAAATCAAATAAAAGATATAGTATTTACCAACGAAAAGAAGAAAGGACAAATTAGAGTTGTAAAAATAGATTTAGATAATAATGAAGTGAAACTTGAAAATGTAGAATTTAAGGTTTATGATGAAAAAGGAAATGTAGTCGATACATTGAAAACAGATGAAAATGGAGAGGCAGTAAGCAAAAGATTACCAATAGACCAAGATTATACAATTCAAGAGAGTAAAACTTTGCAAAACTATGTGTTAAATGAAGAACTACAAACTGTTACATTAGAAGAAGATAAAATAACAGATATTATATTTACAAATGAAAAGAAAAAAGGGCAAATAAGAGTTATAAAAGTAGATAAAGACAATAATGAAGTAAAACTCAAAAACATAGAATTCAAAATCTATGATGAAAAAGGAAATGTAGTTGATACATTAAAAACTGATGAAAATGGTGAAGCAGTAAGCAAAAGATTACCAATAGACCAAAATTATACAATTCAAGAGAGCAAAACTTTACAGAATTATGTATTAAATGAAGAAAAACAAACTGTAACATTGATACAAGATCAAATAACAGATATTCAATTTGAGAATGAAAAAATTAAAGGTAAAATCGAAATAACAAAAATTTCTGCAGATGACAATAAATTAACTGGAGAAACAAAAGGTACAAAATTAGAAAATGCAGTATTTGAGATATATAATGAAAAAGATGAAATTGTAGATACAATTACAATAAAACAAGGTATAGGAACAAGTAAACTATTAGAATATGGAAATTATTATATAGTTGAAAAAAATAGTGGATCTGATTATTATTTACTAAATACAGAAAAGTATGAAATAGAAATAAGAGAAAACTTAAAAACTATTCCAATTACTATTGAAAATACAAGTGTAGATATAGGACTAGACATTGATAAAAATGGAATAGTACAAGCACAACCAAATGATGAAATTAAATATGGATTCAATTCATTAAAAAATACATCAAATGTTGCATTAGACAACTTTACATGGACAGATAATTTGCCTTATGAATATGTAAGAATTACAAAGTTATTTACTGGAACATACAATGAGAATTTGAATTATGTAGTAAAATATAGAACAAATAAATCAGAAGAATATATTGAATTTGGAACATATAATACACAGAAGAATAACTATATTGATTTTACAAAGGTAGATTTAGTAGAAGATGAATATATTACAGATTACAAAGTCGAATTTGGAACAGTAATGCCAGGATTTGAAGCAGTAGAAAAACCATTCATATTTGCAAAAGTATTGCCAACAGTAAAAGCAGAGGATAAATGGGTAAATTATACATCACTTACAGGAAACTATAAAGAACATGAACTTGAGGATAAAGCAGAATGGCCTACAATATCTTATAGTAAAAAGTTAGAAATAAAGAAACTTCCAAGAACAGGATTTTAAATAAAAATTAAATATATTAAAATAAGAGCCAAAATGATTTATAAAAAAATATAAATTGTTTTGGCTTTTTTGTGCTTTTTTAAATTTTTTATGCTATAATGCCTATGGAAAACAAAAAAAGAGGAGGCTATTAGATATGTTAGAAAATATAGAGCTATTATGTCATAGTAGCATTAGAATAGATAAAGAAAAAATAATTTATATAGATCCATATAAAATCGAAAAAAACTATAATGATGCAGATTTAATATTTATAACACACGATCACTATGACCATTATTCAGAAGAAGATATAGACAAAGTTAAAAAAGAAAATACTGTAATTATTGCACCAGAAGAATTATTAACAAAACTATTGAGAAAAGGATTTAGGCAAGACTATATAATTACAGTAGAGCCAAACAAAGAGTATATGACAGAAGGAATTAAATTTGAAACTATACCAGCATATAACACAAATAAACAATTCCATCCAAAAGAAAATGAATGGGTTGGTTACATCATTGAAATAAAAGAAATTAGATATTATATAGCAGGAGATACAGATATTACTGAAGAAAACAAAAAAGTTAAATGTGATGTTGCTTTTGTTCCAGTTGGAGGAACTTATACAATGGATTTTAAAGAAGCAGCATATTTAATAAATGAAATAAAACCTAAAATAGCAATACCAACACATTATGGAAGTGTAGTAGGAACAGAGCAAGATGCAATTGACTTTGTAAGACTTTTGCATCCAATAACAAAAGGTATAATTTTAATGAAACAATAAAATGGAAAAGAGGATGTAACAATGAAATTTTCAAATAAAGATATAGAATTATTTAATGAAGCAGGAATATGTGTAGAAGATAAAAATTATACAACAGAGGAAGTTGAAAATTTAAAAATGAAAGTAACTGATTTTATTATGAGCCAAAGTACAAAAGACATAAATAAATATAATAATAAATTTAGCAGTATATTATATTAAAATAGGATTGATATATATGAATAAACGAGATGTCATTAAATATTGTTTAACATTGCCAAATACATTTGAAGATTATCCTTTTCCAGATGATAATGCAAGTGTAGTAATGAAACACACAAATAATAAAAAATGGTTTGCCTTAATAATGGAAGTCAAGGGAGAATTGTATCTAAATGTAAAGACAGAACCTAATTATTCCGATTTGTTAAGAAATTCATACGATTATATTATACCTGCATACCACATGAATAAAGAACATTGGAATACTGTGATTTTGAGTGAAAATGTTGATGTTAATTTAGTAAAGGAATTAATTGAACAAAGTTATCAATTGACAAAAAAATAGGGAGAAACTTATGAAAATAAAAATCTTTGATGTTGTTGAATTAAATAATGGAAATAAAGCAACAATTATAGAAATTAATAAAAATGGATATAAAGTAGAAATTGTAGATAAGCATGGAAAGTCAAAGGGAATATTGCAAATAGAGGAAAAAGATATAAAAAAAGTTATTTTTTCAAAGTAAGTATGAAAAGTAACATTCACAAAAGACAAAAAAATATAAAATAATATGAAATTTGAGGAATGTTATGAAAGAGAAAATATATAAAGAACCAAATAAAACAGAGATGGAAACTACAATTAATGTTCTCTATGATGAGAAAAAACTAATAATTTATACTAATAAAGTACAACTACAAAAGCAATTAAATAAATTAATAGGAGAACCTACCAAAGAAATGAAAATAAAAAGGTCTATATCAGGAAGCATTTGGGAAATCTCTTTTGATGAAAAGAGTAAAATACAGAGAGTTCTTGTAAAAGCAAATATATATGAATTATAATACCTAAATAAAAGAATAAAACAGAAAAAGTTAGTTTTATAAACTAGCTTTTTTATTTTTCTAAATTATTCCAAAGTTGGAAAAAAATTCTTTTTAATTATATACAAACAAATGTTTACAAATACTAAAAATGGTGCTATAATAATTTTAAAAGTTATAGATTGGAGAGTGAAAAATATGCAAAGAACATATTTATGTATAGATTTAAAAACATTTTATGCTTCAGTTGAATGTGTAGAAAGACATTTAGATCCTTTCAACACCAACCTAGTAGTAGCTGATCCAAGCAGAGGAAAAGGAGCAATATGTTTAGCAATATCTCCAAAGATGAAAATGTTAGGAATAAAAAATAGATGTAGAATTTATGAAATACCACCTACAGTAAAATATATAGTAGCATTGCCTAGAATGAAAAAATACATCGAATATTCTGCAAATATATACGCAATATATCTAAAGTATTTTGCAAAAGAAGATATACATGTGTATTCAATTGATGAGGCTTTTATGGATGCTACAAATTATCTTAAAATGTATAATATGACAGCTGTAGAACTTGCACAAACAATAATTAAAGATATATTTAACACTTATGGAATTACAGCAACAGCAGGAATAGGAACAAATATGTATTTAACCAAAATAGCATTAGATATAACAGCAAAACATAGTTCAACTAATATAGGGTATTTAGATGAAGAAAAATATAAAAATGAATTATGGCATCATAAACCTTTAACTGACTTTTGGCAAATTGGAAATGGAATTGAAAGAAGATTAAACAAGATGAGAATATTTGATATGTACGATATTGCACATTCAGAACCAAAAAAATTATATAAAGAATTTGGAGTAAATGCTGAATATTTAATAGACCATTCCTGGGGGAAGGAAAGTTGTACAATTGCTGATATAAAAGCATACAAACCAAAAACTAACTCAATTTCTAATAGTCAGATATTATTTGAAGATTATTCGTTTGAAAAAGCAAGATTAGTCTTAAAGGAAATGGTAGAATTGGGAAGTTTAAGACTAATAGAAAGTAACTTAGTAACTGATACAGTACAGTTATATATAGGCTATTCAAAAGATGTCATTAAAGCCACAGGAGGAACACAAAAGATTACAACTTGCACCAATGTTTATTCAGAACTCTTAAAAGCATTTTTAAATTTATATGATAGAACAACTAATAGATTTACAGGGGTTAGAAGGATAGGGATTAGTTTTGCTAATGTAATTGAAACTGAAAATATACAATTAAACTTATTTACAGATCAAGAAAAAATAGATAAAGAAAGAAAATTAGAATTAGCAATGTGTAGTATAAAAAATAAGATGGGAAAAAATAAAATTTTAAGAGGAATGAATTTAGAAGAAGGTGCAACAACAATGATTAGAAATGAGTTGATAGGAGGTCATAATCGGTGGGTAGTAGAGTTGATAGAGCAAAACAATTTATTCCCTTTGATGCACTAAAAGGGCTTCAAGAAGCATTACGAGAAAAGGAAATAGAATATGAAGAAAAAAAAGAATTATCTGAAGAAAGTTTAACAGACCTTGAAAATGAATTTAATAAAATTGAAAAAGGAAGTTGTGCAAAAATAAGATACTACAAGAACAGACAATATATTGATATTAATGGAGTTGTTACTAATATTGATTATACAAGAAAGAAGATTCAAATTGATAAAAGTGAAAATATTAATATGTGCGATATTATAAACATTTTGATATAAAATTTTTAAATACTCTGTGCAATGTATGGAGTATTTTTTGTTTTTATGTTATAATTTCAACTAGAAATAGTAATTTGTAGGGAGGAATTAATATGTTACATCAAATGAAATTAAAAGAAAGTCCATTTGAAAGAATAAAAAATGGAACTAAAACAATAGAATTTAGATTATATGATGAAAAAAGAAAACAAATAAAAATTGGAGATAAAATTGAATTTTCAAAATTACCAGAGTTAGAAGAAAAAATAGTAGTTGAAGTTTTAGATTTATATAAAGATGTAAGTTTTGAGGAATTGTTTAAAAAAGTATTTACTGACAAAGAGGAAATTGAAAGAAAAACAAAATCTATGCTTCGATTTTATACACATGAACAAGAAAAAGAATATGGCGTTGTAGGAATAAAAATAAAATTAATATAGCGACAAATTACAAGTTGTTGTTTAGATTGGTTTGCAACATAACTAATCTATATTTTTTGCATAGAAATCTTACGAAAAATGTAAGATACATATTAGAAAAAATATGGTATAATGCTGTTGGAGGTTGTGAAAATGCAAAAAATACTAATAATCGAGGATGATGAAAAATTAAGAAATGAATTAGAAACATTTTTAAATAAAAATGGATTTGTAGCAACAAGTCTAAAAAAGTTTGATAATGCAGTAGAAGATATACTGAATGAAAAAGCAGATTTATTATTACTAGATATAAATTTACCATATACAGATGGAGAATTTATCTGCAAAGAAATAAGAAAAACATCTAATGTGCCTATTATAATGGTAACTAGTAGAGATAGTGAAATGGATGAATTACTTTCATTAAATTATGGTGCGGATCAATATGTAACAAAGCCATATAACATTCAAATACTTCTTGCCAAAATTGTTGGACTATTAAAAAGAAATCAAAATGCAGGAAATAATCCAGATAAAATAGACTGTGGAGAGTTTGTACTAAATACAGCAGGGAGAATTATAGAAAAAGAAGATAATAAGGTTGAACTAACAAAAAACGAATATAAAATATTAGAGTATTTAGTTTTACACCGACAACAAGTAATATCTCGAGATGAAATAATGGACTATTTATGGGAAAGTGAAGAATTTGTTGATGATAATACATTAAATGTAAATATTAAAAGATTAAGAACGAAGCTCGAAGAATTAGGACTAATAGATCAAATTGAAACAAGAAGGGGACAGGGGTATCTATTAAAATGAGATTTAAAGATTTTATAAAAGAAAAGATATTATTGATTTTTTTAGTATTATTTGTAATAGTAAGTTCGGAGATATTATTATTACCTTATACACAAATTGGAGTATTTACAAGGCTTTATATTGCAATATGTCCGATTTTAATAATTGGTATTGATATTGCTATTGAATATAGAAAAAAGAAGAATTTTTATAATGAATTAAAAAGTAATTTAGATGAATTAGAGGATAAATACTTAATATCAGAAATAATAAATACTCCAGATTTTCTTGAGGGCAAAATATTAAAAAAAACTATGCAAGAAGCTGGAAAATCTATGTTAGAAAATGTAAATATTTATAAGAGATTGCAAGAAGATTATAAAGATTACATTGAGCTATGGATTCACGAAATAAAAATACCTATTGCTACAAGTAAATTGATTATTGAAAATAACAAAAATGAAATAACTAAAAGTATTGATGAAGAACTTGATAAAATAGAAAATTATACAGAACAAGCATTGTTTTATGCTAGAAGTAATACCGCTAACAAAGATTATGTTGTTACAAAATCAAATTTGCAAGAAATAGTAAATGCGGCAATTTTGAAAAATAAAAGTGCATTACTTTCAAGTAAGACAAGTATAGAATTACACGATTTGGAAAGAGAAGTATATACAGATAGCAAATGGGCAGTTTTTATAATAAATCAGATTATACAAAATGCAATTAAGTATTCAAAAATTAAAGATAGAAAGATAGAAATATATGCTATTACAAAAAGAGAAAATGTTGTTTTATATATAAAAGATAATGGAATTGGAATAAAAAAACGAGAAATAACAAGAGTTTTTGAAAAAGGCTTTACAGGAGAAAATGGAAGAACTATAAATAAGAAATCTACTGGTATTGGGTTATATCTATGTAAGAAATTATGCGACAAATTAGGATTAGGAATAGAATTAAATTCAGAAAAAGACATTGGAACAGAAGTTAGAATCATATTTCCTAAAAGCAGTTATATGAATTTGTAAGTCCATATTAGTTATGGGCTTATTTTTATAAATGAGAAATCTTACAAAAAATGTAATGTTATTGTAAGGTAAATCGATGGCAAATATTTTAAAATGAATTTATAATGTAGATATACAAAGAAAGGGAAGGAGTTTTTTAGATGGAAAATGTATTAGAGGTTAAAAACATAGAAAAATACTATGGAAACAAATCTAATTTAACAAAAGCAATAGACAATATTAGCTTTAATGTAAAAAATGGAGAGTTTGTAGGAATTATGGGAGCAAGTGGCTCTGGTAAAACTACACTTTTGAATTGTGTATCTACTATTGATAGAGTAACATCAGGACATATCATTATCAACGGAGAAGATATTACAAAACTTAAAGGAAATAAATTAAACAAATTTAGGAGAGAGGAATTAGGTTTCATATTTCAAGACTTTAATTTGTTAGATACATTAACAATTTATGAAAATATAGCTTTAGCATTAACAATTCAAAAAGTAAATGCTACTGAAATTAACAATAGAGTTCACGAAATAGCAAAAAAATTAGATATTTTAGGAATAATGAACAAATATCCATATCAAGTATCTGGAGGGCAAAAGCAAAGATGTGCAGCTGCAAGAGCAATAATAACAAATCCTAAAATAGTATTAGCAGATGAGCCAACAGGTGCATTAGATAGTAAATCAGCAAAACAATTATTGATGACATTTGATTACTTACATCAAAAATTAAATGCAACTATTTTAATGGTAACACACGATGCTTTTACAGCAAGTTATGCAGATAGAATTATATTTATAAAAGATGGAAAAATCTTTAATGAATTAGTTAAAGGAAATGATACAAGAAAACAATTCTTTGAGAAGATAATTGAGGTGCAAACACTTCTTGGAGGTGATTTGAACGATGTTATTTAAGTTATCAATTAAAAATATGAAAAAGAGCTTTAAGGATTATGCTATATATTTTTTAACATTAGTGTTAGGAGTTGCAATATTCTATATGTTCAACTCATTAGATAGTCAAGAAGCAATGCTACAAGTATCTAATTCAACAAGGGACATTATCAAACTTATGGTAAGTATGCTAGGATATGTATCGGTATTTGTTGCAGTAGTATTAGGATTGCTTATCGTATATGCAAATAATTTCTTAATCAATCGTAGAAAAAAAGAATTTGGTATATATATGACACTTGGAATGGGAAAGAGGCAAATATCTAAAATTATAATACTAGAAACAATATTTGTAGGTATTATTTCACTTGTAGTAGGACTTGTTATAGGAATATTTGCATCACAATTTATGTCTGTATTAGTAGCAAAAATGTTTGAAGCAGATATGAGTAATTTTCAATTTGTCTTTTCAAAAACAGCTTGTATAAAGACTTGTGTATATTTTGCAGTTATGTATATAGCAGTTATGTTCTTTAATACAATGACAGTTTCAAGATATAAATTGATAAATCTATTAAATGCTACAAAGAAAAATGAAAAAGTAAAAATAAAAAATCCTATTATTTCTATAATTGTATTTATTGGAGCAAGTTGCTTGTTAGGATATGCTTATTGGAAAGTGACAGGAGATGTTCACTCATTAAGTACAGCAGATAAATTATTACCACCAATATTAATGGGAATTACTGGAACAATATTGGTATTTTGGTCTTTATCTGGTTTTATATTAAAAGTAGTACAATCAATAAAAAATATCTATTTAAATGGCACTAATATGTTTGTATTAAGGCAAATTAACAGTAAAATCAATACAACAGTTATAAGTATGAGTGTTATTTGCTTAATGTTGTTTATGACAATTTCAATACTTTCATCAAGTTTAGCATTGAGAAATACAATGCAAAGAGAATTAGTAGAAATGACACCAGTGGATTTGAATCTATATAAAACAGCAAATCTACCAGAAAGTTATATAAAATATGGAAAAGAAGTAAAGACAACAGAAGCTCAAAGAGCAGATTCAAGAATTACACTACAAGAAACATTGAAGAATAATGGACTAGATATGACATTACTTAAAGATGTAATAGAAATACCAATTTATGCAACCAATGATTTAACTATGGGAGATTTCTTGAAAAATAAACTACAATCAATAAAATTAGAATTTCCAATGCTTGCTTATGAAACAGCAGAAGAAATAGTAAAAATATCAGACTATAATAAAGTAGCTTCACTTTATGGAATAGAACAATATGAATTGAAAGATAATGAATATATTGTACTTTGTGATTTTGATGGAATTGGAACTATAAGAGATAGAGTACTAGCAGATGAAAATATCTTGGAGATTGCAGGAAAAGAATATAAGTCAAAATATAATGAATGTAAAAGTGGTTTTATTATGATGTCAACAAGTCATATGAATACAGGTATTATTTTAGTACCAGATAGTTGTAACTTAACAGATGATATGAAAGAAAAACAATTTTTAGTTGCCAATTTTAATGCAAATACAGATGAGGAAAAGCAAGAAATAGAAGAAATATTTAGAAGTAATGATTCCGTTCTTATTCAAAACTTGAATGAAAATGGTTTAGAAATAGATGGTATGACAAAAATATCTATAATTGAATCAAGTGTTGGAGTAGCAACAATAGTTACATTTATTGCAATTTATTTAGGAATAATATTTCTGATAGCAAGTAGTGCAATATTAGCATTAAAACAATTAACAGAGAGTTCAGACAATAAACAAAGATATACTATTTTAAGAAAAATTGGCTGTGATGAAAAAATGATAAATAAATCACTATTTAGACAAATTGCAATATTCTTTGGAGTACCACTTATTTTAGCAATAATACATTCTGTATTTGGAATACAATTTGCAATAGAACTAATGTCAGGGTTAGCAAGCAAAGAAGATTTATTACCATCAGCAGTTGCTACGATAATTATTATAGGAATAATATATGGTGCATATTTCCTAGCAACATATTTTGGAAGTAAAAATATCATCAAAGAGGAGGAATAGTTATATGTTTATATTTAAAATTCCTAAAATGATATTTATTGGAATTATAATAATTGTAGTAATATTAGCTATTTCAATAAAGATAGGCGTTACTTTACCAAAAGAGGAAATATTGAATACTTATGATAGTATTATTCAGACTTTCTCTTCAAAAGGACTTTCAAAAGATAAAGATTTAAAAGGAGAAAGGAATTTTGGAGTAGATAAATATGTAGGAACATATAAAGCAAAATATGATAATTATACAGGAACAGAAGATATATTCGGAGGTACAACATTACATAGAAAAAACGGAGATCATATAAAGCTTACTATAAAAGTAGAAAAACAAACTGGAAATATTAATGTAATAAGTAAATTAGGAGAAAATAAATTATCACTAATAAGCGATGATGGAGAATATGAAGATACTATCTATATAGATGGAATGAGTTACTATTTATCAATAAATTTAGAAAATTTTACAGGCAATATTTATGTGATTTCAGAGTAGGAGGAATTTAAAAATGGAAAATATAAAAGAAAAAATACCAATGATTATTGCAATTATTGTAGCGATAGCAATTTGTGGAATAGCATTTTATTTTATGGAATTTCATCAAGCAGTTTATTATACTAAAATAGATAATACAAGAGTAGAAAAAATTTCTGCAAATGATGATATGAAATATCAATATACTTTAGATTGTTATAATGAAAATGGAAAGATAAAAGAATTAAAATTTAAAACTAGCAGAGAATTAAGAGAAAATGCTTATTTAAAATTAGAGGTAATGCTTGTAACGGGAGTTCATAGTTGGGAGGAAGTACAATATAATGAACTTCCAGACAAAGTAAAAGCAAATTATAAAGAGTAAAATTAGATGGATTATAAATTAAAATAATGCCACAGGAAGTCAGGTGGTTTGAATGAAAGTAATAAAAAAAGTAATTTTTATGGGTATATTAGTAGCAGTAAGCATAACTCTATTAGTGATAGGAAATGGCTATAATATGTATAAAAATGCACTAGAAGAAATACCGTTATCAGAAAAAGTTACAAGTATAAGAGAAAAAGAAAATTATACTAAAATTGGCGAAATACCAGAAATGTATAAAAATGCAGTTATATCTGTCGAAGATCATAGATTTTATAAACACAATGGAATTGATATAATTGCAATAGGCAGAGCATTAGTAAATGATGTTAAAGCAATGGATTTTGTTGAAGGTGGCAGTACAATAACACAACAGTTGTCTAAAAATATCTATTTTACACAAGAAAAGAAAGTTACAAGAAAAATAGCAGAAGTGTTTATGGCTTTTGAAATAGAAAAAGAATATAATAAAGATCAAATACTGGAATTGTATTTGAACACAAGTTATTTTGGAGATGGATATTATACTGTTAAAGAAGCATGCAGAGGATATTTCAATAAAGAATTAAAAGAAATGACAGATTTCGAATGTATATTATTAGCAGGTATTCCAAATGCTCCAAGTGTATATGCACCAACCAAAAATCCAAAATTAGCAATTCAAAGGCAAAAGCAAGTAATGAATAAAATGGTTGAATATGAGTATTTGACACAAGAAGAAGCAAATAAAATAATAGAACAAAATGGTTATTAAATAGGTTGTTAGTTGAAAAAAATATTAATAAATATTATAATTATAACAGTTTAGTAACTGTTGTAGAAATAATTGCACAACAAATAATTTATTGAAACAAGCAGAAAAGGAGAATAATTATGAGTCTTTTAGGTAATGTTTTATGGTTTATTTTTGGAGGTTTCTTAAGTGGTTTATCATGGCTTATATCTGGAATTTTATGGTGTATTACTATAATAGGAATTCCTTATGGCAAACAATGTTTTAAGTTTGCATCATTATCATTTGCACCATTTGGAAAAGATATAGAATATGGTGGAGGAGTACCTTCATTGTTTGCTAATATAATTTGGATTATATTTTTTGGTATTCCAATGGCATTAGAAAATCTTGTTTTTGGTTGTCTTTGGTGTATAACGATAGTAGGAATTCCATTCGGACTTCAATTTTTCAAAATTGCAAAGTTATCCTTAGCACCTTTTGGAGCAAGAATTATTTGATTTTTTTAAAGTTGTGCAATTTTTTGGAGAGTAGTAACTATGCTACTCTCTTAATAAATATTAACAGTCATATTTAAAATGTTTATAAAAACAGTCAAAAAATGGTACTGTAAAGGAATTAAAAAGCTCCATTTTGTGCAATATAATTATGTTGCAAAAAGGAGTGAAAAAGATGGTTTTTGATAAGTATTTTTTGAAAAGAGATAATATATTAAAAAGAAGAAT
Source organism: uncultured Clostridium sp. (assembly GCA_945877035.1). GTDB lineage: Bacteria > Bacillota > Clostridia > TANB77 > CAG-508 > CAG-269. The sequence continues at coordinate 17,825 of CAMCQH010000005.1, read as the reverse complement.
AGAAATAGATGCAAGTTTATATGAAAAACTAAAAGAACTATCAGAAATTTATGAAGCCTCTATCAATAAATTAGTAAATGTTTCAATAATAGAAATGGTAGAAAAAAATAATATAAATCTTTATGATAGATCAGCAAAAGAAATTTCAGAATCACATAATTTTAATATTAGAGAATCTGCATACAAAGAATTAGAAAGATTAAGTGATAAACATCATCTATCTATTTATAAACTTGTTAATATTGCTATTTACAATGCAGTAAACAGCTAAAATATTTGAAGGACTAGAAAAAACTAGTTCTTTTTTTGTGCATCTGTTGAAAAATGTAGAAAAATGTCGCAAAATTTTCTTTACTTAGATACATCAAAAAAGCAACAAAAATGACTGTTAAACAGATTGACTAAAATTATAGAAACACTTATAATATAGGAAGATGTCATATTTAGAAAATGAAATAAAAAATATAATAATAAATAATAGAAAAATAAATAAATAGTAACAGATATGATAAATAGAAAAAAAGGAGGTTTTCATAAATATTAGAAAAAGAACAAATTTAAAATGTATATAATAGAAATTGTATATTATTAAAACTAATGAAATAGTCAATAATAGTAATTAAAATATAAGTTAATAAGAATTGATAAAAACACTAACATAATATTAGTGTTCAAAGTATTTATCTGTATCAGCATATAATTCATCTAATGAAATTGATAAAGCAATGCAAAGAGCTTTAGATTCAAAATCTTTTACAAGTCTTTTATTATTTTCGATTTCATATATGTCAGATTTAAACATAGTTACACCAAGTAATTCTAATTTACAACATAAATCTGTTTGAGATAAGTTTTTGCTTTCACGAATGCGTTTTAAATTAATGCCGAACTATATTAACATTATCATCTAATTTTCTTATATTTCCCATAAACTCTACTCCTTTCATAGTTTTAACAATTTTATACATTTTATAATATTTTTTTACGCTTACTGGCAAACCCAGTTCGCCATAGAGCGAAAAATTTAGAAAAGAAAGGAAATAAAATTTTATGAAGTTTGAAGATAAAAGTATAATTATTGATAAATTTATAGAACTAGCAAAGAAATCAAAATTTAATAGTGAACAGAAAAAAAGAATAGTACATATAATAGAAAATTTAAATGAAACAACGGAAACACAAAAAGAAAGGTTTATTTTATATTATGGATTAAATGAATTTGGTCCAGATGCTAAAAATTTGAATAAAATAGCTAAAATATATGGCTGCACTGCAAGTGCAGTAAGAGGTTCGGTAATTAGTGTAAAAAATAAATTATCAAAATTAAATGAAGAATTTAAAGTTATAGAACAAGTGGTAACTGAATGTGAAAATAGCTGAAATAATTGTAGGAGGTAATATTAATGGAAACAAAGTTAAAAATCGTTGTTGCAGATGATGTAAAAGTAATAGCTGAAAATATGCAATCAGTAATAGCAAAAAATACACGAGTAGAAAAAGTTTTGACAGCTTTTGATGGAGAAGATGAAGTAATAAAGATTATGAATTTAAAACCTGATATTGTATTTACAGATATGCAAATGCCTAAAAAGACAGGTTTAGAGGTTATAGAAGAAATACAAGGAAATTTGTCAATACTGAAAAAGCCTAAATTTATACTTGTTACAGCTGATAGAGACAGCTCATTAATAGTAAAAGCACGAGAATTAGGGTTTGATATAGTATATAAACCAATAAGTGCTGAAAGCATAAATGAATATATAAATAATTTTGAAGAAAATAAAATTGAAAATGAAAACATTGAAAGAAAAGGAAAAGAGAAAATTGAACAAACAAAGAATGGATTTAAAAAAGAAGGATTTTTCAAAAGATTATTAAATATAAAATAAAGAATAGTTTGTATAGTGATACTCTGAAAACCGTTGTTTTCAATAATTATTTGAATTTTACTATTGATATAATTGACATAATGTGGTATAATTGTAAGGTAATATTTTAAAGGAGAGTATTAAATTGGGTAATGAAATAACAGTTAAAATAAGTTGTTCACTACAAGAAATGTATAATATTTTAGAAAGTAAAGGATTTTCAATAATTGATAAATATAATTTAGAAGATATTTACTATATAAATAAGGATATTGATATAAAGAAACAATCTATAAGAGAGATTTTAAAAAAATATATATTGATTAGAAAAGTTACTCAATTTATTCCAGATGATTTTATAAAAAGCTATACTGTACTTGAGTTAACTTTAAAAAGCAAAAACATAGCATCTGATGGAATAATTATTAGTCAAGATAAAAAAGATTGTCAAATTCAGGATATAAAACAGGGAAAAGAATTTATAGAAGCACTTGGATATAAAAATTTAATGACAATAAAAGAGAGAGCAATAGTTTATGGAAAAGGAAAACTAAAATTAGCAATAAAAGACATTGAAAATAGTAAGAAATTAATTGAGATAGAAACAATAGACAATGATCCAGAGTTTGATACTACAGAAAAACTAAAAGAAAAATTAAATGAGCTACAAATTCCGATAAATACAAATGATTATTTTGTGAAGAAAGCTGAAATAGAATTAAAAAAGATTTTATAGGAGCGTGATATAAATGTCAAATGTAAATTTGAATTTGTATAGAATATTTTGTAAAGTTGCTCAATCAAAAAGCTATTCAGAAGCTGCAGAAAAATTAAATTTATCTGTTGCTAATATTAGTATGCAAATAACTAATCTCGAAAATCAGCTAAGTTTAAAACTATTTAATAGAGAGAGTAAAGGAATAACATTAACCGAAGATGGCAAGGAATTGTATGACATAGTTAATAAATCAATTTCCAGTTTTGATTTTGTAGAGAAGTTGGCAAAAGACAAAAACGATATATCAAGTGGAAGTATAAAGATTGCCTGTCCATCGCATTTTACGAGTTATTTTCTAATGGATAAGATTGAAAAAGCAAAAAAAGTATTTCCAGAACTTAATATAACTATTATATGTGAAGTAGATATAAATAAGATGATTGAATTATTACAAAATCATGAAGTTGATTTTGCAATAACTGATGCAAATATAGAAAAAAATAATATTGAAATAGAAGAATTATTAACAATAGATAATATATTTGTTTCAAAAGCACCTTTAACAATTATAGATATTAAGGAAATAGAAAATTTAAATTGTATATTAAATCTTGAAAATACAAGAACAACAAAAAAATTAAAAGAAACTTTACAAAAATATAATGTAAATATAAAGGCAGATATTATAAGTGATGCAACTGAAGTAAGAGTAGAAGCTGTAAAGAAAAATATGGGAATAGCTTATGTAATAAAAGAATCTGTGAAAAAGGAATTGAACAATAAAGAATTATTTGAAGTAGAATTGCCAATAGAATTGCCAAAAGTAAAGGTAAATTTAATGTATTTAAAAGGTGAACTTACAAAAGTAGATAAAAAATTTATTAAAGATTATTTAAGAAAATAAAAATTTACATATAATTGTGAAAGATGAATATCCTAGGTATAGGATATTTTTTTTCGTTAAATAATTTTTAAAACGGATTAAAATGTTAAGAATAGTTTTTTTGCTCAATTCAAGATATAATGCTAACATATAAAATTATATATGAAAAGAGGATATTGATGATTAAGAAAAAAGTATGTTGGAAAATAACTACAAAATGTAATCAAGGGTGTAAATATTGTTTTGGCTTTACAAATATACAAGAGTTATCATATGAGGAAAATATAAAAGTAATAGATAACTTATCTAGAAATGGAATAAACTATATAACCTGGACTGGAGGAGAAGCTGTACTTTACCCTAGACTAAATGAGCTAATAAAATATTCTAAATCAAAAGGAATATATAACAAGTTAGTAACAAATGGAATATATTTATCTCAAAATGATAATGAATATTCAGAAGACATTTTAAATAACTTAGATGAAATAAATTTATCAATTGATTCAATTTCAAATAGTATAAATCTCGAATTAGGAAAAGCAGATAATCATTTTGAAATTATAAAGAAATTATTAGATAAAACAATAAATAAGCCAATAAAAATAGGAATTAATACGGTTGTAAGCAATAAAAATATAAATATGTTAAAAGAATTAGGAGATTTTTTAAATAACTATAAAATAGAAAAATGGAAATTTCTAAAATTTATGCCTATTAGGGAAAAATCATTGAAAAATAAAGAACAATTTGAAATTGCAGAAAACATATTAGAAGGAAAAATACAAGAACTAAATAATTTTGAAAATATAAAAATTGTTCAATATAAAAAACAAAGTGAATTTGAAAAAAGCATCGTAGTTCTTCCTAATGCAGATATTATACAAACACAGGAAGGAAAAGATATACATTTGGGAAATGCACTAAAACAAGATATTATTAATTTTAAAGTTAAAGATACTTTGATGAATAAAATTAAAACTCTTATAGCTTATGATGATGATGATATAAAAGATAAAATTATTAATATATTAAATGAAATAAAAGATGTGGAGATCGTTGCAACATCTAAAAGTCCAGAAGATACATATAATAAAATCATTAAATATAAACCAGAAATGGTATTTGCAAAATACGATTTTGGTACAAATATGAATGGACTTGATATAATAAAGCAATCTAAAAAAGTATTAAATGATAATGTACCAGCATTTAATTTTATTGCTACTGATATTCCAAAAGAAGATTTTTTAGAAGCAAAAAGAATTATAGGGGATAAAATGAATACTATAATTAGAGAACAAAATCCAGTTAGATACACAGGAATTATAGAAGATTACAAAGAATATAAAAAAATACAATTTTAAATAAAAAAAGGTAGATAATTCTAATTAATTTTAGAATAATCTACCTTTTTTCTTGATTTTAATTAAGTATATTACTATTCTTTCTAAAAAGTCTTTAAGAGAGAGTTTGTGTCCATGATTATACAAAGCCTTAAATAAGTCATCAGAGCAGTTATATTCATTAGAGTTGTTAAAAGGTCTTATTGAAGCATTCAAAGAATCTCTTACCTGTGACTCAGTAGTGTTAAACTCGTATGCAAGATATTTTAAGACATTATTTAGGTATTCAAGTTTATCAGGTCTATAGTAACAATATGAAATAGCTTTTATCATATACCTATATCCGCTAGAAAGACAATTAAAATTCAATGATTGTAATAACCAATCAATTTCTCCTATTTCTAAATCAGGAGTATTATAATCAATAGCAATTTCACTTATTACATTATTTAATTCATTGTTTTTAAAAGGTTTATATATAACTTCGCTGATCTTTCTATAGTTATTCATTTTTATAGTATAGTTTAGTGGCAATGTTAAAATTGTATTGCATTTTTTTCTTTCAACTGGATTAACAGATAGTCTGTTTACAATATCTTCAACAAGCATATCTGGTAAAGTATTGTCTAAAATTAATATATCAGGATTTATTTCAAGATACATTGCTAAAGTATCTTTTCCAGTAGTAGCACTATTAACTCTATAATCTTTATCATTTGCAAGTCTTTGGTAAAGAATATCAAGCTCAGTTGTATCCTTATTGCCAATAAGTAAATTTACCATAACTTACCTCACAAATGTATTTCAAATTTTTTCCATTATTATATCATGAAAATTATGTAAATTCAATAGAAAAATATAATTTTATCTATTTTTTAATCGCTTACAATGCAGTATTGATAAGGGTTTGTCGATTTTTGTCGAAAAAGAGTGGAAACAAAGCAGGTTGATTTAATATTAATCTTTTTTTGTCCACATTTTTCTTTTTTTGTCCACATTTTCGCAGATTTTATAAAAAACATATTATTATGCCCACGGGAACTTTATATCAAAGTTTTAAAAGGAGTTACAAAAGCAATAAAAAAACAAATGGAAAAATGTTAAATATACTTTTAAAATTTTGATGTAAAGGTGGTGTAGATATGTAAAAGAAAAATTTAAAGAATATTAAATTTATAATACTCCTTTTTGAACTATGAATATAAATCATAAGTTCCCAGAAGAGGGAGTGCATTGTATATATTAAATGGGAAGGAGAAAGCAGCATTAGTAACAATAGCAAGAAGAACAAGAAGTGATTATTTAAAATCAAATAATTATACATATTTAGAAGATGATATTGATATGTTAGATGATAATATTTTTGTGTCTGAAGAAAATATTGAAAATGATTATGAGAAAAAATATGATAGGGAAATTTGTGCCTATGAGATGGAAAAAGTATTTAGTGATCCATTTTTATTAAGAAGTTCAAAAGCATTGACTTATAGAGAAAAGTTAGTGCTTTTTTCGTATTTTTGGGAAGAAACAACTGATGAAAAAATTGGAAGATTGCTACATATAAAAGGAGATACAGTTAGAAAGATAAGGAACAGAGCTATAAAGAAAATAGAAAAAGAATATTTAAAGCTAAAGGGAGAGGAGAATAATAATGTTCAAAAATTTTAATATGACAGATGATGAAGTTATGCAAATTATAAATGAATACGATAACTTAATAAATAAATATAGCAGAATAAATGGAAATATAGATGAAGATTTAAAACAAGAAATTACAATTGAGATATATAAAACTTTAACAAAAAATAGAGAAAAATAAAAAAATTTTAAATTTTGTCCGAATTTGGAAAAAAAGTCAGGACTATAATAAGTGAAAGGAGTGAAGAAAATGTATCAGAGATTAAGAAGAATTCTACACAGAAAAAAAGTTCAAACAATTCAAAAGAAGCGTGTTGCTAATTTTAAAAAGAGAATTTTAAAATCAAAAAAACATATGGAAAAAATGAGAAAAAAAGGCTCATTAGTTTTACCGACTTCTTAAAGTGTTAGCAAAAAGTTAAGTAAAAGAAAGAGAGGCACAGATGAAGAGTTGTAAAGAAGCTATAATACAAATGTATTTTATAGACAAATTAATACCAAAAGATATTGCAGAGAAACTAAACATTTCAAAAAGTGCGGTTTCACAAGTCTTAAAGAAAGACGAAAGATATACTAAAGAAAAAGAAAATAGAATCTCTAATAATAAAGAAAGACATAGGGAAAGAACTAAAAATTATATTAAATCAGATAGAAAAGTTAAACAATTTCAAAGGAATGTAGATGATTTGATATTAAAAAATATGCATAATCAAGCAAGTGCTGAACTTTCTAAAGGAAAAAGATTAAACAATATGGCATATAGAAACTGGAACAAGAGTGCTTATACATATAATGAAAAAAGAAAAGGGTATGAATTTAGAAAGGAATTAGGGAGAAGCATTGATGTACCAGAATTTATAAAAGTGGAGGTATAAAATTGGAAGAAAAGTTATATAACAAGGAACAAGCTAAAGCATATGCTTTAATAGCATTTAGTAACTGGAAACGTTCTGCAAATAATGAAAATACAGACTTAGAGAATATAGAAATTTTTTTAGATCCAGTATTTGATGTTTACATGAAAGAAGATGTTGTTGATGCAAAAAATAAATTAATAATTGAAGAAAAAAATAAAAATAACTCATAGTGTAGGAGACGATATAAATGTTTATTGTATTAGTTGTAATAATTTTATCTGTATTATTAGCATTAGGAATGTATTTAGTTATTGTTGGAGGAAATATAAATAAATCTGAAAGAGAGAGAATGTTAGAAGATGAAGAGCAATTAAGATATTTAAGAAATTATAAAAAATGATTAAAAAATGGAAAAATGTACATTATATAAATGAGGTGTTTATAGTATGAATTTTATAGATGATGAACATAAAAGTTTTTTTGAAAATAAAATGGAAGAATTAGCGAAACTTGGTAAGAAAGATGTTTATTACAAATCATTAGTATATACGTTGGGAATTTGTGAAACTACAAGAGAACATTTTAAAGAAATATTTAATATTAATCAAAGTGAAGTAAATCTTGATGCTATACAAAAAGGATGGCAAACAGGTACTTCTGAAAAAGTAACAAGGATGGCATTTAATTTATGGAATCATAGTCTGATGTATGATAGCGAAGATGATTTAGAGAATGAAAAAATTTCTAGTAGTTATGCTCCTAGCGAAATATTTTGTTGTTCATTTGCACCTTATTTTTGGGAGGCAATTAAAATTCGTTATCCTGAATATACAAATTATATAAAAAGTAATAACGAAATCGATTATTATACCTACATGAGAGTAGGAAATAAAGAACAATTAGATGGTGAAGATGAGGAAGAATATTTTAAATAAAATTTAGTATAAAAACAGTATATGATAATTATTTTATACCTTTATAATGATGAATAAAATTACATTAAATAACAATAATATAAATATAATTCATTTTTCAAAAGGAGGGTCAACTTTATGACTGAAAAAAAATTATATGAACAAAGAATTATAGATTACACAAAGAATATAAAATTGAATGTTTTTTTTAATGAAAATGGAAAAGATATAAATGCTGTAATGAAAGAAATAATATTAAACAACTGTAATCCAGTTGAAAGAAAAAAATTAGAATTGTAACAATAGTTATTGGAAAAAGTTATAAGAAAAAAGAAATTAATCTTAAAAATTTTTCTAATAGCTTTTTTAAATGGGTTGGATTTTTTCAATAAATATGGTATAATATTTTTGTAAGATTTCTAGCCCTCTAAGGAGGAAAGATATGTTTGAGGGCTTAACTAGAAATGCTTTATATAGAGTTGGTATTTATATAAGATTATCAAAAGAGGACAATGACAAAGTAATTGAAAGTGAAAGTATCACAAATCAAAGAAACATTTTATTGACATATTTAAAAGAAAATAAACTTGCTTTAGCTGGAGAATATGTAGATGATGGTGTTTCAGGAACTACATTTGATAGACCAGCATTCAATAGATTAATTAATGACATTGAAGATGGAAAAATCAATATGGTTGTTACTAAAGATTTATCAAGATTGGGTAGAGATTATATTCAAAGTGGTTACTATGTTGAACAATATTTTCCAATGAAAAGAGTTAGATATGTGTCTATACTTGATAATATAGATACAGAAAGGACGAATTCATCAGAAAATGATATAGCACCTTTTAGATCTATATTAAATGAAATGTATGCGAAAGATATTTCTAAAAAAATTAGGATAGTATTTCAACAAAAAAAAGAAGATGGACAATTTGTAAGTACATCTGCTCCAATAGGATATAAAAAAGATCCAAATGATAAACATCATTTAATTATAGATAATGAAACAGCACCATTAGTAAGAAGAATGTTTAAAATGATAATTGATGGATATGGTACAACACAAATAGCAAATATATTTACAGATGAACATATCCCAACTCCAGCGATGAGAAATAAATATCAAACTAATGCTCTATCTTATCAATATGGATATTGGCATCCTGCCAGTATAAGAAGAATATTAAGAAATAATGTTTATATAGGAAAGCTGGAACAAGGAAAGAGCCAAACCATAAGCTATAAAAATAGGCAAAGAGTAAAACTGCCAAAAGAACAATGGATTGTAATAGAAAATGCACATGAACCTTTAATTGATGAAGATACTTTTTATACTGTACAGAGATTATTAGATACAAGTGCAAAGAAAACAGTAAAAAAGACGTATCTACTAACAGGATTGCTAAAATGTGCAGATTGTGGTGGTAGTATTGGAATTGCAAGTAGCAAAGCAAGAAATTTTTCATATACTGGATGTAATTTATACAGAGCATATACGAAAAGAAAACTATGCACACCACATACTTTAAATTATGAAGCACTAGAATTAATGGTAGTTGAAAAGGTAAGAGAATTATGCAAAATTTGTATGGATGATGAAAAGATAGAACAAGCATTAAAGCAAAAGGTTGAAAACAACAATTATAAAGCAACTCTTGAAAAAACTTTAAAAGAAGCAAACGATAAAAAAATAAAAATTGAAAAAAACCTAGAAAGACTATATGAAGATAGACTAAATGACATTATTACAGTGGAAATGTTTAAATCAATGTCCGAAAAGCAGAATGAAGGTTTAAAAAAGATAAAAGATGAGATAAAATCTCTTGAAGAAAAATTGGGAGAATTTACAAAAGAAGAAAAAGAAATGTTTTCATTTGATTACAAAGAATTAATAAATGATTTCTTGAAATTAGAAAATCCTACCAAAGAAATAATGTCAAAAATTATAGATAGGATTGAAATTCACGAAGATAAAAAGGTAGATATATATTACAGAATAAAGGCTTTTGAAAAGCTAAAGTAAATATATATTTAATTTTTTACCATATAGAGTTACAAAAACTTACACCAACCTTTGAGTTACAAGAACTTATTCCAACAGTTGTAGAAACAGCAGTGCTTGTAAATGACTGTTTAGATTTGTTTATAACAAAATTACAAGAAGAGGCAAATTCAAATGATTATTTAAATAAATTAAAAGAGGAAAATAATTACGAAGAAATTAGAGAAGTTTTGATTCCAAAGGATTATAATTTAATTGTAACTCCAAAAGAAATTGATGATTTAATAGAAAATATGAAAGATGTTGTATCAAAAGGAATTAATATGAGTATGTAAAATGGAGGTCGGAAGTCAGAGGTTAGATGTTAGAGGTCAGAAGGTAGAAATAAAAAATAAGACATCAGATATCTGACATCTGACATCCGATATCTAACCTCCAACTTCCAACCTCTTACTTCTTACTTTTAATCTTACTATTTTTATAAAGCCTACAAATACTACAGTCTGTGCAAATTTCAACTCTATTCTCAAAAATTAATCCCAATGTATGAATAAATTCATCAACAATATTATCAATTAAATGGATATAAATTTTTTTAGGTATAAGAGTAAGCAAACTATTTAAAGCATAATCATTTGAGGAAAAAGTAATATCAGACAAATACTTAGCTTTAAAAATATCATCTGAAATATTAATAACTTTTTTATTTTTATCGAGCAAAATAGAATTTTCATTATTATAAATTAAATGAACTAATTCACAATTACTACTTTGAGAATTTATATACATTTTTAAGAGAGAAACAAATTCAAAATACTCTTTCTCTATCACAAAGGCATTTACAGCATCATCAACAACTTCTTCTAAAATTGACATATAATCTTTTATTCTAAAATTTATAAAACCTGATAAAACAATAGATTTATTATCAGCTAAATAATTTTCAAAATCACTAATTAAGCAATTATATTTTTTATCAAAATACGTATTAAAATCATTGGAAAAAGTATCAAAACATATATCTAAAATTTGTTTTTTCTCATTAGAATTAAAATAAAAATAATTTTTTTGTATAATATTTTTTAAAAATTTTTCTTCTAATTCGTCTATTACTAAACATGATAAAATACAGGAAACTTCATGAATAAATTTTTTATTATTATTTCCTCTGTAATGTATAATAATATTTTTGTAATTCTTGAATTTATTGGAAGAAATATAAACTGGTTCAATTTCAATATAGTTTAATTCGTTTAGTAGATAATCTAATAAATTTGAATTATTGGTTTTTATACATATTGATTTCATGAAATGCTCCTTTCTAAATTAGTATCTACTAAATTTTTAAAAGTTATACATTATAATATGCAAAATAGGATAAAAGGAGCTTGTTTTAAAATGAAAAAAGAAATTAAAGGAGTGTCCCTTAATCCCTTCTAAGATTTTTTTGGCATCCGAAAATTTTGAAAAAATTTTCGGATGACGATGAGCGAAGCGAAAGGAACGTCCCTAAATCCCTCATCCATAAATTTGATAATCAATATCTGGAAAAACACAATCTTTTTTAGAAATGTCTTTCAAAAAATCTTCATCAATTTCATCATTTTTAATCTGATAATACAATTTAGTAAAACGACCAATATGGTCTTTAATACGCTTTTTAGCATAATCAACCATAGTACCATTTGTAATAATAAATAACCAGTCACTGCTTTGTGCTAATAGCAATTCTCTAGCACACTGATTTAAAGCTTTTTTCTTTAAACCTTTTGCATTTGGATATAAATTAGTAAGTTCACACATTCTATCACCTGCAACATGTAAGTGTTTATGAACATAGTCATTTGTTTGATTAAGCCATACTTCACTATAACCATTTGCACCCCAACTAGAACGGCAAGGGGAAGCAACTTGAATTTCTGGGTATTTATCTATATATTCAGATGGTGTAATTAATTCGAAACTACAATCATCATAATAAATTTTCTTAAATAATGTATATAACCAATATGGACCTTCATACCACCAATGCCCATAAAGTTCTGCATCATAAGGACACAAAATAATAGGTGGCTTGTCCATTATTGGAGCTAAATCATTTATTTGTTTTGTTCTGCAATCTAAGAAATGACCAGCTTGTTTTTCTACTGAATCTTTTGCCCATTGTAAATTATAGTAATCTTTATTTTCAGTTTTTCCAGTAATTCTATAATATTTGATTCCAGTATGAACTCTTACACCATTATGAGCAATATATGGTTTAATATAATCATAATCAGCATCATAGCCAATATCACGATAAAATTCTCTGTAATTAAAGTCACCTGGGTATCCATCTATTGAACTCCAAACTTGTCTTGAAGATTCCATATCACGTCCAAATGCTACAACACCTTCAGGTGACACAATAGGTGCAAATGTTCCATAAACAGGAGTAGGGTTAGCATATAGAATTCCGTGTGATTCAGTAATAATATATTCAATTCCAAATTCTTTTAGATATTTATCAGCTTCTGGTACATATCCGCATTCAGGTAGCCAAATACCACGAGGTTTTCTACCGAAATATCTTTCATAAGTTTGAACTCCAACTGCGATTTGTGCTTTGACAGTTTTTTCATTAACATATAAAATAGGAAAATATCCATGTGTTGCGCCACATGTAATTATTTCTAAAACACCTATATCTTGAAAATGTTTAAATTGGCTGATTATATCGCAGTTGTAAACATCTTTAAATAGATGTAAATCATTAGAATATCTATCAAGATAGTATTGTGATAATTCATTTAGCCTTTTATCATTAGCAGTTCTAACAACTTCTTTTTTAGAAAGTTCAATCATCTTTTTTAGATAATTTATGTATTTTTTTTGTAATAATTTATTATCTAACATTGAAAGAAGAGGTGGTGTCATAGACATTGTGATTCTAAAATTAACCCCTTCATCAACTAATTTTTGAAAATTTGTAAGTAATGGTATATATGTTTCTGAAATAGCTTCATATAACCACGATTCTTCTAAATAATCATCACTCTCTGGATGATGTATGAATGGTAAATGTGCGTGTAATACAAAACTTACATAACCTTTTTTTTGCTGCATTTTAATTCTTCCCTTCTATTTAAATTGAGATGATGTGTTTGAAGATGGATTTGATAAGTTTTCAAGGTTATCTTCGTTTTTATACAACTCTTGATATAAATCATAAATGTCATAAATTTTTCCCATATTCTTCATAAAGAATAATGAAGATACAGGCTTTTGAATTTCCTGATTTGTTTTAACATTTCTATAATAAACCATCTTTTGTGAATTGTTGAATAATATATGGTCATTAGGTGATTCTATTCTATTTGAAGAAGATATATATATATAATTCTCTTTAATATTTTCATTATTATAAATAGGACGTCTACCAAGTTCAATTCTATAATCTGATTTACTGTCATTTACATGTAAATACCAACTATTTGCAAAATCGTTTATTTCAACTTCGAAACTATAATTTAATGTATCATTATGAATAATTAGAACAGGTTTTGTTGTTTCAAAAAAGTTTTCACCATATTGATTTTTATATTTAGCAATATCATCATTAGAGATTTCCCAATAAATAAATAGTGTTTTTGGTGTTTGTGCTAAAACTTTTACAACTGTTTGATTATATCTTTGTGGTAAGTCATAATATTCAACAGTAGCACTTTCTACTTTTTTACTTTTCTTTGTAGTTGATGTAGATTTTCTTACTTTAGTTGTTTTTGTAGCTTTTTTTGTTGTTGAAGCAGATTTTGTTTTAGTAGTAGTGTTCTTTGATTTTGAAGTTGCCTTTGATTTGGTTGCAGGTTCTTTTGATTTTGTAGTAGCTTTTTTACTTGTTGTAGATTTGTCGGCTTTAGTTGCTGTCTTTGTTGATGCAACTTTTTTAGAAGTAGCAGTTGCTTTATCAGTCTTTTTGGTGCTTGCTACTTTTTTTGTTGTACTAGATTTTGTTTTTGATATATTCTTTTTTTCTTTTAATTCTTTATCTTCTTTGGTTTTTCTTGGCATTTTTTACCTCCTATGTTATATCTCATTTTACTTCTATATATACTATAATAAAATTGAAATAAATTCAAGTGAAATTGATAAAAAATAAAAAATACTATAAGAGTTCACAAAAAATTCACAAAAAAATTAGCAGATAGTATTGACAAGTGCTAAAAAAGGATATAATATATATAAAGATTAGCAATCGAAATAAAAGAGTGCTAAAAGAGGTGATGAAATGCTGGATGATAGAAAAAAGAAGGTACTACAAGCAATAGTAGAAGAATATATAAACACAGCAGAGCCTGTAAGTTCAAATGCATTAACAAATAATGAAGAATTACAATATAGTAGTGCAACAATAAGAAATGAAATGGCAGATCTTGAAAAAGCAGGTTATCTAGAAAAAACACATACATCAAGTGGAAGAATACCATCTGAAAAAGGTTACAGATACTATGTTGATGAGTTATTAAAAGATGATAACATTAGCTTAGAGGAAATTAAATATATCAGTGACAAGCTAGAAACAAAAGTAAATGAAATTGAAGACTTAACAAAAATAGCAACAACAACAATTTCCGAAATTACGCATTATACAACATTAGCAATAGGACCAAGTAACAAAGATTTATTAATAGAAGAAATAAAATTCGTGTTATTAGGACCAAGAATGTTAATGGCAATAATCTTAACAAATACAGGAATGGTAAAAGAAACAATAATAAAATTTGATGAAGACATAACAGAAAAACAAGTTGAAACAATAAATTACATGTTTAATCAAAAACTAAAAGGTCAACCATTAGAAATTATTGATGTGCCATTAGAAGAATATTTAATAAATGAAATGAAGTATAGTGTTAAAGTAATTAAAACTATAATAGAACAGATAAAAAAGGTACTAACTGAAGATAGACAATTATATTTAGAAGGTGCTAATAAATCATTTGAATTACCAGAATTTAATAGTTTATCAGTAGCAAAAAACTTTATAAATATACTAGATGAAAAAGAGTTAATGACAGATATGCTAAATTCAGGATTTGCAAAAGATATAAATGTATATATTGGCGATGAAAATGAAAAAGATGAGCTTAAAGATTTTAGTGTTATTACTTTTAAACATAAAGTTGGTGACAAAGATTTAGGAACAATAGGAATTATAGGACCTAAAAGAATGGATTATTCAAAAGTTATTTCAGTTATGAAGTATATTAATAAAAAGCTGAAAGATGTTGATGATAGAAGTTAGAGAAATAGAGGTTAGAAGTTAGAGAAATAGAGGTTAGAAGTTAGAGGTTAGAGATTAGAGGTTAGAATATAGATATCTATTTCACTAACATCTACTTCACCAACCTCCATTTCACCAACATATACTTCACTAACATCAATAATAGGAGGTAAAAATGGCAGATAAAGAAAAATTAGAAAAAGAAGAAAATCAAGAGCAAGAATTAACAGAAAATAATGATTTACAAGCAAAACAACAAGAATTAGATGAACTAACAGATAGATACAAAAGAATATTAGCAGAATTTGAAAATCACAAAAAAAGAAGTCAAAAAGAAAGAGAAGGATTATATAATTCAATTTTAGGAGACATAATAGAAGTAATACTTCCAATTTTAGATAATCTTGAAAATGCAGCAAAAGTTGAAACATCAGATGAAAATTACAAAAAAGGTATTGAACTTGTATTAAAACAATTTCAAGATGTACTTAAATCAAAAGGTGTAGAAGAAATAAAAGCTCTTGGAGAAACTTTTGATCCAGAACTTCATGAAGCTGTTAGCAGTGTTCAAGATGATTCAAAGGGGGAAAAAGAAATTGTTCAAGAATATAGAAAGGGCTACAAAATAGGGCATAAAGTTATTAGGCATTCAATGGTAGTTGTAGCAAATTAGAGGTTAGAGAAATAGAGGTTGGAGGTTAGAAATCATATTGATAAGAACATATGAAGATTTGGAAATATATAAAAAAAGTTATGAATTAGCTTTAGATATTTATAAATTAACTAAAAAATTTCCAAAAGATGAATTATATGGTTTAATATCTCAAATAAGAAGAGCATCTACTTCAATAACTTTAAATATAGCTGAAGGTTATGGGAGATTAAGTAAAGAAGATTTTAAAAGATTTTTAAAAATAAGTTTGGGTTCAACAAACGAAACAATGACATTATTAAAATTTTCAAAGGATTTAAAATATATTAATGAAAAAGAATACATTGATATTAATAAAAAATATGATATATTATGCAGAATGATATATTCAATGATAAAAAAGTGGAACTAAAAAAATCCAACCTCCAACTTCTAACCTCAAAACTCTAACCTCTATTAAAAATAGTTATTAATCTTTATATAAATAAAAAATAACGAGGTAACCCCTCAAAAGAAAGGAAGTAAATTAAAATGGGAAAAATTATAGGAATTGACCTAGGAACAACAAACTCATGTGTAGCAGTTATGGAAGGAGGAGAAGCAGTTGTAATACCAAATGCTGAAGGTAATAGAACAACACCATCAGTAGTAGCATTTAACAAAAATGGTGAAAGATTAGTAGGACAAATAGCAAAACGTCAAGCAGTTACAAATCCAGACAATACTGTTATATCAATCAAAAGAAAAATGGGTACAGCAGATAAAGTAACAATAGAAGGTGATAAATTTACACCACAAGAAATATCAGCAATGATTTTACAAAAATTAAAAACAGATGCTGAAAATTATTTAGGACAAAAAGTAACTCAAGCAGTTATTACAGTTCCAGCTTACTTCAATGATAGCCAAAGACAAGCAACAAAAGATGCTGGTAAAATTGCAGGACTTGAAGTATTAAGAATTATAAATGAGCCAACAGCAGCAGCTTTAGCTTATGGAATGGATAAAGAACAAGATCAAAAAATATTAATATATGACTTAGGTGGAGGAACATTTGATGTTTCTATACTAGATATTGGTGATGGAGTATTTGAAGTTTTATCTACAAGTGGTAACACACATTTAGGTGGAGATGACTTTGATAATGCAATCATTGATTACTTAGTAGATGAATTCAAAAAATCAAATGGAATTGACTTAAAAGCAGATAAAATGGCAATGCAAAGATTAAAAGAAGCAGCTGAAAAAGCAAAAATAGAATTATCAGGTGTTCAACAAACACAAATCAACTTACCATTTATAACAGCTGATTCAACAGGACCAAAACATTTAGATGTAACATTAACAAGATCTAAATTTGAAGAATTAATTCATGATTTAGTAGAAGCAACAGCAGGACCAGTTAACCAAGCTTTAAAAGATGCAGGATTAACATCAAATGATATTCATAAAGTATTATTAGTTGGTGGATCTACAAGAGTTCCAGCTGTTCAAGAAGTTGTTAAAAGAATAACAGGAAAAGAACCAGATAAAGGAATTAACCCAGATGAATGTGTTGCAGTTGGTGCGGCAATTCAAGGTGGTGTATTATCAGGAGATGTTAAAGATTTAGTATTACTTGATGTAACACCATTATCATTAGGTATTGAAACATATGGTGGAGTATTCACAAAATTAA
>CAMCQH010000004.1 GCA_945877035.1 uncultured Clostridium sp. | reverse complement strand
TCTACTTCTATTGAATTTTCTACTTCTATTTTTGGAAGTTCTGGAAATTCTTCTGGATTCATTGTTGCTAATTTGTATAAAGAACCTTCACATTCAATTTCTAATAAATTTTTATCATTTAATGTTATATAAATTTCTGTATCTGGTAATTTTCTAATAATTTCACTAAACATTATTGCATTTACTACTGTACTTCCTTGTTCTTTTACATCACATTCCATTACATATTCTATTCCAATTTCTAAATCATATGTTGTTAATTTTATTTCATTATCATTTGTTTGAATTAATATACCCTCTAATATAGGCATTGTTGTTTTTGAAGCTACACCTTTTACTACGGAATTGATAGCTTTTAGTATTTTGTCTTTGTAACAAACTATTTTCATTTTGGTTCCTCCCTTATTTTTATAATAAAATAATAAATATTTTTAGTAGTATTAGTATTAGGTCATGTGGAAACTGTGGAAAACTATGTTGAAAGTTGATATCCCTAGAAAAATGATTGTGCATAATTTGGTGGATAATGTTGCTTTTTTTCCACATTGAAAATATCAAAATGTTTATAACTAGGTTTTACACAGCTTTTACACAGGTTATTAACAATGGTGTGTGGATATCTAATGTGTTGTTTCCGTAAGAAGAATTTTAAAATTTTTTTCCAAACAATTATTTTTCCAAACATAAATTTAAAAACGATATTCAATTATTAGATATTACTTATTTTTTTCACTCGTAATTATGTTCTTCACACTTTCCACAATTAGCTTTGTACTATTTTTTTCTTTCATTTCTCTTGATATTTTATTGTATCCATGCATTACTGTTGAGTGGTCTCTATTTCCAAAATCTGCACCGATTTGTGGGAAAGACATTCCTGCAACTTCTCTACATAGATACATTGCAATTTGTCTAGGAAATGCTATATCATTTGATCTTTTACTTCCTGATAGGTCATCTTTATCAATACTAAAATATTTGCTAACAGTTTCTTTTATAAAATCACAAGATATTACTTTTTCGTTTTGGTATTTAAATTCGTTTATAATATTTTCTGCTAATTCTATTGTTATAGGTGTATGAGTTAAAGAAGCTCTTGCTACAATTTTATTAAATACACCTTCTAATTCTCTAATATTTGAGTCTATTTTAGTTGCTATATCAGATAAAATTGAATCTTCTATTATGATATTTTCATCTTGAGCTTTTTTTCTTAATATTGCTAAACGAATTTCATAATCTGGACAAGAAATATCTGCTAAAAGTCCCCATTCAAATCTTGTTTTTAATCTATCTTCAAGAAATTGTATGTCTCTTGGTGGTTTATCACTTGAGATTATAATTTGTTTTCCTTCTTCCCTTAATGTGTTAAAGGTATGGAAAAATTCTTCTTGAACTCGGTCTTTTCCAGCTATAAATTGAATATCGTCTATTAGTAAAGCATCAATACTTCTGTATTTATTTTTAAAAAGTTCTGTTTTATTATCTTTTAGAGCATTTATAAATTGATTTGTGAATTTTTCTGAAGGTACATATAAAACATTAGCTCTAGGATTATTTTCTAATATCCTATTCCCTATTGCATGCATTAAGTGAGTTTTTCCTAAACCAACTCCACCATATATGAATAATGGATTATAAGATTTTCCTGGTTCATTACCTACTGCTAATGCTGCTGCATGAGCAAATCTGTTATTATTTCCAACAACAAAGGTTTCAAAAGTATATTTTGGATTTAGAGTTTGACGATTATGTTCTAATTCCACGTCAGAAACATTTGAAGCTTTATCAGATATTACTGTACTATTTTCAGGACTATCATCTGCTAAAACAACTGAATAAGTCCATTCTTTGTTAGTTATAAATCTTAAAGTATTAAAAATTAAACTTTTAAACTTAACTTCTATAAAATCTCTTTGATATTCAGATGCAATAGTAAAAGTAATATGATTATTTTCAATACTTTTAATACCTAATGGAAGTATCCAGGTTTCATATGATATTACAGAAAGTTCACTTTTTAGTAGCTCTTTTAGTTTTTCTAAAAGTTCATCTTTGCTAATTTCCATTTGATTCATCCTTTCTTTAAAATTTTTAAAATTATCCACAGAATTATCCACAGGTGTTGATAACTCTGTAATATTCATGTAAAAAATCAAAAAAAAATGCGAACAGATTTTTATTGATTTTTAGGTAAAAAATTAAAATTTTTTTGTAATCAATATAATAGCAAAAAAAAGAATAATAAGTCAATAGAAATGTGGAAAAAAAATTTTAAATGTGGAAAAATGTTGAAAAAACTGTGGAAAAATCAATAAATATTACAAAAATATTACAAAAAATTCAATTTAAAAGTTTACATAGTTCTTTTTTAGACTTTTTTTCAAAAACTCTTGACAAAATATAAAAGCTTACTGTATAATCGATATACTTGTTATATTGCATGAAATTTCCAGTAATGGAATTTAATAAAAACAAATCTAGTAGGAGGTGCTATAATGAAAAGAACATTTCAACCAAAAACAAGACAAGAAAAAAGAGAGCATGGATTTATGAAAAGAATGAAAACTAGAGCAGGAAGAAACGTTTTAAAAGCAAGAAGAGCAAAAGGTAGAAAAAAATTAAGTGCTTAAAATATTATATTAAATTATAAAATATGAATTATAAAAATTTATATTTTGGTAAGGGCAAGGCTATATTTTCTATTCTTGCCTTTTAATATAATTAAAACTTAAAATAAGTTTTTTCATTTAAGTTCTACCAGCAAGAAGGGAAGAAAATTAATGAAAAAAACAAAAATGTTAAAGAAAAATTATGAATTTAGAAATGTTTTGACTAAAGGAAAATATTATTCTGGAAAAAATATAGAAGCTTTTATAAAAGACAATAATAAAAATTGCAATTTTTTAGGACTAGCTATTAGTGTAAAAACCGCTAAAGCCGTAAGAAGAAATAAAATAAAGAGACTTATAAGAGAAAATTATAAAATATTAGAACCACAAATAAAAAATGGAAAAAGTATAGTGTTTTTGTGGAAGAAAAAAGCAGATGTAAAAAATGCAACTTTTGATAATATAAAAAGTGATATGAATAGTATTTTTGAAAAAGCAAACATGAAAAATAATGAAATATAGGGAAAATATAAGGAAATATACATAAAATGAAAAAAATATTATTAAAATTTATAGATTTTTATCAAAAAAATATTTCTTTATGGCTACAAAGCAAAAAAATAAATTGTAAATTTTATCCTACATGCTCTGAATATACAAAACAGGCAATTGAGAAATATGGAGCTTTAAAGGGTACAATTTTAGGAATATGTAGAATTTTAAGGTGTAATCCTTTTTCAAAAGGAGGATATGACCCGCTAAAGTAAGTAGGAGGAACGTAGATGTTTCAATTTTTTGCAAATATTTTTGGTTTTATACTAAATTTTATTAATGATTTTGTTGGAAATTATGGTTTGGCAATTATTTTATTCACATTATTAATAAAATTAATTATGTTACCATTATCAATAAAACAACAAAAAACAATGAAAAAAAGCGCAAAACTTCAAGAACAAATTAAGGTTTTACAATTTAAATATAAAAATGATCCTGAAAAATTAAATAGAGAAATGATGGATTTATATAAAAAAGAAAATATGAGTCCATTTAGTGGATGTTTAAGCACTATTGTTCAATTTATTTTGTTAATATCAATATTCTATATGGTTAGATTTCCTTTAACATATATGGAAAGAATTGATAAAACACAAATAGATACATATGTGCAACAAATGAAAGATGATGGAAAGGAAGTAAGCCAAGCTTATTCTGAAATCGATGTAGTAAGAGAATTAGATTATTTAAAAGAAAAATTCCCAGAAGATGAAAATTTACATAAAATTAATTTAAATATGCAATTCTGCGGACTTGATTTAAGTAAGATTCCACAACAAAATTTAGGTGATTGGACTGTTTATATAATACCAGTTCTTTATATAATATCAACATTTATATCAATGAGAATTACAACTTCAATGCAAAATAGTAGTAAAAAGAAGAAAGATGATGTAATAGATATTACGGAAAATAAAGAAGAAGAGAGAAATGAGATGGAGGATGCTATGGCACAATCTAATAAAATGATGTCTTGGATGATGCCTATAATGTCTGTTTCTATATCTCTAGTAGCACCATTGGGACTTGCTTTATATTGGTTAGTAAATAATATTCTAATGATAGGCGAAAGATTAATTTTGGATAAGGTAGTAAAAGATTAAAATGAGCGAGGGGTATGGTATATATGGATAAAAGTATTATTTCAGAAGGTAAAACTACAAATGAAGCCATTGAAAATGGGTTAAAAAAATTAAATGTTTCTAAAAATATGGTGGATATAAAAGTTTTAGAAAATGAAGAAAAAAGAAGCTTTTTTAGTATTTTAGCACCTAGAGTTGTAAAGGTACAATTAACATTAAAGGAAAATAAAAATGAAGAAAATTATAATAAAAAAGAGAAAAAAGAAGTAGAATTATCTGCTGAAGAACAAGAAAAAGCTAAAAATAATGTTGAGAAATTTTTAAAAGAATTTTTTGAAAAAGTTCAAAATGATACAGAGTATTCTGTTGAAACAGTATGCTCTGGATTAAATGTAGACATAAATAATCCAAATTTAGGATTTTTAATTGGATATAGAGGAGAAACTTTATATGCTTTTCAAAATATCTTAACTGCTGTTGCTAGTAAGGGTATAGAAAATAGAGTAAGAGTAATTCTAAATATTGAAGGTTATAAAGAAAAAAGACAAAAGGCTTTAGAAGAACTTGCTGAAAAACTTGAAAAAACTGTTATAAAAACAAAAAAATCAGTTACTTTAGAGCCAATGCAAGCGTATGAAAGAAAAATTATTCATACAAAATTACAAAATAGTGATAAAGTAGAAACAAAAAGTATAGGTGAAGATCCTAGAAGAAGAGTTGTTATATCATTAAAAAGAAAATAATTTAATATATAAAATCGGAGGTCAAAGGTCGGATTTTACTTTAGAAATAAAAGTAATATTGTGCCTTTGACCTTTTTTTGGGGAGGATAGAATGATGGATGTAATTGCTTCAATATCTACGGCTCCACGGAATTGGTGGAATTGGAATTGTAAGAATGAGTGGAGATAGATGTTTTGATGTGCTCAATAAAATATTTAAGCCTAAAAAGGAAGAAAATATAGAAAATATAAAGGGATATACTATAAAATATGGTGTTATAGTCGAAAATGAAAATATTATTGATGAGGTTTTAGTATCATATTTTAAAGCTCCTAAAAGCTACACAACAGAGAATATGTGTGAAATAAACACTCATGGTGGTAATATTGTAATAAGAAAAATTCTAGAATTGTGCTTAAAAAATGGTGCAAACCTTGCGGAACCAGGGGAATTTACAAAAAGAGCTTTTCTAAATGGTAGAATAGATTTGCTTCAGGCTGAGTCTGTTATTGATGTTATTAATGCTAAATCTGAAAGAGAGCTAAACACTGGAATAAAACAGTTAGAAGGTATTTTATCTAAGAAAATTAAAGATATAAAACAAGAAATTTTAGATGTAATGGTAAATCTAGACGTTAGTATAGATTACCCAGAATATGATGTAGAAGATGTTACAAATAAACAGATTTTAGATATGTTGGATAGTGTTCAATGTAAATTAGAAAATCTAGAAAAGAGCTTTGATAATGGAAAACTTATAAAAGAGGGCATAAAAACAGCAATTATTGGTAAGCCGAATGCTGGAAAATCATCTTTATTAAATGCTATTTTAAAAGAGGATAGGGCTATTGTAACAGAATATGAAGGAACTACTAGAGATACAATAGAAGAATTTGTTAATATAGAAGGGATACCTCTAAAATTAATAGATACAGCAGGAATTAGGGATGCTAAAGATGAGGTTGAAAAAATAGGGATAGCAAAATCAAAGGAAATAGCAAAAGATGCAGATTTAGTAATAGCAATTTTTGATAGTTCAAAAGAATTATCTCAAGAAGATATTGAAATTTTAGATATTATAAAAAATAAAAAATCTATAATTTTATTAAATAAAGCAGATTTAAATAGTGTTTTAAATGAAAACGATAGCAGATTTAGAAATATTACGGATAATGTTTTAAAAATTTCAGCATTAAATGGAAATGGATTAGAGGAATTGTATTCTTTAATTGCGAAAATGTTTAGTTTAAATGAAATTAATATAGATAATGATGTTATTATAACTAATTTAAGGCATAAAAATTTAATTTCTAAAGCAATAGAAAATGTAAAAAAAGCAAGAAATACAGTTGAAGAAAATATGCCAACAGATATAATTGCAATTTTTGTGAAAGATATTTTAGAGGATTTAGGAAATATAACTGGAGAATTTGTAACTGATGATATAATAAATGAAATTTTTGCTAAATTCTGCTTAGGAAAATAGATATATAAAATTAGCTCGAAAATCCAAAATAAAACAATTTTATATGAAAAGGTATATAGTTTGTAACATAGATATAAAAAACGAAAATAAAACGAAAATAATGAAAAATCAGAAACAGAAATAAATATATAAATAAAATATAACTAATAATTTAAAAATGTTTATAAATAAAAGTGTTTAAGAAACGTAATAGCGAACAAATAGCAAAGTGAACATAAAATTAAAGTATCTAAGTTATTAGTTCAAACAATATAGTAAAGTTAAACAAAACAACTTTAAAGGTATTGAAATAAAAGTGTTCGACAAAAATCGACAAAATATAAAATAAACTATAAAGTAAAGATTTTAAATAAAAGTAAAAAAACACTAATTTCTGTTTCCCGAGGAAAGGAAAATAAAATGAGTTATTATGCAGGAGACTATGATATAGCAGTTATTGGAGCAGGACATGCAGGATGTGAAGCAGGGTTAGCAGCAGCTAGATTAGGAATGAAAACATTAATATTTTCAATAAGCTTAGAAGCTGTTGCAAATATGCCATGTAACCCACATATAGGAGGAAGTTCAAAAGGACATTTAGTAAGAGAAATAGATGCACTTGGGGGTGAAATGGGGAAAAACATAGACAAAACAATAATACAAATTAAAATGTTAAATACATCTAAAGGGCCAGCAGTTCATTCTTTAAGAGCACAAGCAGATAGAAAAAAATATCATATGGAAATGAAGCATACTTTAGAAAAACAAGAGAACCTATATCTAAAACAGGGAGAAATTGTGGATATTAAGGTCGAAAATGGCAAGGTAGTGGGGATAGAAACTGCCGTTGGAGCAATATATGGTGTAAAAGCTGTTATTGTTGCAACTGGAACATATCTAAAAGGAAAAATCTTTATGGGAGAGTTTTCACAAGAAAGCGGCCCAGATGGAGTTGCATCAGCTAATAAATTATCAGATTCTTTAAGAAAAATTGGTGTGGATTTAGTTAGATTCAAAACTGGAACACCTGCTAGAATAAATAAAAGAAGCATTGACTTTAGTAAAATGGAAGTTCAAAAAGGTGATGATAATATTGTCCCATTTTCTTTTGAAGATGAAATAAAAGATTTAAAACAAGTGGATTGCTATTTAACTTATACTAATGAAGAAACTCATAAAATAATAAGAGAAAACTTACATAGATCACCTTTATATGCAGGAAAAATAGAAGGTACAGGCCCTAGGTATTGCCCATCAATAGAAGATAAGGTGGTTAGATTTAGTGATAAACCTAGACATCAAGCATTTGTTGAACCTGTTGGATTAGATACAGATGAAATGTACATACAAGGATTAAGTTCATCTCTTCCAGAGGATGTACAAATCGCTTTATATCATACAATACCAGGATTAGAAAAAGCAGAGTTTACAAGGTCTGCATATGCTATTGAATATGACTGTATAGACCCATCAAATTTAAAATTATCATTAGAATATAAAGGAATAGATGGATTATTTATGGCTGGTCAAACTAATGGAACATCTGGATATGAAGAAGCTGCTTGTCAAGGCTTAATTGCGGGAATAAATGCTGCTCAAAAAATAAAAGGTAAAGAGCCTGTAATATTAGATAGAACTCAAGGATATATTGGTGTATTAATTGATGATATTGTTACAAAAGGAACAAATGAACCATATAGAATGATGACTTCAAGAGCTGAATATAGGCTTCTTTTAAGACAAGATAATGCTGATTTGAGATTAACTGAAATAGGACACGAGGTTGGCTTAATTTCAGACGAAAGATATCAAAGATTTTTAAATAAGAAAGCTAATATCGAAAAAGAAATACAAAGACTTAAAAATACAGTTGTTAAGCCAACTAAAGAAGTAAATGAACTATTAGTAAGATATGGAACTTCAGAACTTACAACAGGTACAAAGATGTCTGAATTACTAAAAAGAACAGAATTAGATTATGAAAAATTAGAGCCAATAGATGACGATAGGCCTGAACTTACATTACAAGAAAGAGAAGAAGTTGAAATTCAAGTAAAATACGAAGGGTATATCAAAATGCAAGAGGCTCAAGTAGAAAAGTTTAAAAAGTTGGAGACTAAGTTGTTGCCAGAGAATATTGATTATGAACAAATAAATGGTTTGAGTTTAGAGGCTAGACAAAAACTTAATAAGTTTAAACCTCGTTCAATTGGTCAGGCTTCTAGAATTTCAGGGGTTTCTCCTGCTGATATTTCTGTACTTTTGATTTATTTGCAAGTTAATAAAAAATGAGGAATTGGGGACGGGTTAAAAATCCTCATTTTCAAAAT
The DNA here is from genome assembly GCA_945877035.1 of uncultured Clostridium sp. GTDB lineage: Bacteria > Bacillota > Clostridia > TANB77 > CAG-508 > CAG-269. The sequence goes on along the minus strand of CAMCQH010000004.1, from coordinate 69,801 downwards.
ATAATATAATTTAATAGATTATATGTTAAAAAATTAAAATGAGGATTTTTGCCCCGTCCCCAATTCCTCATCTAAAAAGATTAGCAAAAACAAAGTTTTTGAATCTTTTTGATGGTCCCCACGAAGGTTTTAAAATTTTTCATAATTTATAATTAGATTAATAATTTAGAATAAAGGAGTTTTTATGAATATAGATAATTTTAGAGAGTTAATGTGCTCTTATGGTAAGCAAATGGATATTAAGTTTAATGATAAACAATTGAGTCAATTTTATGAATATATGAATTTGCTTTTAGAATGGAATGAAAAAATAAATTTAACGGCTATCATTGAGCCAGAAGAAATTATATTAAAGCATTTTATTGATTCTTTGACAATTAATAAATATATAGAAAAGAATAAATCTATAGCTGATGTTGGAACAGGTGCTGGATTCCCAGGTATTCCTTTAAAAATATATAGACCTGATTTAAATGTGACATTAGTTGATTCTTTAAATAAAAGAATTAATTTTTTAAATGAGGTTATATTTAAATTAGAATTAAAGGATATTAATACTGTTCATAGTAGAATAGAGGATTTTGGAAAAGATAAAAAGTATAGAGAGAGTTTTGATTATGTTACAGCAAGGGCAGTTGCTAACTTAACTACTCTTTCAGAATATTTGATTCCTATTTCTAAAGTGGATGGAAAGTGCATTTGCATGAAAGGAAATGATGTTAAAGAAGAAATTAAAGATAGTGAAAAAGCTATAAATTTATTAGGAGGAAATATTACTAAAGTAGATGAATTTAAGTTACCTAATTCAGATATTTATAGAAATGTTATAATTATAGATAAAATAAAAAATACACCTAGTAAATATCCTAGAAAAGCTGGGATACCATCAAAAGAACCTTTGAAATAATGCTATTTCAAAGGCTTTTTTAAATGTGAAAAAATATTATAAAAATATGAAAAAAACATTGACTTTTTTTAAATAATTGTATATTATAAATATATAAATAAAACAAATTAATAAGTAAATATTAACTATAAAATGGAGGCTAATAAAGTGGGAAAAGTAATATCAGTAGCAAATCAAAAAGGTGGAGTAGGAAAAACAACTACAACAATAAATTTAAGTACAATGTTGGCTAAAAAGGGGAAAAAAGTTCTATTAATAGACGCAGACCCTCAAGGTAATGCAACAAGTGGTGTTGGGGCTGAAAAAGATGTAGAGTTTTCTACATATGATATTTTAGTTGGAGATACTGAAATGGCAGACGCTGTTGAAAAAACTGTTATTAAAAATTTATTAGTATGTCCATCAAATATAAATTTAGCAGGTGCAGAAGTTGAATTAGTTTCTATGATGTCAAGAGAACAAAGATTAAAAGAAAAATTAGAAGATATTAAAGAACATTTTGATTATATTTTAATAGATTGTCCACCATCATTAGGATTAATTACATTAAATGCATTTACTGCGTCAGATAGTGTTTTAATACCTGTACAATGCGAATATTATGCATTAGAGGGATTAGGACAACTTCTAAATACAATAAATTTAGTAAAAAAACATTTAAATAAAAATATAGAAATAGAAGGTGCACTTCTTACAATGTATGATGCAAGGACCAACCTTTCTAATCAAGTTGTAAAAGAAGTTAAAAAATATTTTAATGATAAAGTTTATAAAACAGTTATACCAAGAAATGTTAGATTAAGTGAAGCTCCAAGTTATGGAATGCCAATAACAGAATATGACCCTAGGTCAAAAGGGGCAAAGATGTATGAAAAATTCACAAAAGAATTTTTAAAAATAAATGAAACAAAAAATAACTAGTAAATAAAATGGCTCAAACAAAAAAATTAAAAATAAAAAGAAGGAGTGATACAAATGCCTAAAAAAACTGGATTAGGAAAAGGACTTGATGCTTTATTTGGACCAGTACCAGAAGAAGAAAAACAAAAAGAAAATGACGTATTAAAAAATTTAAAAATTACAGAAGTTGAACCAAATAGAAATCAACCAAGAAAAAATTTTAATCAAGAAGCTTTAGAAGAACTTGCAGAATCTATAAAAGAATATGGATTAATACAACCTATTATAGTAACTGAAAAAGAAGGTTATTATAGCATAATTGCAGGAGAAAGAAGATGGAGAGCTTGTAAATTAGCTGGATTAGAGGAAATACCTGTAATTGTTAGAGAAGATGATGAAAGAAAAAACAATGAAATAGCATTAATAGAAAATATACAAAGAGAAGACTTAAATCCATTTGAAAAAGCATTAGGAATAAAAAATTTAATGAATACTTATGACTTAACACAAGAAGAAGTTGCTAAAAAATTAGGAAAAAGTAGAAGTGCAATAGCAAATACTATTAGAATACTAAATTTAGAGCCAAGAGTGCTAGAATTTGCAAAACAAGGTAAACTAACTGAAGGACATTGTAAAGCTTTGCTTGCAATTACAGACCCAGAAAAACAGTACATGATGGCTGTAGATATGATTGAAAGAGGAACAACAGTTAGAGAAATAGAGCAAAGAAATAAAAAAATGAATCAAAAACAAATGTCAAAAGAAGAATTAAAAAGAGCAAATATTTTGTTTAGAGATATAGAAAATACTTTTCAAGGTTTTTTCGGTACAAAAGTTAAATTAGACCCAGGTAAGAAAAAGGGAAAAATAATTATAGAATATGCATCAAATGATGATTTAGAGAGAATACTAAAATTAATGAAATAGGAAGGTAGTTAAATGCAAGGAATTTTAGAATTTTTAAAAACAGATAGTTATCTATTAATGTTAAGTGTAATTACAATAATATTATTTATAGGATTTTTAGTAGTATTAATAAGTAACATTAAATTAAATAATAGATATAAGAGTTTTATGAAAAAGATAGGTAATGGAAAGAATATAGAAGAAGACTTAGAAAGATTTATGAATAAAGTTGATAGAGTAGGAGAACAAAATGTAGAAATAATATCTTTTTGCAAAAATCTAGATGAGGATATTTCTAAATGTATCCAAAAAATAGGAATTGTAAGATATAGTGCTTTTAAGGATACTGGCAGTGATTTGAGTTTTGCAGTTGCTTTATTAGATGAAAAAAATAATGGTGTTGTTTTTAATGGTATTTATTCTAGAGAGATGTCTAATATTTATGCTAAACCAGTTGAAAGTGGGAATTCTAAATATACTTTATCAGATGAAGAAACTGAGGCAATTGAAAAAGCTGTGAAATCTAATAATTTGTATAAGGCAAGGTAGGAACACTTTATGAAGCAAAAAATTGAAAAATTGAAAAAGAATATTATAAAACATGATGAACTTTTTATTATATTAATATTTTTTATAATTTTGTTTGGAACGAGTATTTATTTAGAAACAATTTCAGGAGATGAGCTTTGGAATTTTCAAAATATATATAAAATGTATGAAGGCTATAAAATATATGTTGATGCAAATGTTATTACTACACCCTTATTTCATTTTATAGGTTATATAGTGTTTAAATGTTTTGGCGCGAATTTTTTTATATTTAGATTATATGCAATATTTATTAATTTAATTTTAATTTTTGCAGTCTATAAAATATTTAAATCTTTAAAAATTCCAGCATATTTTTCATTATTTTTAACTTTTATAATGTTTTGGGCTAAGATGTCTATATTTCAGGTATCAGCTAATTACAACAATATGTGTTTTGCATTTGTTTTGCTAGGAATTTTAAATGTTATTAATAGAGAAAAATATACTACTAATAAATTTATAATACTACAGACATTAATAAGTTTTATTATATTAATGACAAAACAAAATATTGGGATTTTTTACATAATAGGGTTAGTAATTTATAATTTACTATATGAAAAAAACAAAATCAAAAATATTTTGAAAGGTAGTTTGATATTAATACTATTAACATCAATATTTATATTAATAATGCTAAAATGTGGAATTTTAGATGGCTTTATTAGTTATACTATTTTAGGAATAAAAGAATTTGGACAAAAAAATATAGGATCTGAAATTTATATTATAAAATTACTAGGAATTTCAATAATTGGAATAATAATGTTATATTTTATTAATAAAAAGAAGTTAATTGGAAAGGAACAAATAAAAAATATTCATACTTTATCTTGTTTTGCTTTTCCACTTTTAATGATTGCATATCCAATATTTAATGTATTTCATATAGATTTGGCATCATTTATGATGTATATATTGATAATATATACAATATACATATTACTTTTAGACATTAAACCAAATAAAAAAATATTTAACAAAATAAATATTTGCTTAATAACATTATTTAGTCTAATATCTATTACAAAAATATGTTTATATTTTAACGAAATTAAATATATGTATTCATATGATAATATATACTTTGGAGCTATATTAGATGAAAATTTAGAAAATAAAATAGAAAAAGTTATTAAATATATTAAAGAAAGTGATGAAAAAGTAATTGTATTTTCTACTGAAGCTGGCTTGTATATGATGCCATTAAATAGAAGCAATGGAAATATGGATGAACCTCTTTTGGGAAATTTTGGAAAAGATGGAGAAAATGGAGTGATAGAAGAAATTTCTAAAATGGAAAATACAAAAATAATGATAAATAAAGAAAAAAATATATATCAAGAGTCAGATAAAATAATACAGTATATTAAAGATAATATGAATTATATCGGAGAAATAGAAGATTTATTAATATATCAGACAAAAAAATAAAAAGCTTAGTTTTAAAATAAATTAGAGACCCAAAAATGGGCGACAAATTTAAAAAATATGAAAATTTCTATTGACAAATGTTTTTAAAAATGCTAATATTAATACTGTCGCTGGACATACAAAAACATTTGTCAAGCAAATGGAGAGGTGGTCGAGTTGGTTTATGGCTTTTATAAAAGCAATCCACCTAATATTTTTTAATGATAACAAATATTTTAAAATATTGAAAAATAAATGCTTTTAAGTTTATAATGTATTTTATATAGTATTGAATAATATATAGTATTTTATCATTTAGTGACTAAATGGTGACTTAAAAAACTAGAAATATAATTTTCTAGTTTTTATTTTATTAACAAAAAAACTAGGAAAATCCTAGTTCTTTTTTCTTAAATGTTCATCTAATCTAATACCATCTAGAAAGCCCAATAAATAAGTTCTATGTAATTCAAGAGACTGCATTGAATATAATGTACTTTTTATTTTTTCATAGATTTCTATGTTGTTACTTAATAATTTATACATTTTTATATCTAAATTATTATAAATTTTTATTAAATTTTCATATTCTTTTGCTTTTTTTAAATCTTTAAAAGAAATTTGCAGTCTTTCTTCAATAAATGGCGCTAAATCTTTTTCAATATTGTTCATATTATCCTCCTTTTACTATATGATATTTATATTATATAACGAAAACGTGAGTTATGCAAATAAAATATCTCCTGTAAAATATATATAACGAAAAAAGGAGGTAATATGTATGGTAGAATTAAACGTAATAGAGATTTTAAAGAAAAAGGGTAAAACAAAATATTGGCTTTTTAATCAGTTAGATATGAGTTATACAAATTTTAATAATATTGTTATGAATAAGACAAAATCAATTAAATATGAAAATATAGAAAAGTTTTGTAAAATTTTAGACTGTAAACCAAATGACTTATTCAAAATGAAATAATATAAAAATAAAATAGTTCCTATGTCGAACATTCGGAACGTGTATGTCCGAATGCGACTAGGAGTTTTATTTATATTTATAATTTTATTTCAATACTATTAACTTTGGCAATTATTTTAAATTTTTCATTATCTAAAAAAAGACTATTGTATTTGTTATTAAATGGATATAAAAAAGTGCTTTTTCCAATAAATATAGCTAATCGTACATATTTTGTATTATTATATTCTATTAATAAAATATCACCGTTTTTATATTTTTCTTGTGTTTTTAATTTTAATTTGCTATCTTTTGGAATTTTGCTTTCCATTGAGTCATCTTCAATAATATAAGAAGGATATTCAAAATTGAAAATTATATTTTTGTCTGAATCTTCAATTTTAAAATTATTATCATATAAATTTACATTGTTTTGCATATCTAATAATTCTAATATCAGTTTAACATAAGTTTCTTTTTTATATTCTTCTAAAAGTATTTTTTTTGTTTTTTTATCAAAATTATTTTCCAATTGAGCAAAACTTAATTCAAATAATTGTTCCTGAAATTTGTTTAAAAAATCAATAAATTCGTGTGGCGCTTTTTCAAGATATCCTTCTAATACTAATTCTCTGTCATCTACATTACAAACTTTTGAAATTGCCCTTGATACTTCTTCAGAAGGAGGATTAGCTCTATTATTTAATATTGCGCTTATTTGAACTCTACTAATAGGAGCATTTATTTCTTTGCATTTTTTAGATAGTTCTTCTTGTGTAATATTTGCTTCAGCAATGATTTTTTGTAATACTTTTGAATACATCTTTTACCTCCTTTGTAAATCTAAAATTTACTTTTTATTATTATAAAATTATAAATGTAAAATGTCAAATTACATAGTGTAATTTTTATATTTACAATATTATTAAATGTAATTATAATCTGTTCAAGTTGCAACTTATTAGTAATATTTTTTCGCCTTTACAATGAGGAAAATTGTGTTACCCTGTTTGGAGACAAGCAAAATGCGATAAACTTATTTTATACATCTTAATATAAATAAGTGCTAATTATAAAAAATCAGTTTTAGTATTTTGCTTGGCGTGGCTTGTTGGAAACACAATTTTAGAGGCTCATTGTAAAGGATAAAAGAAAAAATATTACGGATTTTATAAGGGCTACCCATACTATTAGTAGCCCCCACAACACCAAAATTATATTAAGGAGGAATTATATTGATTAATAAAATTTCAAATATAGATACTTTATATGTACTTATTGATATAGAAAATTATGAAAATAGTAGTGCAAAAATTTTAGAATTTTTAAAAAAAGAAAAGGAAAAAGCAAAATTATTATTAAGTAATAATTCAAATTTAAAACATTTAATTTCTATAAATGATATTTCATTTGAGTTACTTCCAAATGGTAGTAAAGGATATGCTTACATTCTACATAATAGTGGTTATGAAATAAAAATTTCTCAATTCAAATCAGGAATTGAAAGTTTTAGTCCTGTTCAAATTAGAATAAGTTCGGAATATTTATGGTCAAAAGGATTTATTCAGTCGTGGAATATTATAAAAATATGGATAGAAGAAACATTTGGAAAAATTGAAAAAAATAAAATTTCAAGAGTTGATATATGTACACATACTTCTGATATAGATTTTATAGAAGATTATCAAAATAGTTATAAAGGCGCATTTAAGAAAACAGGCGTTACATACACAGGTAATAATATAAATTGCTTAACTTTTGGAAGTCGTAAAGGAAAAAATATTTATTGTAGAATATACAATAAAACATTAGAAATAAAAGAAACAAAAAGAAAATCTTGGTTTACTGACATATGGTTAAGAAATAATTTAGATATTGAAAATGTATGGAATTTAGAATTTGAATTAAAAAGTGAATTTTTAAGAGAATTTAATATAACAACAATTGAAGATTTAGAAAATAGCTTAAAAGATATCTGGCATTATTGCACGAAAGAATGGCTTGTAAAAGTAAATAGAATAAATACTAGAATAGAAAGATGTCCAATTAATGAAAAATGGCAAGAAATACAACAAGCTTATGATAATTTTTTATCAAAAGGAATTATAAAAAGAGAAAAACAAATTAATATGGAAGCAGACACTTTAATTCCTAACATTGTTGGAAATATAACATCTTACTCGGCAAGAAAAAATATTATTTGTATAGACAATGCTTTTGAAAATTTATACAAGAATACAAAAGAATATTTAGCTATTAAAAATACTACTTTTGAAAAAGAAACAAATAAAAAAATACATTTATTAAAAGAGGGGAGGAACAATGAAGATGAATAAATTAGAAAATGGAAATGATTTGATTACAGTTTCAGAAATGGCAAAAATATTAAAAATAAGTCGTTCAAAAGCTTATAGTTTGATAAAACAAGTTGATTTTCCTATTATTAGAATTGGAAAGTGCGTTAGAATTTCAAAAAATGCTATGTTACAATGGTTGAATATCTAACGAAAACGTGATATAATTATATTGAACTTAAAAGCAGAGAGGGGGAATATGAATAGAGGAAATATAACATTGGTTTCAAAAGAAAAAAAGAGTTGGAAAGTTAGAATTGAATTACCAAAAGAAATTAATGGAAAACGAAAACAAAAATCTTATACTGTATATGGAAATAGAAAAGATGCAGAGATATTTTTAACAGAAAAATTAAGGGAATTAGATACAGGATTATTAGTAGATACAAAGAAAATGACGTTTGGAGAATATTTAGATTACTGGTTAAAAGAATATTGTTACAATAATTTGAGTATAAATACAATTGAAGGATATGAACAATATATTAATAAACATATAAAATCTAGTTTAGGAAATATTCAGCTGGATAAATTAAAACCGTTGCAATTACAAAGTTTTTATTCTGAAAAATTAGAAAATGGTAAAATAAATGGTAAAGGAGGATTATCCAAACAAACTGTTAGAACCTTGCATAGAATTATACATGGAGCATTAACGCAAGCGGTTAAGTGGCAACTAGTTGTAAGAAATGTTGCAGACTGTGTTGAACCTCCAAAACCAAAGAAATATGAAGCAAAGTTTTTAAATGATGAGCAAACTAATTTATTAATAGAAAAAGCCAAAAATTCTGACATATATATCCCAATTATAATTGCAATATATACTGGTATGAGAAGAGGAGAAGTTTTAGGATTAAGTTGGCAAAATGTAAATTTTGATAAAAAGTATATAAGAGTAGTACAAGAATTATCTTGTACAAAGCAAGGATTAAAAATATTACCACCTAAAACAAATAAAAGTATTAGAAATATTGCTATTCCAGATACTCTTGTAAAAATATTAAAAAAGCATAAAGCAGAGCAAATGAAAAACAAATTGTTATTAGGTGAAGAATATCAGAATTTTGATATGGTTTGTACATATCCAAACGGTAAATTATTTTATCCTAAAAGATTTAGTGCAAAATTTAACGAATTGCTAAATAAAAATGGACTACCTGTAATAAGGTTTCACGATTTAAGACATTCTCACGCGTCATTATTAGTAAAATTAGGAATACAACCAAAGGTTATATCTGAAAGATTAGGACATAGTAATATAGGAATAACAATGGATTTATACTCTCATTTATATGAGGAAGTAGATAGAGAAGTTGCTGATGTCTTTGATACATTAATCAAAATAAATTAAGTGGTGACTAAATGGTGACCAAAAATAAAAAAAATATGAAAATTTCTATTGACAAATGTTTTTAAAAATGCTAATATAAATACTGTCGCTGGACATACAAAAACATTTGTCAAGCAAATGGAGAGGTGGTCGAGTTGGTTTATGGCACCAGTCTTGAAAATTGGCGTGCGTTAATAGCGTACCGTGGGTTCGAATCCCACCCTCTCCGCCAAACTTTTATATAGATATAAGACCATAAATTTATAATTTTATAGATTTAAGTTTTTATATCTTTTTTTATACATTTGGAGATGTACCCAAGTGGTGAAGGGGACTGTTTGCTAAACAGTTAGGTCCCGAAAGGGGCGCGGAGGTTCGAACCCTCTCATCTCCGCCATATGATAAAAGATTATAAAAAAGAATATAGAAACAGAAAGTTTTTATATTCTTTTATTGTTTTTGGTGTAAAAATGGGGGAAGGTAAATTATGTATTATGATGAAAGTATAAAAATAGATTTTAAATTACCTAAATATTTAGAAGAAAATATAGAAAATTTGATAAAAGCAAGAAAAGAAAAAAGGCTTGACATAGATTGTGAAGAATCTGAATTGCTTTCAAATATAAATAGAGCAATGTATAGTAAAGATATTACGGAAAATCAAGCAAGTATATTAAGAAGAAAATATTTATGGTGGGAATAGAAAGTATTAAAATAACAAAAGGAGGATATTGGAAGTATATGGAAAATATAATCGATTTCTCTAATATGAGACAAGTTATAAATAAATATGGTGGAGCAGATACTAAAAAAACTATTATATATAATGAAAAATATTATTTATTAAAATTTCCAAATAATGCAAAACAAAATAAGGATATATCATATTCAAATAATATATTTTCTGAATATTTAGGATGTCATATATTTAATAGTGTAGGAATATTAGCACAAAATACTATTTTAGGTATATATAAACAGGACAATGGAATGATAAAAAATGTGTGTGCTTGTGAAGATTTTACTGGAAATGGTTGGAGATTAGTAGAATTTCAAAACTTAAAAAATAGTTTTCCAGAAACGCCAAGTAGTTCTAATGGAAAAACTACAGCATTAAATGAAATATTAGATGTAATAGAAAATCATACAGATATAAAAGATAATGAGTTATTAAAACAACATTTTTGGAATATTTTTATTATAGACGGTTTAATTGGAAATTATGATAGACACAATGGAAATTGGGGAATATTGGTAAATGATGAAGAACAAAAAATGAAAATGGCTCCAATATATGATTGTGGTTCTTGTTTATACTCACAGTTAACTGATGAACAGATGGAAGAAATATTAAAAAGTGATACCGAAATTAATAATAGAGTATATAATAGACCAACATCAACAATAACAGAAAATGATAAAAGAATAAATTATTATGATTTTATTTATTCATTAAAAAATAAAGATTGCAATGAAGCTTTAAAAAGGATGATAAAATGCATAGATATGAAAAAAATTGAAAAAGAAATTGATGATATGCCAATTATATCAGATGTAAGAAAAGATTTTTATAAAGTGTTATTAAATAGGAGATATGAGGTAATATTAAAAAAATCATATGATAAATTAAATAATATCTAGAAGTGATTATGTACAAATATAAAATAAAAATAAAAGCTGATGTTATAACAAAGGCTTTTATTTTTGGCTATTTTTAATAATATACAATAAATTTTATAATAACTTAAGATAAAAACGTGGGAAAATCACGTTTTTATATCGCAAAAACGTGAAAAAATCACGAAAAAGTTGACAAAAACTGATAAATATTGTAAAATTAAAAGGGTGGTAATATGGAAAGAGAATTATATAATAATTTATTAAATTGGAAAAAAACAAACATAAAAATGCCATATATGTTAGTAGGTGCAAGACAAACAGGAAAAACATATTTATTAACAGAATTTTGTAAAAAAGAATTTAAAAATTATATATACCTAAATTTAGATAATATGGAAAAAATAACTCAGGTATTTGAAAAAACAATGATACCAGAAGAGATAATAGAAAATATAGAAGCTATTTTAAATATAAATATAGAAATAGAAGATACAATAATATTTTTAGATGAAATACAAGTATCAGAAAGAGCAATAAGTTCATTAAAATATTTCTGTGAAAGTGATAAACCATATAAAATAGTGTGTGCAGGAAGTTTACTAGGAGTAAAAATAAATAGATTTAAAAGTTCTTTTCCTGTTGGAAAAGTTTGGATAGACTATTTATATCCTATGAATTTTAGTGAATTTTTAAAAGCAATAGGAGAAGAAAAAATTTTACAACTTATAGAAAAATGTTACAAAAATATGGAACCAATGCTAGAACCAATACATGAAAAAGCATTAAAATTATATAATGATTATTTATGTGTTGGTGGAATGCCAGCAGCAATTCTAAATTATATAGAAAATGGAAAAAGTATATTAAAATTTAATGATGAAATAATTAATATAATTATAACGTCATATTTGGCAGATATGGCAAAATATACTGAAAATACAGAGAGTATTAAAAATAATAAAATATATAATTCTATACCATTGCAATTAGGAGGACAAAATAAAAAATTTAAGTATTCTTTAGTTGAAAAATCTGCAAGGAGTAGAGAATATGAAAGTTCTTTGGAGTGGTTGATTGCAAGTAATATGATATTAAAATGTCAGGGAATAAAGAAACCACAATCACCCTTAAAAGCGAATATAGATACAAATTTCAAAATATTTTTAAGTGATATTGGAATTTTAAGAGTACTTGCAAAAATAGAGAAAAATGAAATTATTTCAGATAAAAATATGATATATAAAGGAGTACTTGCAGAAAATTATGTTGCAGAAATATTGTATTCAAAGAATAGAGATATATATTATTGGCAACTTGGAAGTAATTATGAAGTAGATTTTGTAATAAATATTGATGGGGATATTATACCAATAGAAGTGAAAGCTGGAAATAATACTACATCTAATAGTTTAAATTACTATATAAAAAGATTCAATCCTAAGTATAGCATACGAATATCTACAAAAAATTTTGGATTTAGTAATAATATAAAATCAATTCCATTATATGCGGCTCATCTTATATAATAATATAACTAAATTTATATAAAAATGTAAAAAAATACATAAAAAAGTTGAAAAAAAAATAAAAATAAGTTATAATCAATTTAGATAGCAAGAAAGATGGTGATTTGGTGAAAAAATTTAACAAAATATTTTTAATAATAATTATCGTTTTTGCAATTATAAATATAATAAATGTTACGAATGTAAAAGCAATGATAAATTCTGTTGATTATAAACCTGATGAATTAATAGAAGACAATGATGCATTAACTTTTGCAGGAAAAATGATAGGTGGATTTCAAGCAGTAGGGAATATTGTTTCAATTTTAGCATTAGTTTTAGTAGGAATAAAATATATGCTAGGAAGTATTGAAGAAAAAGCTGAGTTTAAACAAACAATGATATATTATATAATAGGAGCAATATTAGTTTTTGCAATAAGCAATATTTCTTATATAATATATAATTTTGCACAAGATTTATAATTAAAAGGTGATTTTTATGGGACAAAAAATATTAAAGATATTAGTAATATTTATATGTAGCATATGCATTTTAAATTGTACATATACATATGCAGGAACAATAGGAGATACAATATCAGATGCGAAAGGTTTTTTGAGTAGTAGAAATGAAAGTTTATATAAAGAGTCATTAAATAAAGCAGATTTATCTGATGCTTCAAGTGCTATATATAATACTCTATTAATGATTTCATTTGTTGTTGTAGCAGTTGTAGGTATAACTTTAGGAATTAAATTTATGATGGCAAGTGCAGAAGAAAAGGCAGACATAAAAAAATCTTTAGTCATATTCTTAATAGGAGCTATTGTAGTATATGGTGCTTTTGGAATATGGAAAGCTATAGTTGATTATTTAAATAAATTTTAATGTTATTAAAGTTTCTTATTATCAATAAGAATATAATATAAAAATAAATACTAAATAAAAGGAGGAAAAAATATGAAAAAAATAGTTAAATTACTACCTATAATGTTAATGGCAATAATGGTATTATCAACTTTTTCAACAGTTATGGCGGCAGCTAATCCTACAGGAATATCTGTTTCTAGTACTAGTGCATTTGACACTGTTGGTGGAAAAGTAATAGGTATGATTCAATCTATAGGAAATATTGTTTCAATTGCTATATTAGTAATATTAGGTATTAAATACATGATGGGAAGTGCTGAAGAAAAAGCTGAATACAAAAAGACTTTAATACCATATTTAGTAGGAGCGATTTTAATATTTGCGGCTTCAAATATAGCAGGAATGGTTTACAACTTTGCTAGTTCATTGAGTGGTGTTACTTAATAAATTTAAAATAAGGAGGAGAGTATATGAAAAAAGTAGTTAAATTAGTACCTATAATGTTAATGATAATAATGATATTATCAACTTTTTCAACAGTTATGGCAGCTACTAATCCAACAGCTTTAAAGGGTAGCATACCTTCTGATGTATCTGCTTTTGATACAGTTGGTGGAAAAATAATAGGTATGATTCAATCTATAGGAAATATTATTTCTATTGCCGTATTAGTAATATTAGGTATTAAATATATGATGGGAAGTGCTGAAGAAAAAGCTGAATACAAAAAGACATTAATACCATATTTAGTAGGTGCAATCTTAATATTTGCAGCTTCAAATATAGCAGGAATGGTTTACAACTTTGCTAATACTGTAAGTTAATAAATATTAAAATAAAAGATAATCTCTATAAAAATAGAGGTTATTTTTTTGCTTAAAAAATACAAAAAAATAGTATAAATGCATAAAAAAATCAACAATATATTACAAAAATATTACAATTCTATTAAATTTCCACTTTTTTTGATAAAAACTATACAATTATCCACAAGTTTGTGCTATAATATATATTGTAAAATTGTAAAAATTAGAATACGGAGGAGAAAGCCATGCAAACTTATGAAATACCAAGAGATTATAAAGGAGAAGGAAGGATATTATACATATTTTCAACTAAAGGATTAATATATACAGCAGTTGGCGCTGGAATTGGATTAATATTTTATCTTATATTTAAAACTTTAGGACTTTCTATGATAGGTCTTATAATCACATTAATATTTGCATTAATTGGTTTTGTAATAGGAACTTTAAAAGTTCCAGAATCAAATGCTTTTGAAATAACTAAAAAAACAGGTGGAGAAAATATTGATGATGTTATTATGAGATGGATTAAGTTTAAGAAAAATGGCAACAAAATTTATATATATAAATTAGAGGAGGAAACTAAAGATGAATAATAATCAAATGATAGATTTATTAACAATATTATTAGGAATTATGGTAGGCATATTAGTTATTTTATGTATTGTATTTATTGTGTTAAAAGTAAAAAGTAGTAAACCTAAAACTAAAAAGGAAAAGGTAGAAAAAGGTGCAGCTAAAAAAACAACAGTAAATAATATGCCACAGAGTTATAACAAACAATCTATTTTTAAATTTATGGAATTTGATAAAATCGATGACAATATGATAGTTCAAAAAGATGGAAAAAGATTTTTGATGGTTATTGAATGTCAAGGTATAAATTATGATTTAATGTCAGGTTTAGAAAAAAATAGTGTTGAGCAAGGATTTTTGCAATTTTTAAATACTTTAAGATATCCAATTCAAATATATGTACAAACAAGAACGGTTAATTTAACTAATAGTATAAATACATATAAAGATAAAATAGAAGAAATATCTAAACAATATTTAAATAAACAAATTGAATATAATCAAAAAGTTCGTTCAGGGCAATATTCTGAAAAAGAATTACAAATGGAAAAATATGAGTTAATTAGGCAAAGAAATTTATATGAATATGGTATTGATATAGTTAATAATACAGAGAGAATGAGCTTAAATAAGAATATATTAAGTAAGCATTATTATATAATAATTCCATATTATCCAGAGGAAGCTTCAAATAGTAGTTTTGATAAAGAAGAAATTGCTAATTTAGCATTTTCAGAATTATATACAAAAGCACAGTCAATTATAAGTTCATTAGCTGTATGTGGGATAAATAGTAAAATACTTGATTCAACAGAATTAATTGAACTATTATATGTAGCATACAATAGAGATGAATCAGAAGTACTTAATTTAAGAAGAGCTTTAAATGCAGGATATGAAGACTTATATTCTACAGCTCCAGATGTTTTTGAAAGAAGAATGAAAGAACTAGATTTGAGAATAGAAGAAGAAGCTCTTAAAAAAGCTAATGAGGCTGTATTTAGTGCAATAGAAGAAAATGAAAAACAAAAGCAAGCTAAAAACAAAGAAAAAGAAATGGACAAATTAATAGATGAATTTGCTAAAATACTAATTGAAGATAATAAAAAGGCAATAGGAGAAGATGTAAAAAATATAGCTATAGAAAAAATAGATAAGCAAAGTAAAGAAAAAACAAAGGAAAAAGGAGGAGAAGAAAATGAGCAAAAAACAAAAACAACAAGAAGAAGAAAGACTACAAAATCAATATAATGAAAATAGAGAAGATGATGTTAAAATCTTAAAGAAAAAGTCTATAAAAGAATTAATAGCTCCATCAGGGATAGATGCTTCTAATATAGACCATTTAGAGATAATATCTAATACAAAAAGATATGCAAGAAGTTTCTTTGTATCATCTCTTCCTAGAATGTGTACATTTCCAGAATTATTTAGAGATATGTATATGTTTGGAGATATAAATACTTCTATATATATAAATCCTATTAAAGAAGAAAAATCTCAAAATGATTTGAATAGAGTAATAAACGAACTAGAAACAGAAAGAATTGTTGCAGCAGATAAAGGAAATATAAATAGAGAAAGTACAATATCTCAAAAAAGACTTGAGGCAGAACAATTAAGAGATGAAATAGCAGCAGGTTTTAACAAATTATTTGAAGCTTCAATTATATCAACAGTTTTTGCATATAGTTTGGAAGACTTAGATAGATATACAAAATTATTGTCATCTGAAATGTCTAAATCATTAGTTGGTATAAAAACAGCATGGGGAATGCAAGAAGAAGCATTTAAATCAAACTTGCCATTTATGCAAGATAAGATAAATAAGACACACACTTTTGATAGAAATTCAATGGGAACAGTATTTCCATTTACAACATCAGAGGTAGGACATCCTACAGGAGTGCCTTTAGGATTTAATAAGCAAACAGGTACACCAATATTATTTGACAATTTCCATTCATCACTTACAAATTATAATATGGTTATATTTGCAAAATCTGGTGCTGGTAAATCTGTTACTATGAAAACTTTGATTTCAAGGTCTTCTGTTCTTATGGGAATAGAAAGTTTAGCATTAGATGCTGAGGGTGAATATACAATAGTTGCTGAAAGCTTAGGTGGAATAAATGTTGTAATTAGTCCTACTTCAAAGACAGTTATAAATTTATTTGATGTAGAAACTGAAATTGTAAAAGATGAAATTACTGGAAAAGAAAGAGTTACTTTAAATATAGAAAATAAAGTAGAAGATGTTACACAGGCTTTAGTAACTATGGCTAGAGGAAGTACAAGATCTGACGAAGTAAATGAACTTACAAAACAAATTATAGCTGAATCTGTTGCAGAGGAATATGCAGCTTTAGGAATAAATAGTAATCCTGATAGTTTATATAAAACTATAGATCGTAATTTTAGACAAGGTAATTTACTATCAAGAGAGAAAAAAGATATGCCTACGATAGGTTCATGGTATAAAAGAATTGAAGCAAAAGCTAGGGAAAATACGAATAAAGATTATCAATATCATTATAGTTACTTGCTAAAAGTTATGAAACAATACATAAGAGAATATGACGGACAAATGGCTTATTTTGATGGTCAGTCAACATTTGAACTATTAGAAGGAGCGCCATTTATAAATTTAGATATTTCTCAATTAGAGGAAAGATTTGCAAGACCTCTTGCACAACAAATTTTGCTTTCATGGATTTGGGAAAAATTTGTTAAGAAAAATAGTGAAGATAAGAAAAAAGCTACACAAAAGAGAGTTTTAGTAGATGAAGCGTGGATGTTATTGCCATATCCAGAGGCGGTAGACTTTTTAAATAAAATGGCAAGACGTGCTAGAAAGAGAAATGTTTCACTTGCTATTGTTTCTCAAAGATTCCAAGATTTTTATGAGAAACCAGAAGCACAAGCAGTTCTTACTTCTTCAGATACAAAACTATTTTTAGCACAAGATAAATCTGAAATACAATACTTAAAAGAAGTGTTTAAACTTTCAGAAGGAGAAGCAAACTTTTTAGTTACATGTCAAAAAGGTGAGGGGCTACTAAAAGTAGGTAGTGATTCAGCAATATTAAAGATAATGCCAACTAAGAAGGAATTTGAGTTTGTTGAAACAAACTTAAATCAAATTGCTAAAATGAATAATGCATAAAGTAGTCGGGAGGTTTAAACTTTATGAAAATTTTTGAAAATAAAGGTTTATTTAAAAAAATATTAATTGTATTAGTAGCAATAATATTAATAGAATATTCAGTGCCAACAAATATATCAAAAGCCGATTCTGATTCTGATTGGGGTGGAGTGTTATTTAAACCTATACAGTCATTCTTATTGGCTATTGGTGATGTTGGAGAGTCATTGTTAAATACTTTTGTAATGCAGGAAGGAACAACAATAGTAACATTATCTAAACAGTCAGGATGGATTGATACAATATTTTTTATTGGTTCATTTGTGCAAAATCCAGGGGCGGCTTTAGGTCATTTAATAGGTAGTAAAGTTGTTAGTGTAGTTGTAAATGAGTTTACTGATAAAGATTTTGAGGATGCAATAGAATTACCAGTTATATCAATTAGCCCAGAAGAAATTTTTTCTAATAAAGTGCCATTACTAGATGTTAACATATTAAATCCAAAAGTGTATGAAAATGATAATGGAGAGGAAGTAAAATCTGTTGTATCAACTTTACAATCAACAATATCATCATGGTATAATGTATTAAGAGATATTGCTATAGTTGCTTTTTTATCAGTTTTGGTTTATATAGGAATCAGAATTTTGATTTCAAGTGCATCAAGTGATAAAGCTAAATATAAACAAATGTTGACAGATTGGGTAGTAGGTTTATGTTTATTATTTTTTATGCATTATATTATGAGTTTTGCAATGATTTTTACAGAAAAAATAACAGACTTATTGAATGTAAATAATGGAGTGATTCAAATAAATGCAGATGGAGTGAATTTATCAACATTTTCAGAAAAAAATGGTAGTGGAGATATATTAGATAAATTAAATGAAAATGGACAAAATGGAACATTAAGCTGGAAAACTAATCTTATAGGATATGTTAGATTTTATGCTCAAACTAATATCAATTCTATGTCAGTATCATTAAGGATGGCATATACCATAATGTATTTAGTTATGGTTATTTATACATATATGTTCTTATTCCAGTACTTAAAAAGGGTATTTAATATGGTGCTTTTAACATTGATTGCTCCAGTTGTAGCATTTGCATATCCTTTAGATAAAGTTAATGATGGACATGCACAGGCATTTAATATGTGGCTTAAAGAATATATTTTTAACTTATTATTACAACCAATGCACTTAATATTGTATTCAGTATTAATGGGTACAGCAATAGATTTAGTTACTAGCTATCCTTTATATGGACTTATAGTATTAGGATGTTTATTACAGGTAGAAAAATTAATTAGAAAAATGTTTGGATTTGATAAAAACCAAACAACTCAACCTGCATCAAGTGGAGCATTTACAGGTGCAATGGTAATGAAAGGCGTAGATGCTGTAGTTAATAGAACTAAACACAAAGGATTACCTCCAAAAGGTGGTGGAGGCTCAGAAAAAGGTTCAAGTGGACATGATGATAGAGTAAGAATGGCTGATAATAGAACTGCTAATGATTCTGCTGCAGAAGATGACTTTATGAGAAATGCTTTAGGAGGAACTAGTGATATTCCAAATCCTGAAAGTGAAAATCCTGCTAATGATGGTGGCTCTGATACTCCAAAAACAGAGTTAGATAATGGAAATAATAATTTAGACCAAGGACAAAATCCAGGTAATGATAATGGAAAAGCAGGACAAATACAACCACCAGTTATTGAAGGTAGTGATTTAGAACAAGCTTCAGATGATGTTGATAAATTAACACAAGGAAATGCAAATTATTTACATCAAATGAATCCTGATAAATATGATGAATATGGAAATTATATAGCAAGAGATGGAAAAGATACACAAAGTAAAGGAAAGAAAACTATTATAAGAAATGGAAGTAAAAAATTATCTTCAAAAGCAAAACAACTTCGTAACTCAAAAGGTGCTAAATATGCAGGAGCTGCAGTTAGACTATATGCTCCAAAATTAGCAAAAACAGCATTAAAAGGTGCTGCTATGACAGCTGGTGCTGTAACCCTGGGTACAGTAGGTGTAGCAGCAGGATTAGCATCAGATGATTTTACGAATGTATTAAAATATGGTGGTGCAGCTGCTTCAGGAGGAGCTTTAGTTGGAAATGTAGCTGCTAGTAGAGCAATGTCAGCTCCATCTGCAATGAGTGCTAAAATGCAACAAAGAAGAGATGAGTTAGCAAGAGAAGCATATAGAGATGATCCAAAAGGATATAAACAATATTTAAATTCTCAAGCAGATAAAGCATTTTTAAATAGTAAGGAAATTAAGAGACAATATGCAGAAGCATTTGGAGAGTCAAATGCTAATCAAAGGATGCAGGATGCTCTTAAATATAGAGAACATGGAATAACTGATAATAATTTGATTATAAAAACAATGAAAGAAACTTCAGGAGAAATAGGTAAAACAACAGATTATGCAGATAAAAGAAGAATTGCTGCTGCAAAATTAGCTTCTGGAGTATCAAATGGTAAAGACATAAAAGAAATGAAAGAAAGATTAAAAAATCAAGGATATAAAGATGATATAATTAATCAAAATGAAGAATTTATTAGAGGTGTTAAAGGATTAAAATATAATTAACTTATGGTATATGAGGGAGGACTATAATTATGTATAAATTTATAAGATTTTATAATCAAAATAGAAAGACAATTTATATATTTATACTGATTATAGTCTTTTTATATGCAATGTTAAGATTATTAAATAATTCTATAAAAGACAAAGATATGAGTGAGAATACAAATTCTATAAATAATAATTTGGCTATTGGACAAGCGAACGTTGTGTCAAATGAAATAGGAACAAATACAAATACACAAATACAAGATGATAAATCTACAGAAAATAATATAAGTACTCCTAAAAAAACTATAAAAGAATTTATAGATTATTGTAATGATAATAAAATTGAAAAAGCTTATAATTTATTATCTGATGAGTGTAAGGAAGAACTATTTCAAACAAAAGAAATATTTAAAGAGCAGTATTATGATGTTATATTTAATAATCAGCTAAAAATATGTGATATAGAACATTGGGGACAAGATACATATAAAGTTAACATATATGATGATCCATTATCAACAGGAAATATAGATGTAAAAAGTACAGATTATTTTACATATGTCAAGCAAAATGATGAATATAAACTTAACATAAAAAATTATGTAGGAAAAAAATCAATAAATAAAGAGGTAGAAAATAAAAATATTAAAATTAAAGTTTTGGAAAAAAATACTTACATGGATTATGAATTTTATGATATACAGATTACTAATAATTCAGAAAATGATATTTTATTAGACCCTAAAATTGATACAAAAACAACATATTTACAAAATAGTAAAGGTGCAAAATTTTATGCATTTACAAATGAAATAATTGATAATGAATTTATAGTTAGAAATGGTAAAACTAAAAATATTAAAATTAAATTTAGCAATGATTTTAGTACAAATGGAAAAATTAATAGTTTAGTTTTCTCAAATTTGATATTGAATTATAAAGAATATGAGAATATGGAAAATAAGGAAAATTATAAAGATATATATGAATTTGTAATTAATATCTAAAATAGCTTATATGGGAGGTGAAATTTGTATATGGCAGATGTAAAAAATGTATTTAAAAAACTTGGTAAAAAAGCACTAAAAAAATTATTGTTTTCTAAAGTATTTATAATTGCACTTATTTGTATAATTATTTTTATACTACTGTTTTCAGGACTTATATATATACTTAATTTAATTGAAGGAGTACTTAAAGAAGGAGATTTAAAAAACGTTCCATATGCTGCGTCTACATATACAAATGGAGTAACTATTACTTCAAATGGATTGGTTACTGAAATGACACCACAAGAATTGTGGGATACTATGATACAAAATGGTTCTAATGTAAAAAAATATTTGAAATCACCAGAAGAACTTGAAAAACTTATGAAAGCAGAAATAGTTACACAAAATCCTAAAATAGGTAAAGGGGAATTAGATGGAATAATAGAATTTAAAAGGCGTAAAACTGATAAAAGTGTAATTGATTTGAAATATGTAGATGAAGAAACTTTTAATTCTTATATTGATGCATATAATACAGATGGAGATGAAACAGCATTAAAGTATTATACTATTGATGCTAATGGAAATGCCCTTATAGCTCAGTGGACTAAAACAACAAAAACAGTAGAGGTGTCTGTGGATGGATCAACTCCTACTAGTGAAACAACTATAACTTATAGCATGACATCAGCCATGATTAATTATAAATCAGTAGTACAGAAATATAGTATGCCATTTGATTATTTGTGGGCATTGTTAATAACAACTAATGGTAAAAAGTTTGTATTAGAGTTAGCAGATTATGTTATAGAAGATAGTTCTATAGATATTACGGGAATTGAAAATTATTCAAGTACACCAGATGTTGATGGTCCAAAATCAGAAACGATAACTGTTACTGAAGAAGTAGACGTAACAGATCCTAAAACGGGAAAGAAATATAAGGAAAAGAAAACAGTGAATAAAACAAAAACAACAACTATTACAACTACAGTAGAAACTAATAATGTTAATGCGGACTTGACAAAGGCTGATACATGGATTATGGATTATAAAAAAGATGACGATGGAAATGTAACTTCAAAACCTAAGGTTGATAAAGATTCAAATGAAAGAAATTTTATAACTATTTTAAATAAGTATCCATATACAAAGCAAAATTTAGATAGTAGTGCTCTTATGCTTTTTGAAATATTGGAAAGAAATACTAGTACAGCTAATATGGTGAATTTGACTAAATATTTGTTGTATGTTGCTACTGGGAATTATTATGGGGTTAAGGACATTGATGATATTAAAAGCTTATATGAAGAAGTAGATTTTTCATATTATAATACTTCAGATTATATGGTTGATACATCAAAAAGTTCATCTAATCTTGTTATAAAAGATAAAAATATATTGATAAAGGGAATAAAAGCAGTATTTTCAGGTCAAAAGCAAACTAATTTACTTAGCGTTGTAGATGAATTAATGGAGATACAAGATAAATATCATGTTAATGCTGTTTTTGCAATAGCAGTAGCAAAAGAAGAATCACAATGTGGTACTGATTGGGATGCTATTGATCCATCAACTTATAATTGGATGAGCCTTACAGGATATTATAATGGGAAAACATATAAAAATCCAAATAGTACAAATCCGAGAACATGGAGAGTATATTCAAGTTTTAATGAAGCAACAATAGATTTTGCAGATAATATTGCTAATGGAGACTATTATTATAAAGCTCAAAAATTTACTCTTAGTCAAATAGCTCCTGTGTACGGGGGAGCATCTTATGAAACATATATGGCAGATATACAGCAATTTTATAAGGCAGTAGGAATCAGTATGGAATCAATTAGCATTGATGGAAATGCACCTACACAAGGATCTTCTTCTGAAAAATTGAAATATTTATTTCCTAATGGTACTCCTACATCACAGAGTGCTTGTGAAAGTTATTTGACAATAGTGCAAATTGCATTAACTAAAAAAGATGGCACAAAAACAACTGGAAACTTAAGAATACATAAGAGTTTGGCGTCAGATGTTCAAAAGGTATTTCAATTGGCACAGAATTCAGGATTTAAAGTATATGAAGCCTCAGGATATTCTTATAGAATTATGAATAATGGTGGAAGTGGAAAGTTATCGCATCATTCTTATGGGGTAGCAATTGATATAAATGTTAATGAAAATTATTCTCATAGAGGTTCTACAATATATGCAGGTAGTTTTTGGAATCCATCAATAAGTGAATATTCAATTCCAAGAGATGGAGTTTTAGTAAAGGCATTTGAAAGTATAGGATGGAAATGGGGAGGAAACTGGTCAGGAAATTATCAAGATTATATGCATTTTTCATATACAGGAAATTAATTGTATTTGGGAGGGATTATATGAAAAAATTAAAGCGACTAATAATGATATTTTTAGTTATAATAATTATTTTAATAATATGTATGGTATTATTAAAATTAAATAGTAATACTAGTATAAGTGATATAGGCAATGAAAATGATCATTCTCATGTTGATGAATATGAAGAAAAAGATTATATACATTTAATTGAAGATGCAAATACATTTTATACTGTTGAAAATTGCATAAATTTATATTTGGATTATTTAGTTAAAGATAGTGAATTAGTAAAGGAAATAGAAAACAAATATTATAAGAGTAAAAATATTTTAGAACTTAAACAAGAAAAAGAAAGTGTAGCTCAAAAAATGTGGGGAATTGATAATGAAAGTAATTCTAAGTATTATGTATATACTAAAATAAGAGATAAAAATTTAAAAGATATTACAAGTGAAGAAGATTATTATTTTATAGTTGTATTAGATAAAAATAATGCTACATTTTCAATTGCATTATGTGGAAGTGAATATTTAGAGAGTGATTTAAACTATATAAAGAATGATCCAAATGAAATTATACAAAAAAACAATGTAAATGGATATACTGACATTACAATTTATAATGAAGATATTGTAGAAAAATATTTTTATGAATATATAAAATATATGATATATAAAAAAGATGTAGCTTATAAATTATTAGATTCAGAATATATAGAAAAAAAATTTAGTAATTTTAATCTGTTTGAAGAGTATATTGATAATAATATTGATAAAATAAAAAATGCAGTGATGGTAAAATATTCAGTTGATAATTTTGAAGATTATACAAAATATACTATAATTGATAATTATAATAATTGTTATATAATAAAAGAAAAAAGTGTAATGAATTATACTATACTTTTAGATAATTATACATTAGAATCAGAGGAGTTTGTTAAAAAATATAATGAATCAAATGATGATACTAAAGTTGTTACAAATGTAGATAAAATATTTAAATTACTAAATAACAAGGAATATGAAGAAATTTATAATAATTATTTAAATATTACATATAGGGAAAGATATTTTAAGAATATAATTGATTTTGAAAATTATATTGAAAATCATTTTTTTGATTATAATTATATAGATAATTCTACTTTAAAAAAAGAAGGAAACTATTATATTGTAGATATACATTTTAAATCTGGATATTCTTTATCTTCAGAAGAAAACGACATAGAGATAATAATGTTATTGGGTGATAATACAAAATTTCAAATTTCATTTAATATGAATTAAAAAATAAAGTGAAATTATAGAATTAATAATTTCACTTTATTTTTGTTACTTAAATATATTTAAAAATAAATTAACAATAAATTGTAAAGCAGGATTATCATAATACAACTCAATCAAATAATTTCTAGTAAAAGGAATCTGCCACAAAATAAAACCTATAATAAGTATAACACCAACTGTTAAAATTAAAGCCAAGAAATCTTTAGAAGTTTTTTTATATTTAATTTTATAACCTCTATTTTTTAAATCCTGAACATAAGCATCATGATAGGCTTTATTCACAGCATTATTAATTTTTTGATTTATTTCTTCTTGATTTATATTGTTTTCATAACTGGTATTTTGATTTTGTTGAATATTATTTTTAACATTTTGAGTCTGGTAACTATTATTTAAATTAATATTATTTTTTAAATAATTAATTTCATTTTTCAAATTAATATTTTCATTATATAGATTATTATAATCTTCCTTAGAAATTTCATTGTTTTGTAATTGTAAGTCATAATTTTTTCTTTTTTCAGGATTTGATAAAATTTCGTAAGCTTCATTAATTTTTTTTATTTTTTCTTCATAATTATTTTTTAAATTATTTTCTTGTAAATCCGGATGATATTTTTTTACTAAGGTTTTATAAGCTTTTTCAATAATTTCTGGAGATGCGTTTTTATTTACTTCTAAGATATCATAATAGTTTTCTTCCAATTAAATCAATCCTTTCTAATCATAATATAACATAAAAAGTGAAAAAATCAAAGTAAATCTGCCAAAATTTTAAAATTAAAAATTAACATAAAATAATGTTTGTTTACCAAGTATATGTATAAAAATTAAAATCAAGAATACAATATAAACATATTAAAAAAATGCGGGTACATGCAAAAATTTAAAATTAAGTGTTGACTTATAAAATTAGAAGGAATATAATATGAATATATTTTAAAAAAATGCGGGTATACGCAAAAATTTAAAGTGAGGTTAAACTATGAAACTTATAAAAAGAGATTTATACTTAAATAAACTAATAGAAAGAAAGGAAAATGAACTAATAAAAATTATTACTGGAATTAGAAGATGTGGAAAATCATATTTATTAGATCCAATATTTAAAAATTATTTATTAGAAACTGGAGTTGAAGAAAATCATATTATAAAATTGGAGCTTGATTCAATCGAAAACAAAGAATATACAAATCCTGAAAATTTATATAAGTATGTCATGGATAAAATCAAAGATAAAAAAATGTATTATATTCTTTTAGATGAAATACAAAAAGTAGAAGATTTTGAAAGTGTTTTAAATAGCTTTTTAAGAAAAAAAAATTTAGATGTATATGTGACTGGTAGTAATTCAAAATTTTTATCAAGTGATGTTATAACTGAATTTAGAGGAAGAGGAGATGAAATAAGAGTATTTCCATTATCATATTCTGAATTTAAAGAAGCATATGAAGGAAATGAAAAAGATGCTTTTAATGAATATATAACATATGGAGGAATGCCATATATATTATCAAGAAAAACAGAAGAGGCAAAAAGCACATATTTGAATGATTTATTTAAAAATACTTATTTAAATGATATTATTGAAAGAAATAATATTCAAAAGGATGACAAATTAGATGCCATAGTAAATATTATAGCATCATCTATTGGATCACTAACAAATCCAAATAAGATAGAAAATACATTTAAAAGTAATAATATAAATGATATAACAATTCCTACTATAAATAATTATTTAAATTATTTATTAGATGCTTTCCTGATAAATAAGGCAGAAAGATTTGATATAAGAGGAAAAAGATATATTTCAACACCTTCTAAATATTATTTTTCAGATATTGGATTAAGAAATGCTAGATTAAATTTTAGACAACAGGAAGAAACTCATCTTATGGAAAATATCATATATAACGAATTGTTAATTAGAGGTTATAATGTAGATATTGGAGTTGTAGAAATAAACGAAGAAAATAAAGAAGGAAAAAAAATAAGAAAGCAGATAGAAGTAGATTTTGTATGTAATCAAGGAAGTAAGAGATATTATGTTCAATCTGCTTTTGCAATACCAGATAAAGAAAAAATGAAACAAGAGCAAAGACCATTTAATTATATTCAAGATTCATTTAAGAAAATAATTATTGTTAGAGAAAATATTAAACTATGGAGAAATGATGAGGGAACAGTAATAATGGGAATTGAAGAATTTTTATTAAATAAAGATAGTTTAGATTTATAAAAAGGTAATTATTCATATTTTTAAACAAATATGAATAATTACTTTTATCATTTAAAAATTAAAATTCATATTATAAAATAGGTGATTAATATGAGTTTAGGTCTAGCTTTATCAGGAGGAGGAGTAAAAGGTGCAGCGCATATAGGAGTTTTAAAAGCATTAGAGGAAGAAAATATAAAAATTGATTATATAGGAGGGACTTCATCAGGAAGTATTGTAGCAACATTATATGCAGCAGGTTACAAACCAGATGAAATATATGATATATTTAAAAAATATTGTAAAAAGATAAAATATGTTGATATAAAAAATATTTTTAAATTATTTTTTGGATTAATTACAACAGGAACAATAATAATTGATGGTTTGAATTCTGGAAAATCAATAAGTAAATTAATAAATAAAATGTGTAAAGAAAAAAATATTTATAATATTTATGATATTAAAATGCCATTAGTTATCCCTAGTGTTAATATGTGCACAGGTGAGGTTATGTGTTTTACATCATCTAAAATAAGAGCTTTTTCTGATAATACGGTTTTTGTTAATGATGCAGAAATTGGAAATGCTGTTCAGGCAAGTTGTAGTTTTCCTACAGTTTTTTCACCATGTGATTATAAAGGTGATAAATTAATTGATGGAGGTGTTAGGGAAAATGTGCCTTGGAGAGAGGTTAAATTTTTAGGTGCTGATAAGGTTATAAGTGTTGTTTTTCAAAATGAAGTAGATAAAAGGTGTTGTAATAATTTAATTGATGTGGCTTTTCGTTCTTATGAGCTGATGTGTAAAGAACTTTCTAAATATGAGTTAGATGGAATGGATTATTTTATAAAGATTAAAAGTAAAAAAGTTTCTCTTTTGGATATGGGGAAAATAGATGAATTTTATGAGTTAGGATATAATGAAACTAAAAAATTTTTAAAGGAAAATAACCAAAGAATATTGTAATAAGTAAATATTTATTATATAATATATTTGCCTTCTAAAATATGAAATTAATAAAAATCAAAAAATAATTTTATAATATTTTGATAAAATGGAAGTGATTTGTTATGGAGCAAGAAAGCAAATATAATATTTATACAGATGCAAGTTTTGATGATAGTACTAAATTGGGTACATATGCTATTGTAATAATGCAAGAAAATAAAACAATAAAAGTTATATCAAAAAAGTGTAGAATGAAATTAGAAAATTCATTAGAATGTGAAATATTTGCAATATATCAGGCAATTAATGTGATTTTAAGTTGCTTTTTAGATAAAAATAAATTACAAAAATTTTGTATAAAGACTGATTGCGTGATGGCAAGAGAATTTTTTATAAGTAAAAATAATAAAAATAAAGTTTTTACTAAAAATTTAGAATTGTCTGTAATTATGAAGAAAAATTATGAAAAAGTTTCTAAAAAATTATCAAGAAATAAATGTAGTTTTAATATAAAATGGATTTCAAGAAAGATTAATAAAGTCGCTCATAAATATTCTTATTCAACTTTTCAAAAATTAAAAGTGATTGATGAAAAAAGAGAGTTATTATTAATAGATAAAAAATCATTTATTGAAATTTTATTAAAATTAAGTAAAATTCAATACAAAATTATAATATATTTAATTAATGCTTCAAATGAAGAAAAAATGATTATTATGACTCAAAAAGAAATTGCTGAAGGATTAGATATGTCTTTATGTGAAATAAATAAAAGTTTTAAGGAATTTATAAATTTAAGTATTTTAGAAAAAATAAAGAATGGAAAATATGCTTTATTAATATAAAGTTAATTTTGTGTAATTTCACAGAATTAATTTTTGAATGGAATGGAAGTATAGTAAAAAAAGAACAGAAAATCTGCTCTTTTTTATACCGTTTCCTTTTCTTGTTTTTCAGCACTTTCAATATTTTCATTATTCAAAGCCTTTTTCTCATTTTCTTGCCTTTTCAAATTATCCTTAGCAACAGTCATCAACAATTTAATTCTATTAGCCTGATTTGTTTCACTAGCACCTGGATCATAATCAACAGGAGAAATATTTGCTTCAGGATATTTTTGTCTAATTGTTTTAATAACACCTTTACCAACAACATGGTTTGGTAAACATGCAAAAGGTTGAACACATATAATATTTGGAATATCATTTTCCATATATTCAATCATTTCAGCTGTTAAGAACCAACCTTCACCAGTTTGATTTCCAATAGATAAAACATCTTTAACTTTATCTTCTAAGTGCCAAATATCACATGGTTGTAAATATCCTTTTTTAGAACTTGCTAAAGCTAATTTAACATCTTTTTCTAGAATATCTATTAATTTAATTGCTATTTTACTTATTTTACTTGAAGTTTTATTTGTATTTAATAAATTATTAAATGTAATTTTATGTGTTGCCATAAATTTAATAAATCCCATAAAATCAGGTAATATTACTTCTGCACCTTCTTTCTCAAGCATGTCTGCAACAAAGTTGTTTCCAAATGGATGATATTTAATTAGAACTTCTCCAACTATTCCAACTTTCGGTTTTTTAACAGTTGTGTCTAATTCTATTTTTTCAAAGTCATTTACTATGTCATAAATACTTTGTTTAAACTCTTTACTTGTAGAATTTCTAACGAATTTTTTGCATTTTTCCATCCATTCATCATATAATTTTTGAGTTTCACCTTTTTTTACTTCATATGCTCTATTTTTAGTTAGCATTTTTTGTAATAAGTCTGCATATATTACACATTTGATTAATCCTTCAATCAATTTTGGTGTTATTTTAAATCCAGGCATTTTTTCCATACCTACAACATTAAATGAAATTACTGGTATATTGCTAAATCCTGCGTCTTTAAGTGCTTTTCTTATAAACCCTATGTAGTTTGTAGCTCTACATCCACCACCTGTTTGTGACATTATTAAAGCTGTTTTATTTAAATCGTATTTTCCAGATTCTAATGCTTCAATCATTTGTCCTGTAACTAATATTGATGGATAACATGCGTCATTATTTACATATTTTAATCCTGTTTCAACTGTATGTTGTGTACATTCTCTTAATAATTCAAGTTTATATCCAGATGCTTGCACAGCAGATTCTAGTAATTCAAAGTGAATTGGAGCCATTTGTGGACATAAAATTGTGTAATCCTTTCGCATTTCTTTTGTGAAGATTTTTTTCTTGATTCCGTAGTCTCCAGAAGCTTTTTCTTCTTCTTTTTTAGCAATTCTTTTATTCATACTTGCTAAAAGTGAACGAATACGAATTCTTACAGCTCCTAAATTGTTTACTTCATCGATTTTTATTAAAGTGTACATTTTGTCATAGCTTGATAATATTTCTTCAACTTGGTCTGTTGTTACTGCATCAACACCACATCCAAATGAATTTAATTGTATCAATTCTAGATTATCGTGTTTTCCAACAAAATCAGCTGCTGCATATAATCTTGCGTGGAATACCCATTGGTCAACAACTCTTATTGGGCGTTTTGCTTCAGTTTTATCTGAAACACTATCTTCTGTTAAAACACATAATCCAAGTGATGTTATTAATGTATCTATACCATGATTTATTTCTGGGTCTATATGATATGGTCTTCCAGCTAAAACAATTCCTCTTAAATTATTTTCTTCAATATATCTTACTGTTTCTGTTCCTTTATCTTTAATATCTTTTTTGCATTTTTGATATTCTTCTTCTGCTTTTATTGCTGCTTCTGTTAATTCTTGTTTTGTGAAATTGTACTCTTTAAATTCATCTAATTCCATAACTTTTTTAACAAGATTTTTTGTGTCAAAAGGTAGAAATGGATTCATAAATTTAATGTTTTTTGCTTTTAAATTTTCAACGTTATTTTTTAGAACTTCTGAATATGAAATTACTATTGGGCAATTATAATGGTTATCAGCTTTTTCATATTCTTTTCTTGAATATGGCATACAAGGATAGAATATTGTTGTAATCCCTTTTTCAATTAGGTTTTCAATGTGTCCATGAGATAATTTTGCTGGATAGCAAACTGATTCAGATGGCATTGATTCCATTCCTTTTTCATATGTTTTTCTAGTACTTTTGTCTGAGATGATTACTCTAAAGCCTAAATTTGTAAAGAATGTAAACCAAAATGGATAATCTTCATACATATTTAAAACTCTTGGAATTCCGATTGTTCCTCTTATAGCATATTGTTCTTCTAATGGTTTATAGTCAAATATTCTTTGATATTTGTATTGTACCAAGTTTGGTAAGTTCTTTTTAGGAGCTACAACACCTGCACCTTTTTCACAACGGTTTCCAGATACATGTATTGCTCCATTGCTAAATTTATTTATTGTTAATTTACAATGATTTTCACAGTTGTTACATCTTGTATGTGTTACTTTTATTTCTAATTTATCTATTTCATCTGATTTTAAAATTGTTGAAGTATATTCCATATCAAGATTTGCTTCATATTGTTCTTTTGAAAGTAATGCCATTCCATAAGCACCCATTAATCCTGCAATATCTGGGCGTACTACGTTTTTACCAACTATTTTTTCAAAAGCTCTTAAAACTGCATCATTATAAAATGTTCCACCTTGTACTACTATGTGGTCTCCTAAAGTAGCTGTATCCCTAACTTTCATAACTTTTTGTATGGCATTTTTTATTACTGAATATGAAAGTCCACTTGAAATATCACCAACTGTATATCCTTCTTTTTGAGCTTGTTTAATTTTTGAGTTCATAAATACTGTACATCTTGAGCCTAAATCAACAGGTCTTTTTGCATTTATTGCTTCTTTTACGAATTCAGATATTTCTAAGTTTAAGCTTTTTGCAAATGTTTCAATAAAAGAACCACATCCTGAAGAACAAGCTTCATTTAACATGATATTATCAATTGCTCCATTTTTCATTTTGATATATTTCATATCTTGACCACCGATGTCTATAATTGCTGTAACATCTGGTTCAAATTGCTTTGCTGCTGTATAATGTGCAATTGTTTCTATTTCATTTAAATCAACATTTAGTGCTGTTTGGATTAATTTTTCTCCATATCCTGTAACACCACTATATCTTAAAACTGCTTTTTCTGGCATAATTTCATATAGCTTTTTAAGCATATTCATAACGCTTTTTAGTGGATTACCTTCATTGCTTCCATATAAAGAATATAATAAATTGCCTTCTTTATCTATTAAAACTAATTTTGTAGTTGTTGAACCTGCATCAATTCCTAAATAACAATCACCTTCATATGTAGAAATATCGTTTCTCGTTACTTTTGTTTTTTCATGTCTTTCTTTGAATTCTATATATTCTTGTTCATTTTTAAATAAAGGCTCAATTGGAGTGCTAGAATTATCATGTGAATTTTTTAAATTTTCTATTTTTTGGTTTAATTCTTCTACTGTTATTGGTTTTGTATTTAGGGAATCAAGAGCTGCACCTTTTGCTACTAAAAGATGTGCTTCTTCAGGCACTATTATTTCTTCAGGTTTTAAATTTAAAGTTTCTATAAATCTTGTTCTTAATTCAGAAAGGTAACTTAAAGGGCCTCCCAAAAATGCTACATTTCCTCTAATTGGTCTACCACAAGCCAATCCACTAATTGTTTGATTAACAACAGCTTGAAAAATTGATGCGGCGATATCTTCTTTTGCAGCACCTTCATTTATTAATGGTTGTATATCAGTTTTTGCAAAAACACCACATCTTGAAGCTATTGGGTATATTGTTTGATAATTTTTAGCAAGTTCATTAAGACCAGCTGTGTCTGTGTGTAAAAGTGATGCCATTTGGTCTAAAAATGCACCTGTTCCACCGGCACAAGTACCATTCATTCTTTGTTCAATTGATTTATCAAAATAAATTATTTTTGCATCTTCTCCACCAAGTTCAATTACTACATCTGTTTGTGGAATGTATTTTTCAACAGCTCTTTTGCAAGATACAACTTCTTGTATAAATTCTACTCCTAAGAATTTACTTGCAGACATTGCACCTGAACCTGTAAGGGCTATTGTAAATTCGTTTTCTGGAAACATTTTTGCTAGATTTTCTAATACATTACATACAGTATTTTTTGTATCAGAAAAGTGTCTTTGGTAGTCTTTATATATTGTGTTTTGGTTCTCATCCATAACTATTATTTTTACGGTTGTTGAACCAACGTCTAATCCAACATGTAAGGTTTTATTCATTTTACATTACTCCTTTGGGTCAATAGGGACGCCCTTTTTTGACCAAGATAATTAATCCCCTTTATATCCCTAATTTTATACGGAAAAAGCCTATTTGTCAAATGTTAAATACTGGAAGTGTTAATAAAAAATTTTATTTGACATATAATAAAATATGAGTTATAATATACTCAAGACGTCGATAAGAAATTCTCAAATTTGAAAAATGTAAAAAAGACTAGGAGCCAGCTAAGCATACCTAGTCTTTTTCCTTTGTGGGAGCCAACTATATAGTAAATATTTATTTTAAAAATAATGGAATAAATAGGACAAACAAATAATAGAATTGAATATAAATATTTTAAACTTAAAACTAAAATGATAATATATATTATCATTTAGAAATAAGTTTTGAAAAGGGAGGAAGTTATGAAAAATAAAAAAATTATTTTATTATTTGCAATTTTATTAATTATTATTTTTGTGGTTGGATTTTTTTCAATCAAATTTGTAAAAAATAAGAAAGAAAATGAATTAAAAAATGAGTATGTTCCAGAACAAGAGATTTCTGATGAGCAATTAAGAGAAACTATAGTTAGTTTATATTTTCCAGATAAAGAGACAAATATGCTAAAACCAGAAGCAAGACTAGTAAATGTAAAAGAGCTTATGCAATCACCATATAATGTTTTGGTTGAATTGTTAATTAATGGACCTAAAAATGATAAATTAAAAGGTATCATTCCAGAGAATACTAAATTATTGAATTCTTCTTTAGAAGGAGAGTGTTTAACTTTAGATTTTTCAAGTGAATTATTAAACTATAATAAGGAAGATAGTAAAGGAAAAGATAATTTAATTAATTCAATTGTTAATACTGTTACTGAATTAAATGAGGTTAATAAAGTTAAAATTTTAATTAATGGTCAGACTAATGAAGATTTTAAAGACGAGTATGTGAGAAAATAATGTCCCATTGGGGACGGTTCTTTTTGGGACATTATTTTAATATTTTATATAACTTTAGATATCTGGAAAAGTGTTTGAAATCTCTTAAAAAATGCTCAACTTCATGCAAAGAATTTATGGTGTTTTTTTTACAGGTTTTAAAATTTAATTTTTTCCTTTTAGGTGGTTTAGGTGGTGGGGTTTTATATAAACTAGGCATAAGGACCTCCATTTGCAAAATAAATAAAATTATTATATAATATTCAAATAAAAAATAATTGTTAATTTTAAGGGAAGAAATATGGATGTAAAATTAAAAGAAAATGAGAGAATAGATGATTTAGAATTTAAAGATTTAAAAATAATCCAAAATAAAGAAGGTTTTTGTTTTGGAATTGACGCAGTATTACTTTCTGACTTTGCAAAAAATATAAAAAAAGATTCACAAATATTGGACTTAGGAACAGGGACAGGCATTATTTCAATTTTGTTATGTGGAAAGACAGAATTAAAGAAAATTACTGGAGTTGAAGTTCAAAAAGAAGTATATGATATGGCTTGCAGAAGTGCAAAATTAAATAATTTAGAAAATAAATTTGAAGTTATAAATGAAAATATTTTGAATTTAGAAAATATTTTTGAAAATAATTCTTTTGATGTAATTGTAACAAATCCACCATATAAAAAGCAAAATACAGGAGTTATAAATGATGATGAAAAGAAACTGATTTCAAGACATGAATTTCTTGCAAATTTAGAAGATTTTATTAGAGTTTCTAGTAAGCTTTTAAAAGATAAAGGCGAATTTTATATGGTTCATAGACCAGAAAGAATGGTTGATATTTTTTCTTTAATGAGGAAATATAAAATTGAACCTAAAGAAGTTAGATTAGTTTTTTCAAATGAAAAAAATCCTCCTAAAATGGTTTTAATTAAGGGTGTAAAAAACGGGGGAGAATATTTGAAATTTAGAGAAAACTTATATGTTTACAAAGAAGATGGGGCATATACTGATGAAATATTGAAAATTTATAATAAAATTTAAGGGATTTAGGGACGGGTTAAAAATCCCTATTTAAAAATAGGATTTTTGACCCGTTCCCAAATCCTAAATCCCTGAAAGGAGGAAAATTAATTGGAAAAAGAAATCAAAAATGGAACATTATATATTGTTGCAACACCAATAGGGAATTTAGAAGATATAACTTTAAGAGCAATAAGAATTTTAAAAGAAGCGGATTTAATTGCAGCAGAAGACACAAGACATACTTTAAAATTATTAAATCATTTAGAAATATCAAAGCCGCTTATTAGTTATCATCGACATAATGAAGATGTAAAATCGGATGTTTTAATAGAAAAATTACAAGAAGGTAAAAATATAGCATTAGTTTCTGATGCTGGAACTCCTGGAATTTGTGATCCTGGCGAAGAAATTATAAAAAAATGCATAGAATTAGAAATAAATGTAGTTCCAATTCCAGGTGCATGTGCAATGATTAATTCTTTAATTTCTTCAGGAATTGATACAAAGGAATTTACTTTTTTAGGATTTTTACCTTTAAATAAAAAGTTAAGAAAGAATAAATTAGAGGAAATAGAAAACTCTAATAAAACAATAATTATTTATGAAGCTCCTCATAAGTTGGAAACTACTTTAAAAGATTTAAAACAAGCATTAAATCAAGATAGAAGAATTGTTTTAGCAAGAGAAATTACAAAAATTCATGAAGAATTTATTAGGGGAAATATAGATGATTTAATTGAAAAAATTAAAGATATAAAAGGAGAAATTGTTTTAATTATAGAAGGGAATAGTGATATTTCTAAGGAAAATGAGTTGAATAATTTAAGCATAGAAGAACATTATAAATTTTATGAAAATCAAGGTTTTACCAAAAAAGATATAATTAAAAAAATTGCTAAAGATAGAAATGTTAATAAAAATGAGGTTTATCAAAAATTCGTTACAATTCACAGCAAATAAAATTAATAACTATTATCTTGTACAGACTTTAAGTTTTGCTTAGATATGAATTGTATAAAAAATAAAAAAGAAACATAAAAATGCTTCTTTTTTATTTTTTTGATTTTTCATGCAATTTGTTTAGTTCTTTAGAACATTTTTCACAAATTAGTTTATCTTTATATTCTACTAAGTTTTCTGTACTACCACAGAAAATACAATTAGGTTCATATTTTTTTAAGATTATTGAAGAATCATCTACATAGATTTCAATTGGATCTTTTTCGACAATGTTGAATTGATTCCTAATTTCTATTGGAATAACAACTCTTCCTAATTCATCAACTCTTCTTATAATTCCAGTAGCTTTCATGTTTATCCTCCTTAATGTTACTTTTTACAATTCCTATAATTAATATTCATTAATATATGTCAAATACACAATAAATATATCACAAATAGTAAAATTGGTCAATTGAAATGAGATAAAAAGTAATAAAAATTTCTATAAATAATAAAATTATATTGGTGATGTTAATGTTAAATATACTTTGGCCAGTGTTTATAATAGTTTCTATTATTTTTTCTTGTTTTTCTGGAAATATTAAAGAATTGAATAATTCAATATTTGAAAGTACAAATACAGCTGTTAACCTATGTATAACTTTAGTTGGAACAATGTGTTTATGGAATGGGATAATGCAAATTGCTGCAAAAACATCTGCTATGCAAAAAATCACTAAAATTTTAAGTCCTATTATGAAGATGTTGTTTCCAAATTTAAAAAAAGATAGTAATGTGTATAATGAAATTTCTATGAATATGGTTGCTAATATTTTAGGCCTTGGAAATGCAGCTACACCACTTCGGAATTAAGGCAATGAAGTCAATGCAAGAGAAAAATGAAGATAAAAAAGTTTTAACAAATGAAATGGCAACTTTTATAGTATTAAATACTGCTTCAATACAAATTATTCCTACCACTGTTATTGCTATAAGAAATTCTTTAGGGTCTTCAAATCCTACAGCTATTATTGTTCCTGTGTGGATTGCAACTATATGTGCTGCTATTGCTGGAATTACTGCTACGAAACTGTTTATAAAATTTGGAAAATAGGAGAGTGTTCATGAAAATTATAGAGTATTTTTCAAATATTGCAATGCCATTAATGATAATTATTATTGTTCTTTATGGTGTTATTGAAAGAAAAAAAGTTTTTGATATTTTTTTAGAAGGTGCTAAAGAGGGAATAAGTGTTGTTTTTAATATTTTTCCAACTTTAGTAGGATTATTTGTTGCAATAGGAGCTTTAAGAAGTTCTGGAATTATAGATTTAATTATTAATTTTTTAACACCTGTTTTAAATTTAGTTAATTTTCCAACTGAAATATTACCATTGGCTCTAATTAGACCAATTTCTGGAAGTAGTTCAATTGCTGTTGCAACAGATATTATGAATAAATTTGGAGTTGATTCCAATATTGGACTAATGGCATCTGTTATTATGGGTTCTACTGAAACGACTGTTTATACAATTGCAGTTTATACAAGTAGTGTAGGTATAAAAAAGACAAGGTTTGTTTTGTGGGCTGCTTTAATTGCAGACTTTGTTGGAATAGTTACAAGTGTTGTGGTTTGTCGATTTTTGTCGTAATTTTCTTGTTGACTTTTTAGAAATTGTATTGTAAAATATGTTTATGATTTTAAGATTTATTTTATTTATATCAATTTTTTTTATAGTCAAAAAAATGATTACTAAAATATTAGCAATCATAATTCTAAAAAAAATCAATAATTAAAATTTAATAATGTTTTTAATTTTGTAGGGAAAATATTATATCATCATATTCCCCCAAAATATAATTGATAAACCCTTTTGAAAGTTTTTATATAAGTGTCGTCCCACGTAATATTTTCTTTCATAGTTGTGTTCATAAATGTGTTTTCCCTACAATACCAAATAAATTATCTATGATAAGTTTCACCATTAGATATTTTAAAAGCCCTAAATAATTGCTCTAATAAAAATATCCTTATTAATTGGTGAGGAAAAGTCATTTTTGAAAAACATATTTTTTGGTTTGCTAATTTTAAAACTCTTTCAGTTAATCCTAAAGAACCACCAATAATAAAAGTAATTTGACTTGATTGCATAGATATATCTTCAATATTTTTAGAAAATTGTTCAGAAGAAAGCTCTTTTCCAGTTAAATCTAAGCAAACAACATAAGAATCTTTTTTTATGTGATTTATAATATTGTCACATTCTTTTGATTTAATTTCGTTTTCAATATTTGGATTTATTTTATCTGGAATTTTTTCATCTGGTAATTCTAAAATATTTAATTTACAATATTTAGATAATCTTTTTGAATATTCATCTATTGCATCTTTAAAAAATTTTTCTTTAATTTTTCCAATACATACTATATTTATTGTTAACATTTTACTTTCTCTTTCTTGTCCAAAAGGGACGGTTATGTTTGGACAAAAAGTCCAAAAATCCCCGATCTTATTTAAGATGTGTCCCAAATGGACAAAATGTCCAAAAAGAACCGTCCCTTTTGGACATTAAAATGATATTATATCTCCAGGAACATCTCTGCTTGCTACACTTAATTTTAAAGAATTTTCATTATAATTACTTGATATTATTTCATCAATAACAGTTTTATAAGCAAGTTCAGGAAAGTTACTTTCTTTACTTAAATGTCCAAGCATTGCTTGTTGCAAACCTGAATTTAGAAGGTGTGAAATTGTTTTTCCTGCTAGCTCGTTAGATAAATGGCCAGTAGGTCCAGCTATTCTAGATTTTAAAGGATATGGATATCTAGAAAATTTTAGAACTTCTGGATCATAATTTGATTCTAGCAAAACAAAGATACTGTCTTCCAAATTTTTTAATATACCGTTTGTCATATGTCCAATATCTGTTGCAATACTAATTTTTTTATTGTCTTTAAACACATTGAAACCGCATGGATTTGCGGCATCATGTGGTATCGAAAATGGTTTTATTTGCATATCTCCAATTTCAAATTTTTCTTCTATTTTGAATTTTTTAATATTTTTTTCAGGAATTTTTTCCTTTTGTTTAGGCATTGCATCTAATGTTTTTTGATTTACAAATACAGGCAAATCAAATTTTTTTGCAAATGTACCTAAACCTTGTACATGGTCAGAGTGTTCATGTGTTATTAGTATTCCGTTAATTGATGAAGGGTCTATGTTTAAATTTGTTAATGCTGTTTCTATTTTTTTACTACTAACACCTGCATCAATTAGTAATTTTGTATTTTCTGTTTCTACAAGTAAACTATTTCCACTACTTCCACTATATAAGCTACAAAAATTTAACATTTTTATTTCTTCCTTTGCTGATTTATTATTCTTTGACTCTTTGTATATTAGCACCTATTTTTCTAAATTTTTCTTCTATGTTTTCATATCCTCTATCGATATGATCTAAATTATAGACTTCAGTAGTACCGTTTGCAGATACACCAGCAACTATTAATGCTGCACCAGCTCTTAAATCTGTTGAATATACAGGTGCTCCAAATAATTCATCAACACCTTCAAATACAGCAGATTTTCCTTGTGGTGTTATTTTTGCTCCCATTTTGTTTAATTCAGCAGTGTACTGAAATCTTGACTCCCAAATGCTTTCATTTATGATGCTTGTACCATTTGCAGTTGATAAAACTACGCCCATTTGAGGTTGTAAATCTGTTGGAAATCCGGGGTATGGCAAGGTTTTTATTATTGCTTTATTTGGTCGTTTACTATACCAAACTCTAATATTATCACCATTATCTTCTACATTTCCGCCAATTTCTAATATTTTAGCAGTTATACATTCTAAATGTTTTGTAATACAATTTTTTATTAATAAATCACCTTTAGAAGCTATTGCTGCTAACATAAAAGTTCCTGCTTCTATTTGGTCTGGAACTACAGAATATGTGCAATCACCATGTAATTTTTCTACACCATTAATTTTTATAACATCTGTTCCTGCACCTCTTATATCAGCACCCATTGTATTTAAAAAGTTTGCAACATCAACTATATGTGGCTCTTTTGCCGCGTTATCTATAATAGTTGTTCCTTTTGCTAAAACAGCAGCTAACATTACATTTATTGTAGCTCCTACTGAAACAACATCCATGTAAATAGAATTTCCAGTTAGGCAATTAGCTTTTGCTGATATTATTCCTTTTTCAACTTCAACTGTTGCACCTAGTAATTCGAATCCTTTAATATGTTGGTCAATAGGTCTAGCCCCTAATTTACATCCACCAGGCATGCCGACTTCTATTGCTCCAGTTCTACCAAGCATTGCTCCTATAAGATAATAAGATGCCCTAAATTTACTAGTTAAATCTAAAGGTGCTTGTGTTGTATTTATATTTCTTGTGTCTATTGTAATTTCATTTGGAGTATTCCAAACTATTTTTGCTCCCATTTCTTCTAATATTTTGCATAAAATTTGTACATCACTTATATTAGGAAGATTGTTTATTGTGCAAACTCCATCTATTAATAATGTAGCTGGTAAGATTGCTACAGCTGCATTTTTTGCTCCACTTATTTCTACTTCACCTTTTAATGGTGTTGGTCCTGTTATTAGTAATTTTTCCAATTGAATTCCTCCCAAGTATTATTGTATGTTAAAAATATACCATAAAGAGTAAAGTATTGCAAGTAGTTATTACTGAATTGTAGCTATTTGTTTGAAACAATTAAATTACTTTTTCCAAAGAATTCTAATAATTTAAATTTGAATTTTATTCCATAGTCATAATTATCAGATATTATTGCATATTCTTCATCTGATAAAACATTTTGAAGATCTTCTTTTGACTCTTCTGGTACAATTCCAGAAGAAATATCTACAAAGCAAAGAGATGGAAACATTACACACCACCAATTTCTACCTTCAGCTTTTCCTATTTCTACTTTTAAAGCATCGTAAAAACCAGCAGGAAGAGAAATATCACCATATTGTTTTGTTGGAAATTCAAAATTTCCAATTTCTATTCTTACATCATATGAATATCCTTCATTTTTTATTGTTTCCAAAGCAACTTGCCTAAATTCTTCTTGATGTTCAGAAACAATATTGATGGCTTCTTCTTTAGAAGTACAATCTTTACAAATATTATTCATATAATTTAATAAATTATCTCTTACTTTGTATTTTAAAGCTTGGTCTTCATCACTATTACTATTTGCTATTACATGCAATCTGAATACACTATCACTTATATCAGTAGAGACAGCACTAACATATGAAATTGCACATATTATTGTATATAAAAATAATAATAAACTTAAAATAATTGTAATTCCTATTTTGGAATTTTTGATTTCATTTAAAAATTTTTTCATAAGTTACCTCCTAAAAACTTTTTTTGAAAAATATTCTTTAAATTAATTATTTACAATTTGTATAAATTTATACATTTACATTTTTTTAAAATTAACCGTAAAATTGAGAATATATAAATAAAAATTTTTTGTCTCGGCTCAATACGCGAGTCAATAATTTCTAAATTCCTTTTATGGCACCCTTCCATTAAAAATGAACTCTTTCCATAAAAGTAATTAAGAACTTATTGACTTGCTCCAATCGCATTCGTCAAAAATAATTTTATTTATATATTATCAATTTTACTTCTCTATAGATTAAAGACATAAAATATGTCGAAAAAGCTCGATGAAATATTTCTGAAATATTTTTGAAATATTATTGACATATTTCTATAAAAATGGTAAAATTTACCAGTACTAAAAATTAAAGATATTCTAAAGAAAAAAGATTTCTTTATGAAATTGAAAGGGTTGGTTTGTTAATGGTAAAAGAAAGTAAAAATGAAGAAAAATTATGTTTATTTTTTGCAAGTGATTATCATTTTGAGATGATAAGTTTACCTTATATTAATGAAAACTTAAAAAAAGATAATAATGTTATAATAATGACAGAAAATGATTTAAATGGGTCTGTTGATAAATTATTATCAAGAGTAAATTTGAATAAAGAAGAAAAAGATAAAATAACAAAAATTGATTGGAAAAATAATGATGTAAATAAATTTAAAGAAATAAAAAGTGCTAATGGAAATGGTAAAGAGACAATAATATTTGTTAAAGGAAAGGAAAATTATATTAATAGTGTTAATGCAAATATTAAAAATTGGGTTAATAATGGTGAAGTAAAAGTTGTAGATTGTTATGATATTAACGAAGTTTATAAAGATGTTAGTAGTATTGCTAAAAATTATAGTAAAGTTTTGTCTACTTCTGGGGTAGAGAAGCTATTGTAAAATAAATATTAGTAAAAGACTTGATTAATTTTAAAAAATGGTATATATATATGTTTATAACAAAAAATGTTGAAAGGATGAAAATTATGATAAACAAACTAGAAGAAGCAAAAGTCATACTAAAAAAATTTAATCAAGAACATTTATTAAATGGATATGAAAAATTAGATGATAAAAAGAAAAAAGAATTATTAGAACAAATTTTAAATATTGATTTTGAATTAATAAAAAGTTTATATAACAATACTACAAAAGAACCTCAAGAAAATGATGATGTAATTGAACCAATGGAATATTTAGATAAAAATAAATTATATGATGATTATAAATATTATGAAAATATAGGAAAACGTTCTATAAAAGAAGGAAAACTTGCGGCTGTTACTATGGCAGGTGGACAAGGCACAAGACTTGGACATAATGGTCCTAAAGGAACTTATGATATTGGATTAGACTCTCATAAATCTTTATTTGAGTTATTAAGTGATGGTTTAAAAGAAGCAGGAAAGAAATATGGTGCTACTATACCATGGTTTATTATGACAAGTAGGGAAAATAATGAAGAAACTCTTAATTTTTTTGAAAAAAATAAATATTTTGGATATCAAAAAGATAAAAATATTTTCTTCTTTATTCAAGGTGAATTACCAATGGTTGATACTGAAGGAAAAATATTAATTGGTGAAGATGGTTTAATAAAGCAAGCTGCTGATGGACATGGTGGTATATATGAGTCATTAGTAAAAAGTGGTATGACTGAAAAAATGAGACAACTTGGTATTGAATGGGTATTTATTGGTGGAGTAGATAACTGTTTAGTAAAAATGGTAGATCCTGTTTTAATGGGAATTGCTATTGATAAAGGAGTTACAGTTGCTTGTAAATCTATTGTTAAAGCTAATCCACATGAAAAAGTTGGAGTATTTTGTAAGAGAAATGGAAAACCAAGTGTTATAGAATATTCAGAGATTTCTGATAAAATGGCAGAGGCAACAGATGAAAATGGTGAGCTTTTATATGGCGAGTCACATATTCTTTGTAATTTATTTAGTATTGATGCAGTAGAAAGAATGGGAAGTACACCTTTACCATATCATAGTGCTTTTAAAAAAGCTAAATATATTGATAAAGATGGAAATTTAGTAGTTCCAGATTCTCCAAATGCGTATAAATTTGAGGCATTTTTATTTGATGCTTTTGGCGAAGTTGATGATATGGCAATACTTAGAGTAAAGAGAGAGGAAGAATTTGCTCCTGTTAAAAATGCAGATGATGCTGGAGTTGACTGTCCAAAGACTGCTAGAAAGTTATATGAAAATTTTTATCATTTGAAATAAAAAAGATTGATTGTTGAAGTAAAAGTTAAAAAAGCTACTTCAGCAATCAATTTTTTTAATTTGATATATTTATAATTTCTAAATCTAGTGGCCAAGTTCCATCAACTACTGTTCCAATCAATGTTATTTTCTGACCTATTTTTAAACTATTTATTTTTTGAATTAATTCCTTATTAAAAGTGTATCCGCCAGCATATATTTTATCTTTATATGTGTCTTTGTCTCCAATGTTTATGTATGTAGCTAAGTCTGTGCTTGTAGGAACAACAGCATCATTTCCATAATTAGATACATAACCTGTAATGTTTACCTTTTTTCCGGCATATTTGTTAAAGAAATTTTTTAATTCATCATTGTTATTAGAATCAATAGACTTTAAGTCTTCAATGTTAAGTGTATAATCTACTTGAATAGGTTCAGATGAATTATTGGAATTATTTGTATTTGTTGAATTATTTTTGTTAGTATTACTAACATTTTGACTAATAATATTATTTATATTGTTAAGTTTTTCTTGTAAAGAGTTTATTGTAGATTTCATATTATTAGCATCTGATTCTAAATTTTCGATTTTTTTAGTAGAATTTTGTTTTTCTATATAAATGTAAAAACACATTATAACAATAATTAGTATAGCAATGATTAAAAGGACT
Organism: uncultured Clostridium sp.; assembly: GCA_945877035.1. Lineage (GTDB taxonomy): Bacteria > Bacillota > Clostridia > TANB77 > CAG-508 > CAG-269. The sequence goes on along the minus strand of CAMCQH010000004.1, from coordinate 25,045 downwards.
GTAGACAAACTTATTTTTATTGATTTTTTTTCTTCCATACTTTCACCTCCTTTTTTGTACTTTTTTATATAAAAAATATTATCATATAAAAAATAAACTTTCAATAAATATTAAGATTTAACTTTATTTTTTTTTAGATTAGTGTTATTATAATGATGCTAATAAAATATATTGTCAAAAAGGGGCGTCCCTATTGACAAAGAAAGGAAATGATTTTATGAAAGATTATTTAGAAGAATACAAAAAATGGTGTGAAAGCCCAGATTTTGATGAAGAAACAAAAAAAGAATTATTAGAAATTAAAGATGATGAAAAAGAAATAGAAGATAGATTCTATAAAGAATTAGAATTTGGAACAGCTGGTCTTCGTGGAGTTATAGGAGCAGGTACTAACAGAATGAATAAATATACTGTTGGAAAAGCGACACAAGGATTAGCAAATTACATATTAGAGCAAGGGACACAAGATAAAGGCGTTGCAATTAGTTATGATTCAAGAAAAATGTCAAAAGAATTCAGTATGCAAACTGCATTAATATTATGTGCAAATGGAATAAAGACATATTTATTTGAAAATTTAAGACCAGTTCCAGAATTATCTTTTGCTGTTAGAGAGTTAAAATGTACAGCTGGAATTATGATTACAGCAAGTCATAATCCACCAAAATATAACGGATACAAAGTTTATTGGGATGATGGTTCACAAATAGTAGCTCCAAGAGATAAAGATATAATTGCAAAAGTAAGAGATGTAAAACAATTTAGTGAAATAAAAGAAATGTCAAAAGAGGAAGCAATTGAAAAAGGATTACTTAATATTGTAAGAACAGAAATGGATGATAAATATATAAATACTTTAAAAGCTCTAATAATAAATCCTGAAATTGTAAAAGAACAAGGAAAATCTTTAAAAGTTGTTTATACTCCATTACATGGAACAGGAAATACTGTTGCAGAGAGACTATTAAAAGAAATTGGAATACAAAATTTATATGTTGTTCCAGAACAAAAAGAGCCTGATGGAAATTTCCCAACTGTTGATTATCCAAACCCAGAAGATAAAAAAGCATTCAAACTAGCATTGGAATTGGCTAAAAAAGTAGATGCGGATGTAGTTTTAGCAACAGACCCAGATGCTGATAGATTAGGAATATATGCTAAAGACAGCAAAACTGGAGAATATATGACATATACAGGAAATATGTCAGCATTATTAATTGCAGAATATAGAATTTCTCAAATGAAAGAGAAAGGAATATTACCTGAAAAAGGAATGATGATAACAACTGTTGTTTCTTCTAATTTAACACAAGCAATTGCTGAAGAATATGGCTTAAAATTATATGAAGTTTTGACAGGTTTCAAAAATATTGGTGCTGTTATGAAAAAAGAAGAAGAATTAGAAGATGGACATGAATATGTATTTGGTTTTGAAGAAAGTTATGGTTGTTTAATTGGCGATTATGCAAGAGATAAAGATGGAATTGCAGCTGTAATGGCTTTATGCGAAGCGGCTTGTTATTATAAATCTAAAGGTGAGACTTTATGGGATCAAATGAATAATATTTATAAAAAATATGGATATTATAAAGAGGACCAAGTTTCAATTGTTTTAGAAGGTGCTGAAGGTGCTGAAAAAATACAAGAAATGATGACAAATATGAGAAATACACCAGTTGAAAGAATTGGAGATTATAGAGTTTTAACATTTAAAGATATTGATAGAGATTATGTTAAAGATATGGTAACAGGAGAGGAATCTAAAACAGGATTACCAAAATCAAATGTATTATATTATGCATTAGAGGATAATAGTTGGTGTTGTGTTAGACCTTCTGGTACAGAACCTAAAATTAAGTTATATATGGGTGTTAAAGGTGTTTCAGAGGTAGATGCTAATAAAAAATTAGAAGATTTAAAAAATGCGATGGTTGCAATTGTAAAATAGAAAAAATAGGGATTTGAGGCCTGGCCCCTAATCCCTATTTTTTATTTTCCAATATGGTAAATTTCTTTGTATTGCTCCAAAAAGATTTGCTCTAATCATAGGAATATCTTTTTGAAGAGTAAAAATCATTTGCTTCATTGATTCTCTTTTAGAAGTTCCATCCATTGGACATACTTTTGGCATAACTGCTAAATCATTTTTCTTAATAAATCTTTTTGTATCTTTTTCAGGAGTATAAATTAAAGGTCTAATTAAAGTAATTCCAGAACGGTCCATATAACTTACTGGTGAAAATGTTCCAATATTTCCGGCATATAATAAGTTAAGTAAAAATGTCTCTAATACATCATCTTGATTATGACCTAGTGCAATTTTGTTACATCCTTCTCTTACTGCAACTGAATTTATAACTCCTCTTCTTAAATTAGCACATAATGAACATGGATTTTTTTCTTTTCTTATATCAAAAACTATTTCTTTAGCATGACTTTTTTCTATAAATAAAGGTATTTCTAATTTATCACAAATTTCTTGTAAAAAGTTTGTATCAAAAAAATCAAATCCTGGGTCAATGCTTATTGCTATTATGTCAAATTTTTTTGGATAAAATATTTGTAAATTTTTAAAAGCATATAGCATTGTTATTGAGTCTTTTCCTCCTGATAAACAAATTGCTATTTTATCATTTTCTTCTATCATATTATATTCTTCTATTGCTTTTCGCATATGACTTAATATTTTTTGCATAATGCTGAACCTCCATAAATTTTTAATTATATTATAGCACAGTGTGTCAAGGTTAGAACTTATTGCATTAAAAAAGCTGTTCAAAATGTTGATATATTTAAATTTAAAATTCATTTTTCCAAACGCAATGCCAAGAAGAAAAAAGGAGTTTATTGCTACGGTAACCGTTCTGGAGAAGCTGTTTAAAACAGTAGGTCAAAACAAATTTTAAATTTTAATATATCAATATTTTGAACTAATCTGTAAAATTGATACTTAATTATAAAACTTTTATCAAAACATTTATTATGTAACAAAAATGTAATATAAATTTAAAAATAGCTTTAAAAAAGTTGAAAAAATGCCTTCCGTAGCAAGTTATAGACTATATTTTGTAACATAAAAAAGTACCTATTGAAAAATATATATTAAATTAATAAAATTATAATAAGGTAAATTGTCTAATTATGAGGAGGAAGGTCAAATGAAGGAAATATCAAAAAAAATAATTGCAATTATTTTTACAATGTTAATGCTTGTTAATAGCTCATTTTTAACATTAATTTCTGTGGCAGTAGAAGAAATACAAAATACTGAAGATACATCAAAAATAAATGCCGAAGTAGAGCTTGATGTTGAAAAATATGTTAATTATGATTTTGAAGATAAAAAAGGAACTTTATTAAAACTTAACTTAAGTACTGGAATTAAATATGATGAAGACCAAGAGTATAAGCCAATAAAAAGTACTGTAACAGAATTGATAGCCCCTCAAATAAAAGATGAATATCCTGAAAGAATAGAAGTACAGGCAATATCTACAAAGGCAACAAATGGAAGTGATGTGGCTAAAGACTGGAATTATGAATATGAAGCATCAACAGGAAAAATTAGTATAAGTACTTTGAATAATGAGGTTGATGGCAAAATCTATTCTGAAAAAATTGATGGTGCAAGAGATACATATAAAATTAATTTATACTATAGTTCTAATTGTTATGATGCAAATAATTCTGAAAATGATCTAGAAATTACAGGAAAGATTACAGAGATATTAGATACTAAAGATTCTATGCAAATAAAAGGTGACATAAATAAAACTATTCAAGTCTCAGAAAACATATCTGGTTTAATATCTGCTGATATAGATATAAATGATATTTATAATGGAAATATATATGCCAATATTAATAATGGAACAAATAATGCAACTGAATATACTGAATTAATGAACATAAATGTAGATTATGCATCAATTTCAGATGAAATAGAAATTAACGAAGATGATAAGTTTGTAAATACTGATAATGTAGATGTAGCAACAGAAGATATTGTATATAAAAGCACAAAAGTAAACAAAAATAATATATTAGATATATTAGGAGAAGATGGAAAATTACAAATATTAAATAGTAATAATGAGATTTTATTAGAAGTTAACAAAAATATACAGTCACAAGAAGATGGAATGATAAAAGTAGACTTTGTAAATGAACAATCTTCTTTGATAGTAAAAACTTCTAAACCAATAAAGCAGGGAACTATAAAAATAGAAAATACAAAATCAATAAAAGCAACCGCTTTAGATATAAATAATAATAAAGTAAAGACAGAAACAAGTGTAAAAGCGATAAATAATATAAAACAAGAAAATGAAATACAAAAACAAGAAATTTATAGTTTTTCAAATGCTTATGAAAAAGAAATAAAAGAATCTACAACTAGAATAGATTTATCAGTAAATAAACAAGAATGGACAAATAATACTGTAAATGATATTAATTTTACATTGAAATTAGTTTCAAATGATATAAAATATAATTTGTTTAAAAAACCAGTAATAGAAATAAAATTACCTGAAGATGTAGATAAAGTTATTTTAGATGAAACTTCTTTAGTGTATAATGATAGTAATTTTATTGAAAATACAGAATTAGTAGAAAATGGAACAAATAAAATTATAAAAATTACTTTAAATGGAGTACAAAATAGTTATTATACAAATGCAATATATGAAGGAACATATATTATTGTTCCAGCTAAAATTACATTAAAAGGAGAACTAACAACTCTTGATTCAAATATTGAGCTTACATATTCAAACGAAAATGGAAAAATCAATGACTATGAATTAGAAGGAAAAACAAGTAAAATAATAAATATTAAAGAATTAGATGAAAAACAAGAAGCTAGATTGAGTGCAGTAAGATATAATGTAAGTGCATTAAGTTTAGAAGATACAGGAAATTCAGCAAATGCTTTAAATGTAGAGGAAAATGTAGAAACAATAGAAGGACTTACATTTTCAACAGTTGCACAAGTTGGTAATAAAGTATTACAAGATGGAGACATTGTTTATGAAAAACAAATAATTACATATACAGCAAAGATAACAAATAATTCTTCAAGTGATATAAAAAATTTGAGTATTATAGGAAAAATACCAGAAGGCACAACATATGTAACAGTTTCAAAAGGTATAGATGATATTGAAGACATGGAAAAAATGTATAAGTATGTTGGAGATACAAATGTAACTGAGGAAACTATAACTATAGACAAAATAGAAAAGGGTAGTTCAATTGAAAGAGTTTATGAAGTTGAAGTAAATGAATTAGATTCAAATATAACAGAAAAAAATATAACATCAAATACGGCATTATATAGTAATGGTAGAAAAATTGCGGAAGCTTCTATAAATAATATTGTTAAAAAATCAAAGATCTATGCTAGAATGGTTTCTACAATGGGAGGATTTGTAAATGAGGATAATAAATGGGAATATTGTTTATTAATTACAAATAATACTCAAGATGTGTTAAGAGATGTGGATATTTCTGTAAATATTCCAAAATGGATGAATGTATATGAAACAGGTTCTTTAACTCAAGATGTAGAAGTAAGTAATGAAACTTTTGAAAACGCTTTTTATAAAGCAAAAGTATCACAGTTACCAGTTGGAAAACAGGTTATATTGAGGATATATATGGAACCTAAAAATCTTGAAAAGAATGTATATATGTATCCTTTAGAGGTTGCAGCGGAAATAAATGCAGAAGGAATAGAAACATATAATACAAACTTAAATACACAAGTAATGTTTACAAGAGAAATTGTTGTTTCTATGTCATCTGAAAGTGAAGGAAAAGAAGTAAAGTATGATGATGAAATAGAATATAATGTAAAAGTAAAAGTCAATGGATATAGTACAAAATTTGAAAATATAGATGTAAATGTTTTAGATTATTTACCAGATGAGTTAATTCCAGAAGAAGTTGAATATGAGAAAATTGAATATAATGAAGAAACTAAAAATTATGACGTGTCAACAGTAACAGAAGATATAAGCTCTAAAGTAATAGAGGATGAAAATGAAAAAACAAGTCCTGATGTCAATTTATATTTAACAATACCAAATGGTTTGGAAATAAACATAAAGATAAAAGCAAGAGTTAATTTGATTTCAGAAAATAAAGAAGTACAAAATAGTGTGTCAGTAACAACAGGAGAGGCAGATACAATAATTTCTAATATTGTAAAATTTACAATAATTGCTGGTGATCCAGATAATGAAGAAAAAGATGAAGATAATCCAACAGTTCCTGATGATGGAAAAGATGATGAAGAAAATAAAGATAATCCAGATGATAGTGGAGAAGATAATAAAGAAGAAACAGATAAAAGCATATATGAGATTAATGGACAAGTTTGGATAGATGAAAATAAAGATGGACAAAAAGGAGAAAAAGAGCAAAAAATTTCAGGTGTAACAGTTAAACTGTTTAATATGGATACAAATACTATTGTAACAGATGCATTAGGAGAAAAATATATAACAGCAACAAATGATGAAGGTAAATATAAATTTTCAAATCTTTCAAAAGGAAAATATTTAGTAATATTTGAATATGATAGCAATACATATGAATTAACAGCTTATAGAAAAAATGGTGTTTCAGAAGAGGTAAATTCAGATGTAATTAAAAAAGAAATAAGTATAGATGGAAGAGTAGAAATAGCAGGGGTTACAGATGCTGTTACAATAGATACAAAAAGTGTAGAAAATATTGATGCAGGTCTTGTTAAAGGTACAGTTTTAGATTTAAAACTAGATAAATATGTAAGTAAAATAACAGTAGCTAATTCTAAAGGTACAAAAGATTATGATTACAAAGAACAAAAACTTGCTAAAGTTGAAGTAGCAGCAAAAGAAATTGCAGATACTAAAATTACGGTAACATTTAAAATTGTTATAACAAATGAGGGAGAACAATCAGCATATATAAGTGAAATTACAGATTATTTACCAGAAGGTTTGACACTAGAGGGTGTAGATGGAAATTGGCAAATGATGAATGATGGTAGTATAAAAATATATGGACTATCAGGATTATTATTAAAACCAGGAGCAAGTAAAGAAATAGAAATAACAACCATTGCAACAGATATGGGCAAATTTGTTAATAGTGCAGAAATAACTTTAATAAAAAGTGATGGTAATCTTAAAGATAAAGATTCAATAGAAGGAAATAAAGATAAAACAGAGGATGATTATTCAGAAGCAACAGTCATTATATCAATAAAAACAGGTGCTATAATAGGAAGTAGTATAGGAATAATATTAGCAATTATATTAATAATTATTTTTACAATTTTATATAAGAAAAATAATAGATTTAAAAAATATATAAAATTAAGTGTATTATTATTGATAGGTACATCAATATTGACTGTTGGAATAACTACTAGCCAAGCTGCTACTGTAGCAGAGAAAAAAGAAGAATTAAAGAAAAAATATACATCAACAGAAATTATTCCTATAAGTTCAGGGTCTTCACGTTTTTATACACATGATACACCTTATAATAAAGTAGTAAATAGTACTAGATTACATTGTACAGATGGAAAAAAAGCTATGTGTGGAGTTGGTACTCATAAATATAAGCAAACAAAAGTAACTGTTACAAAATTTGATCCAAAACCAACTACAACATCAGCAAATAAATATACAGCAAATCCTAACAGCTCTGAGGGAGAAAAATTAAATAATAGTTATAATATTTATGGACCTTATAAAGTAACGAGAACTAATGATGACAAGGTAACACCAGATGAAGTAAAATCTATAGTTTTATATAATATTGATGGAAATAAAATAAGTAGTAGTAAATGGTCAATCTGTGATAAAAGTGGTAACTCTAAAGAATTCTCATTTAATCATAATTTTTATATAAAAGTAGCAAAAAAATCAAATCCATCAAAAATGGAAATAAAGATAAATAATACAATTACTACATCATATACAGCAAATTATAAAGTTGTGGAAGAATGGAGATGTTTTGAAGTTTCTGATGGAAGTCATAATGGGCATGGATGCTATAAAGTAGGAAATGCACAACCTTTGGAAAGAGTGTATGAAAACACAGAAAGTTGGACAAATTCAGCAACTAAATCTAAAACAATAACATTAAAGTTAACACCTCCAGATATCCCTCCACCACCTCCTGACGTAGAAACAGCAGGAGCTAAAATTAAAAAAATAGATGATAGAAATGGAACTCCATTAGAAGGAGTAGGGTTCTCATTTAGTACAACTATAATGTCATATGATTTGATTTATAGTCAAGATATTTATCATTGGGTTCTTGAAATAGTTAGATGGGACATTGTATGGGTGCCAACTTTAATAGGAAAGAATATAGTTAATGTTCCTCATGCTGTACCAGTTTGGGGTTATGTATGGAGATATTGGTATACTGAAAATTATTATGCATGGCAACCACATACAGTATATTTAGGAAATAATAGACAATGGGGATATTCAGAAGGAATATTTTATACAAATGAAGATGGAATTGCGAGTGGACAAGGAACACTATCATTAAGAACTTATGCTTGGAATGATGGTGGATTGGGAAATAATCATACAGAGTATGCATATTTTATTGGAAATACAATTACAGCAACTGAAAAGAGCATACCATCACAATATTATGGATATAATAACAATATAGGTTCTTCTTGGTATATACAAAGAGAAGGAGGAACAACCGTAAAAGCTTATAATCACCAATATGAAGTAATGTTATCTGGATTTGTGTGGCTTGATGAACATAGTGGAAAATTATCTATGACAGATTCAGAATTTAATGGTGAGCCTGGCTTAAATGGAATTGCAGTAAAATTAAAAGATAGATATGGAAATACAATACAAACTACATATACTTCAGAATTAGGAATTTATGATGAAATATATGGAGGAGAGTATAGGTTTTATAATGTAAGTTTAGACCAAATACAGTATGGAAATTATCACGTTGAATTTGAATATTGTGGTATAGATTATCAAGCTGTTAATCCAGAACTCTATAATACTGAAGGTTCGAAAGCAACTGATAGATATTCAAGAAACATATTAGATAATAAACTTTCTAGTGTAACTGGAAATGGTAGTCAATACCTGAATGTAAATGGGGTTTCATTGAATTATAATCAAAATAGACAATATCAGAGTACAATAAATAGTCATTATGGATGTACAGTATATGCTTCTACACAAGAAGCGGGATATTATTTATATAGTAACTTTATACCAACATCAAAAGAAATAAGATATGTAAATTTAGGATTATTTAAGAAAGAGCAAACAGATTATGCGTTAGCACAAGATCTATATAATGTAAGAGTTAAAGTTAATGGACTACAACATGTATATAGGTATGCAAATACTAGATATCAATCTTATGGAGAATATACAGATGAAAATTCAGCTTGGAATGTAGGAGTAAAATTCCAAAATAATAGAGGATCATATACGAGAGCTATTTATAAATCAGACTATGAATATGAAAGCAAAGAAGATGCAAGTAAAAATATTAATGTTTATGTAACTTATAAAGTGTCATTAAGAAATGAAGGTTCATATTTGGGAAGAATAAATAATATAGTAGATTATTGTGATAGTAATTATACATTAGAAAATGTTGGATATTCTATAAATGATGAAGATAAAATAACTGATACAATTGGATTTAATGAAGAATCTTCACCATATGGAGGGTATAGAAAATATATTATAAATACAAGCCAAAGAACAATAGATGATGGAGAAGAACAATGTTTATATATTCAATTTGTAATGAATAAACAAGCTATATTTACTATAATGAATAATGGCGAGACAAAACATAATCTAGTAGAAATTAATTCATATACAACATTTGATGATACAGGAAAACCAATAGCAGTATATGACAAAGATTCTGTACCTGGAACTGCAAGGCCTGAAAACTTTAATACATATGAAGATGATACAGACTCTGCAAGGTCATTACAATTAGAATTTAGACATGAAAGAACAGTAGAGGGATTAGTATTTGTAGATAAAACTGGAAAAGAAGGTAAAGAGGCAGTAATAGGTGAAGAAAGAATAGGAGATGGAATATATCAACAAAATAAAGATAAAACAGTAAAAGAAAATCAAGTAAAAATAACATTGCAAGAAGTAGATGAACAAGGAAATAAAAAGGAAAATGGTCTAGTATATACTACATATACTGATAAAGATGGAAAATTTAAATTTAGTAATTTTGTACCAGCATATTATCAAATAATATATACTTGGGGAGATAAAGAATATAAAGTTCAATATTATAAAGGTACAATATATAATGATAAAGCAAGAAGTGAAAAAACACAAAAAGATCTATATTGGTATAGAGGTAAAGAATATGAAAATGATACAATATATGTAAGTGATAGAAGATCAGATGCATTAGATAACGATAAAATAAGAAAAAATATTGAAGAACAAATGAGATCTATTACTAATAATACTTTAACATCTTTGATAGAAAACGCATATACTCCTGAAGGGCAAGAAATTATTAAACCTGATGGAACTAAAGAAAAGATCATTACAAGTATGGATTCAGCAACACCAACAATGGAATTCAGTGTAGAATATGAATCAGTAGTAACAAGTGGAGATGATAGTGACAGAGTTGAGTTTGTTGTACAAAATGTTGATTTTGGTATTGTTGAGAGATCAAAACAAGCATTAGAATTTACCAAAAAGATTTCAGGATATAAGCTAACATTAGCAAATGGACAGACTATAGTAGATGCTACAATAGAATATGATGAAAAAACAGGCAAACCAGAGTTAAAAGGTTCATATTCTCATACAACACTAATGGGACCATTAGTTATAAATGGAACAGATTTTTTCGGAATATTAAAAACAGAAATGGATAATGAGTTAATAGAAGGAGCAAAATTAGATGTAACATATACAATGAAGGTTACAAATGTTAGTGAAAAAGATTACTCAACTGATGATTATTACTATTATGGAATAGCAAATGATAATGCAAAAGTAACTATGTCTATAACAGAATTGCTTGACTATGTTGATGGAAGGTTAAATAATGTGGATCCAAATGAGCAATGGCAAGAAACAGATAAAAAGCATTTAGAAGATGTTAATGTATCAATGAAGGATAATGAGGATATAAATAAATATAGAACGTATTTAACAACAAAATTAGAAAAACCTTTAGCAACAGGTGAATCTAATGAAATTAATTTATATACTTCAAAATTACTTACCAGTACAGATGATAATACATTTGATAATAAATCTGAAATTTCAGAAGTAACAAAAAATGATGGATTTACAGCAGGTACACCAGTAAAACTTATAAATAACTATTTCAATATAGGAAACGCTCAAACAGTTGTAATTATACCAAGTACTGGTGAAAATAGGGATTATGTAGTTCCTATAATTATAGGAGTTACAGTAGTTACTATATTAGGTATTGGAATATTTCTTATTAAAAAGTTTGTTGTAGATTAGAGCTTTTTGCATAAATGAAATAAGGAGTTAAGAGTTAAGACTTTTAATTCCTTATTTTTTCTTTACAAAGTTACTAGAAATGTGTTAAAATATGAAAAGTATAATATGTTCTCATAGCTCAGCAGGATAGAGCAGTCGCCTCCTAAGCGACCGATGGTGGTTCGAGTCCGCCTGGGAACACCAAAATTAGGAGGAAAAATTGAAAGAAAAATTACAACAAATAATAAACACAAAACAATTTCATATTATAATGGTGTTATTTATTATATTTGCTATATTATTTGTGGTAGGTGTAATTTCACTAAAATATAATGTAGAAGGAGAAGGAAACTTACCTTTTTATGTGTCAAAAATATCTATAATAAGTAATGTAGAAGGAACTGATGTTGAAGATAATACGAACAAATGGAATTTACAGGTTAATCAAAATAATGATATTTATTTGTATATTAAGAAGAACAATGATTATAAAGATACAGAGATAATTGAAAGTGTAAAATTAAATAATTTTAATATAGAACAAAATTCAAAAATTGGAGAGATAAAATTATTAAAGCCTGATAGTAATGTAGATAGTGTTATTTTTAAAAATACATCAGAAAATGAAGTTGATAGTATTGAATATATAGGTGATATGGATTCAAGTATAAAGGAAATGAAAATTTCTAATCAAGGTGGTTTGGTGGTTTTTAGATATGCTATTAATAATCTAGGAAATTATGTTTCCAATGATGATGAACAAATAAATCATAGTGAGTTATTAAAAAAGTTAAATGTTAATAATGATGACTTGAAGTTTAATGTTTCTTTTGATATTTATATTACTTTAAATGGTGGAAAAGTTTATAAATCTAATATTGATTTGGAGCTTCCTGTTAATGATGTTGTAAATCAGGGGACTCAAAGTATTGAATATACTGATTTAGAGAATATTGTGTTTAAAAGAATGTAGGTACAATTCACAGTTTTAAAATAGTCCGCTCCCGAAGGTAATAATTTATTGATTTCTCCGCTGCCCCATTTAAGAAAATGTAATTCACATGCGTTCATACATTTTCTAAAACGGTCCCCCCGAATCGCTCCGATATCAATAAATTATTACCTTCTCGCGCTATTCTACTTTAATTAGAGATGAATTGTAACTTGTTGAAAAAAATAAAATATAAAAATGATAAAAAATGCTTGATAATTTAGTGAAGTCATTATATAATAAAAAAGGTATAAGATTTAATCTTTGTATAGAGAGTAATCCAATAGAGACCTACGAACCTTGTCAGGTCCGGAAGGAAGCAGCAATAAGTAGATAATCTTTATGTGGAGTGCTCTCTATAGAGGGATTAAATTTTATACTATATATAGGATTTTTCTGTTTTATATAAGTCATATTTGTGTTTTATATAAAAAATTATAAATCAGTATAAATTAGGGACGATTATAAAGGATGTGAGAATATGGGGTACACAGCTCTTTATAGAAAATTTAGACCGATTACATTTTCAGAACTTGTTGGACAAGAACATATTACAAGAACTCTAAAAAATCAAATTATGGCTGATAGAGTTGGGCATGCATATTTATTTAATGGTGGAAGAGGTACTGGAAAAACATCTTCTGCAAAAATTTTGGCAAGAGCAATAAATTGTTTAAATCCAAAAGATGGAGAGCCTTGTAATGAGTGTGAAATTTGCAAGGGGGCACTTAATGGCTCACTTACAGATATTGTAGAAATGGATGCTGCTTCAAATAATAGTGTTGAAGATATTAGAAGTATCCGTGAAGAGGTTAATTTTCTACCTACAAAAGCAAAATACAGAGTATATATTATAGATGAGGTTCATATGCTTTCACCTGGTGCATTTAATGCATTGCTTAAAACACTTGAAGAACCACCAGAACATGTTAAATTTATTTTGGCAACAACAGAGCCTCAAAAGTTACCAGCAACTATACTTTCTAGATGTCAAAGATTTGATTTTAAAAGAATATCTGATGAAGATATTATAAAAAGATTAAAAATTGTTTGCGAAGAGAGTAATATAGAAATTACTGATGGAGCTTTAAAAATTATAGCTGTTTTATCTGAAGGGGCTATGAGAGATGCTTTATCAATTTTAGAGAGATGTGTGCAAGATGGAGAGAATAAAATTGATGAAGATAAAATTAAAGATTTAGTTGGAATTCCAAAAATAACTTATGTTCATGGTATTACAGAGGCAATTATTGAATATGATATAGATAAAGCTTTAAATGCAATGGATGAGATACTAAATCAAGGAAAAGATTTAAATAATTTTTTATGGGAAATTATTAAATATGTAAAAGATATTTTGGTATATAAGTCATCTGGAAAGGTGGATTTATATAGTGAAGAGGAAGTTCAAAATATAAAAAATATAGCTGAAAAAGTTACAAAAGAAAAGCTAGTTAATTTGATTTATGAATTATCAAATTTAGAAAATGATATGAAGTGGTCAACTCAAAAAACTATAGTGTTCCAAGCTGGAATAATTAAATTATGTAGTAAAGAAGTTGGAAGCGGTGGAGACATAGAAGAAAGAGTTGAAAAGATTGAAAATTATTTAAAATCTGGTAAAATTTCTATGCAGTCCAATATGCAATCAGTTCCAGTTCAAATGGCAGGAACGAATTTGAATAATTCAGGAATACAAAGGCAAAATAAGTCAGAAATTAGTACGCAAAATAAAAATACAAGTGGTTCAGTAATGACATCAAGTACTAAAAATGTTATGACTAGCACTAAAAGCTATTCAAGTGATTTAAATAAAAGTTGGCCTAAAATAGTAAATGATTTAAAACAAAATGGAAAAATAGTTTTGTACACTAATTTGATGAATACAAAAGCAGAGCAAATAAATGATTCAACTGTTGGAATTAAATTTCCAAAAGGTATAACAGCTTTTGGTAAAACTGTGTTAGATAAGCAGGAAAATATAAAAGAAATTTCTAATTTGGTTTCAATGGCTTGTGGTAAGAATATGCAGATAAAATATATTTCAGATGCACAAAGTCAAGTAACACAGCATAATCCAGAGGATGATATTCTAAAATTGGCAAATGAGTCTGATATACCAGTTAATGTTATAGATTAAATTTTAATGGTTGCTTTGTTATAAATTAGCCGTTCTAAATGTTGATATATTAAAATTTAAAATCCATTTTTCCAAACGCAATGCCGAGAAAAAAAAGGAAGTTAAACTAAGAGAAAGGGAGGAATTTAAAATGTCTAAAAGAGGAGGTTTCCCAGGTGGAATGGGAGGTTTTGGCGGAATGAATATAAATAATTTAATGAAAGAAGCCAAAAAAATGCAAGCAGAAATGCAAAAATCACAAGAGGAGCTAGCTACAAAAGAGTTTGATAGCACAGCTGGTGGTGGTGCTATTAGTGTAAAAGTTACTGGTGAAAAGGTAATAAAAGAAATTAAAATTAAACCAGATGTTGTTGATCCAGATGATGTAGAAATGTTAGAGGATTTAATTTTAACTTGTGTAAATGAGGCTTTAAGAAAAGTTGATTC
Source organism: uncultured Clostridium sp. (assembly GCA_945877035.1). GTDB lineage: Bacteria > Bacillota > Clostridia > TANB77 > CAG-508 > CAG-269. The sequence goes on along the minus strand of CAMCQH010000004.1, from coordinate 9,975 downwards.
TGCACAAAGTCAAGAACTTGGAAAATTCAATATTCCTGGGTTAATGTAGTTAAAAGGAGAAGGCAAATGTCATTATATTCACCATCAATAGAAAAATTAATCGAAAGTTTTGAAAAATTGCCTAGCATAGGACATAAAACTGCTGCTAGGCTTGCCTTTTATATTTTGAATTGTTCAGAACAAGAAACAAATGAATTTATAAATTCAATAGTAGAGGCAAAGAAAAATTTAAAATATTGTAGTAAATGTTATAATATATCTGATACAGACCCATGTCCAATATGCTCTAGCCCTAAAAGAGACCAGTCATCAATATGTGTTGTTGAGGATGTAAGAGATATTGTTGCTATGGAAAAAACGCACGAATTTAAAGGTGTTTATCATGTATTACATGGTTCTATTTCGCCAATGAATGGAGTTGGACCAGATGATATAAAAATTAAAGAATTGCTTTCAAGACTTATGGACGGACAAGTTAAAGAAGTTATACTTGCTACAAATCCTAGAGTAGAAGGAGAAGCAACTGCTATGTATTTATCTAAATTGATTAAGCCATTAGGAATTAAAGTTACTAGAATAGCTCATGGAATTCCTGTTGGTGGAGATTTAGAATATACTGATGAAATTACTTTGACTAAAGCTTTAGAGGGAAGAAGAGAAATTTAATGTCCAAAGGGGACGGTTCTTTTTGGACATTTTGTCCAAAAGGGACAGATCTTGATTTAAAATATATTTGTATCTTGTGATTCATCTCTTGATTTTGTTGTTGCAATTATTGCGAGATTATCGGCAAATGCTGTAAAAAATGCAGCTAAGATTGCTGCTTCATCTGAAGTTAAATTTTCACCGACTGTAATTGCAAGGCTACTTGCAAGTCCTATTAAATTACAACTTGATAAATCAGAAAAACACATAAAATACACCTCTAAAGTATTTTATGTGTTTTTTATATATTTGTTACAATATCTAGCTACAATTCACAGTTTTAAAATAAGCCCTTCCAAAAGGTAATAATTTATTGATTTCTCCGCTGCTCCATTTAAGAAAATTTAATGTCCCAGAAAGAACCGTCCTTAATGGGACAAAATTATTTTGCAAATGTCTTCAGTTGAATGTTTTTTTGCTAAAATTTCTGTATTTTTTTTCATTTCTTCTAATATTTCAGGATTAGAGAATAAATCCTGAAATATTTCATAAGTTGAATCATTTTTTCTAATCCAAATTCCGATACCTTTTTCTTCTAAAAATTCTGCATTTTCTTCCTCTTGACCGGGAATAGGGTTTATTATAATCATAGGTAAATTAGATGCAAGACTTTCAGATGTTGTTAATCCTCCTGGTTTTGAGACAACTAAATCTGATATTGCCATTAATTCTGGAACTTTATTAGTATATTCTAAAATCTTTACATAATCTTGTTTATTGTTTTCTTGTACAATTTTTTCAAATTTTAATTTCATTTTTTCATTTTTTCCAGCTATAGCGATTATTTGGATGTCATTAAAATCTTTAACTAAAGTTTCAAAAATTTCAAAGGTTTTTGCTTTTCCAAGTCCAAATTCTCCGCCTCCGAAAAATAGAATTGTTTTTTTATTATTTTGTAAATTAAATTCATCTAAAATTTCTTGTTTATTATATTTTTGTAAAAATCTTGATGAAATTGGAATTCCTGTTACAAATACTTTATCCTCTGGAATATTTTTTGATATTAAATAATTTTTCATTTTATTATTTGCAACAAAAAAATAATCTGTATGTTCATTTCCGTACTAGCCATTGATCATGTGGAGAAAAATCTGTCATTATTGTTGCAATTTCTGCTGTAAATTTTTCTTTTCTTTTTAAGTAGCTACACATTTGACTTCCAAATGGATGTGTTGAAATTATTAAATCAGGTTGTTTTTCTCTTAATAATTTTAAAAGTTTTATGGCTAATATTTGATTTGACCTTGATGAAATATGTGCTAAAGGTCCTTTTTGAGAATCTGTATAAATTTTTCCCCATGCCCATGGAACTTTTTTTGCCATTTCTCTATATGCGGCAGTTGTAATTTTTTCTATTGGTTTATTGACATATTTCATACAATCTATTAATTCTGTTTCACAATTTATGTAATTAGCATCAATGCATTCTTTTATTGATTTTGCGGCATTTAAATGTCCACCACCATATGATGCATAAAAAATTAAAATTTTTTTCATAAATAGTTCTCCTCTCACTTCGCTCAAACAGCTATCTTAATTTTAACATATTAAAAAAAATATTTCAAATGTGGTATATTTTTCAATTTTTTATACAAAATATAAATGAAGTTAATATGTAATAAATTAAATTGTAAAAAAGGAGAAAGTTGTGAAAAAGATTATTAAAATATTTTTAATTATATTTTTAGCGATGTTATCCACAATTTGTATATTTATTGTGGATAAGGGTGATGTAAGTACAGTTAGTTTGGCAAAAAGTTCAAATACATCTGATATTCAATTAATGGCAAGGGCAATAAATGGTGAAGCTAGGGGAGAACCATATGAAGGACAAGTTGCTGTTGGTGCAGTTATATTAAATAGGGTAAAAGATTCTAGATTCCCAAATAGTATTTCAGGTGTTATTTATCAGTCAGGGGCTTTTACAGCAGTTGCTGATGGACAAATAAATGCTCAAATTTCTGAAGGTTCTACAGTTTATAAGGCAGCTCAAGATGCTATGAATGGTTGGGATCCTACTGGTGGATGTGTGTATTATTTTAATCCAAGTACTGCTACAAATAAGTGGATTTGGTCTAGGCCGTTAGTGAAAACTATTGGAAAACACAGATTTTGTAAGTAAAAAATAAGAAGGGAAGATTTTAAATGAAAGATTGGGTAAATAGATTAAAAAAGGCTCATATGTTAAGTATTATTTTTATAGCTTTAATGGTGATAATTGTTTTAGCAGCAGTTTTAATAAAAAATCAAAAAAATGCAAAACAAGCATCAGAAAATTCTTATAATATGGCATTTTATGAATTAGTAGATTATGTTCAAAATGTTGAAACATATCTTGCTAAATCATTAATTTCAAGTACTCCAGAGCATGGAGCAGAAACTTTAACAAATGTATGGAGAGAGGCAAATTTAGCACAAGCTTATTTGTCACAATTACCAATTGAAAGTCAAGAATTAGAAAACACTGAAAAATTTTTAAATCAAGTTAGTGATTATAGTTATTCTTTATCAAGAAAAAATATTTATAATGAAAGCTTAACAGATGAAGATTTAAAAAATTTAAAAGATTTACACACATATAGTGTTGAATTGGAAAATACTTTAAATCAATTATCAGATGATATAAATTCTGGAAGAATTAAGTGGAATGAACTTACAAATAAAGGAACAACAGCATTTGCACAACAAGTAAGTACAAGTTCTTTAGAAGGATTTAGCAATTTGGAAGAAAATTTCCATGAATATTCAGGGTTAATATATGATGGTGCATTTTCTGAACATTTGACAAGTAGTGAACCAAAAGGATTAACTGGTGATGATATAGATGAAGAAACTGCTAAACAAAAAGCGATTGATTTTATAGGAAAAGATAATGTTAAAGAAGTAGAAAATTTAGGATATTCTGAAAATGCAACAATACCTGAATACAATTTTTCTATAAAAACTTCAGCAGAAGATAGTGTTAATATTTCAATTTCTAAAAAGGGTGGACATATTGTATATATGAATTCAAATAGAAGTGTTAATACAGAAGTAATTTCACAAGAAGAAGCAAATGCAAAAGGAAAAGAGTTTTTAAGTAATCATGGTTTTAAAGATATGAAAGAAACTTATTATTTAAAACAAGATGGAATAGTTACTATAAATTATGCTTATACTCAAAATGATGTAGTTATTTATTCAGATTTAATTAAAGTAAAAGTTGCATTAGATAATGGGGAAGTGCTTGGAATTGAGACAACAGGTTATTTGAATAATCATACTCAAAGAGATACTTCAAAAGTTAAGATTAGTAAGGAAAATGCTAAAAAATCCTTGAATAAAGATTTGCAAATAAATTCTGAGGGATTGGCTATTATTCCTACTGAATATAAAACAGAGATTTTGTGCTATGAGTTTAAAGGAAAAGTTGATGATAGAGAGTTTTTAGTTTATATAAATTCTGAAAATGGTAGGGAAGAAGATATTTTGGTTATTACTAATACACCAAATGGAACTTTAGCAATGTAGAAAAAATTTCGGGATTGAAGACCTGGCCCCCAATCCCGAAATTTTTAATGCTTTTTATATGTATCTTTTGAAATTCTTTCAGTGCTTATAACACGACCATTTTTTTTCAAAGTTTTATATGCTTCTGAATATATAGCAGTTGAAGTTGTACCAGTTACTCTAGAAGTTATTTGTACTTCATAATCGTTTTCACTTTTTAAGCCAAAAATTTTAAAATTAGCAATTCCATTTGAAACTGAACAAGTTATTTTAATTGGATATTCTCTGTTGTTTTTAAATTTAAAATCTATTGCACCATAAACAACTGTTGCATCTCTACTTGCATTTGCATATGATGGTACAAATTGATGGTTAGTTCTTTCTATTACTTCTAAATTTGCATATAACACAGCATTATATAAAGTTGTTGTTATTTGACAAATTCCACCACCTAAACCATCTTCAACTCTTCCATTCACATATATTGGAGCTTCTTTATATCCAGCTGCAATTGTTCTTTCACCAACAACTTTATTATAAGAAAAAGTTTCTCCTGGCATTAAAACAGTACCATTTATTTTTTTAGCTGCTAAAATTAGATTTGTAGTACGATTTTTATTACTTGCATCATATTTTGTTGAAAAATTAGATAGCATGTCTGGAAAAGCTTCTGTTCCTATCATATTTGTTGTTACATTTGGGTATAATATTTTTAATGGAATAGTATATTCGTCTTTTTCTTCTTGTAATAAGTTTTTTGCATCTTCTATTGAAATTGCAAAATCTAAACCATTTTCGCTAGGGATTACTGTGTAAGGATTTTGTGTATAATATGCATCTACTGGTTCTTTATGTACTTCATTATATATAGCATCTATATTTATTGATTTTGGAGATTGCTGTTCAGTTATTAACTCTAAAGAAGTGTTTTTAAAATTTAAATTATTTATACTATTTTTTATATAATTTGCAGATTCACCAATTTTTATAACATTTCCTGTTTTACCTTTTGTTATTATTAAGTTGTTTTCATCGATGTAGTAACTGGTTTCGATCATTTTGTCAGGTAAATTGTTTGATATGTTTTGTAAATCTGTTTTTAGTTGTTCTTCATCAAGGGCAAAGCCAGGATTTATTACAGTTTTGGATAATAATGTTTTTAAAATTACTAAATTATTTTCAAAAATGTTTCCAGTTTTTCCAATTTGATATGCTATATCTACTGCTTCATCAATGTTAAAATATATTGATAATTGTGATGTAGAAAGAGAAACTTCAAAATCATTATGCTTTAATTTGATTTCTTCAGGAAGGCTTGAATTTATATAATTTGTGACTTTTTGTTTTGCTTCTTTTTTTGTTAAGTTTGAAACGTCTACATTTATTATATATACACCTTTGATAATTTTTTCATTTTGAGTGTTTATTAATGTAAAGGTGAAAAAGGTTATTGATAATAGTAATACGAAAATTAAGGTTAAAATACCAAAAATTTTGAGAACATCGGAGTGATTTGTGTTTTCATTATCATTTATAATTTCAAAAGTTTCTGCGTTTTTTACTACTTCTTCTTTTTCAATTGTATTTGCATTGTTTGTGTTTAATATTTCTTCTTTTTCTTTTACTTCCATTTCTATCTCCTTTTAATAGTCTATTATAATATATCACGATTTGGTAAAATTTACTACTATTAATTTGAAATTGATGTAAAATATTTTTGTTTTAACAAAATTTTGTTAAAATATTTTTAAGTTTTTTGCTAATAATATTATTAATAAATCTTTAAAAGGTTTATTAGTTAGGAGGATGTTATGTCTAGAAATAGTAAATTAATATCTGAAAATTTAAGAGAAGAAATTGCCAAAGAGTTAGGTGTTTATGACCAAGTTAAACAAGATGGTGGAAGTTGGGCAAGTGTTTCTTCTAGGGACTGTGGTAATATAGTTACTAAAGCTATAGAAATAGCAAATCGTTCAGTAGAAAATAAGTAGCTTTTTGTCGAATTTTGCGATGAAATTTTGTTGCAAAATTCGATGTTTTGTTGTATTATAGATATGTATTTAGTTCAAAATTTTAAATTCTTAAAAATTTCCAAAAAACAAAAAATAAAATTGAAACAATAGGAGGTAATAAAAATTTATATTAACTATAAAATAAATATTGACAATACAAGAGGAAAGAATTATAATACAAATATAGAAATATTTACATATGAAGACTATATTAAATATCAAAATTTTCTTAACAAAAAAGTTTGTATTTTAAAAGAAGAACCAGAAAAATATATACTAGGAAGTAGTAAAACAAATAAAAAAGTTAATAATGAACATGATAAAATATTCAGAAAAATACTAGATGTAAAAGCCGAAGCAGTAGATTTTTTAAATGAGGCTTTAAATTTAAAAAATAAAATTACAGAAGATCAAATAGAAAAATATAATAGTAGTTTTGTTACAGAAGGTTTAGAGAATCAAGAGTCAGATGTAATATATAAAATGAAAAATAAAAATATATTTTTCTTAATAGAACACCAGACAAAAATTGATTATACAATGCCACTAAGAATATTGGAATATGAAATGGCAATTATAAAAAGTGCTATTGATTATAAAAGATATGGACAAAAGGATTATAAAATTCCAAGAGTAATTCCAATAGTATTATATACTGGAAAAAGAAAGTGGAATGCACAAACATACATAAATGAAATCCAGGAACAATTTGAAGATTTTGAAGACTTAGCTTTTTCAAAATATAATTTAATAGATATTAATAATATTGCAGAAGAAAAATTATTAGAAGATAATAATTATTTATCAAAGATAATGTTATTAGAAAAGTATAGTGGTAATGAACTATCTCTTTATTTGAATAAAATAGTACAAAAAATAAAATCAAATGAAGAATATTATAACAAAGAAGGAAAAGAAGTACTAATAATTTTGATAGAGCAAATATTATCTATAAAAATTGGTGAAGAAAAAGCAAAAGAAATAGTAAAAATTTTAAAAGGAGGTGATAAGGGTATGCTAAATTGTATAGAAAGTGCTTATAGGGAAAATAGAGTATTATTTAATAATGGTGTAAAGGCCGGAATTAAGACTGGAATGAAGACTGGCTTAGAAAAGGGTCTATTAACAGCTAAAATTGAAATAGTGAAAGAATTGCTAAAAATTAAAATGCCAATAAGTCAGATTTCACAAGTTACTCATTTTACAGAAGAAAAAATTAAGGAAATAGAGAATGGTAACATTTCTTAATTAAAGATATTTGAAATATTAATGAACTAAATATTGAAATAACATAAAAATTTTAGTTGAGGAGGAAAATAAAATTTATATTAATTATAAAACAAATATTAATAAATCAAAAAACAAAGATTACAATACAAATATAGAAATATTTACATATGAAGACTATATTAATTATCAAAATTTTCTTAATCAAAAAAAGTTGGTATTTTAAGATAAAATCTGGAAATAAACATTATAATAAAAACATAATTTGAAATTAGGCAACCGCGGTTGCCTAATTTAAGGAGGCAATATAAAATGAGTAATGAAATATTACCAAACAATTATAATGAAACATTAGAATTAATAATACAAAAAATAGAATATGCACAGCAAAAAGCTGTTATTTCAGCTAATAAAACTTTATTAGATTTATATTGGGATATAGGAAATGTTATTTTAAATAAGAAAAAAGAACAAGGTTGGGGAGCAAAAGTAATAGATACTTTATCAAAAGATATAACTTCTGCATTTCCAGGAACAAAAGGATATTCAAGTAGAAATTTAAAATATATGAGCCAATTTGCAAAAACATATACTAATTATTTGGATATTAAAGAAGAACTTTCAAAAGTTAGTTGGTCTCATAATATTGTTTTAATGAGTAAAATAAAAGATGAGAAAGAAAGAATTTGGTATATAAATGAAACTATAAAAAATGGATGGGCTAGAAGTGTATTAATTCATCAAATAGATTATGGATTATATGATAGAGCGACAAAAGAAGAAAAAACACATAATTTTCCCAAAACATTGCCACCAGTTCAATCAGAGTTAGCAGTACAAACGCTAAAAGATCCTTATATATTTGATTTTCTAACTTTATCAAAGCAATATAAAGAAAAAGATTTAGAAGAACAATTATTGAGACATATTACACAATTCTTATTAGAACTAGGTGCTGGATTTGCATTTGTTGGTAGACAATATCATTTAGAAATTGGTGGAGATGATTATTATATTGACTTATTGTTTTATCATTTAAAACTAAAATGTTATGTCGTAATAGAGCTAAAAACAGTGGAATTTCAACCAGAATTTGCACGGAAAGTTGAATTTTTATTTGTCTGCGGTAGATGATATACTTAAAACAGAGGGAGATAATCCATCTATTGGTATTTTACTATGTAAAGAGAAAAATAAAGTAAAAGCAGAATATGCATTAAAAGATATAAAAAAACCTATTGGAATCTCTGAATATGAGTTAATTAAAGCAATACCAGAAGATTTAAAATCAAATCTACCAACTGTTGAAGAAATTGAAAATGAAATAGAAGAAAAATTAAAATAATTTTAAATTGGGCAACTGAGGGTGCCTAATCATAAAAATGATTTAGATTTCTTTGAAGAATTTTTTTGTAAAAATATAATAAAAAATAATCAAAAATTTACAAGGAGGGGATAAGAGTATGCTAAATTGTATAGAAAGTGCTTATAGGGAAAATAGAGTATTATTTAATAATGGAAAATTAACAGCAAAAATTGAAATGGTAAAAGAATTACTAAAAATTAAAATGCCAATAAGTCAGATTTCACAAGTAACTCATTTTACAGAAGAAAAAATTAAGGAAATAGAGAAAGGAAACATTTCTTAATTAAATATATTTGAAATATTAATGAACTAAATATTGAAATAACATAAGGAAAAAAATGCGTAGTATAAAAATACTGCGCAATTTTAATATATAAAAATAAACATTATTGAGACTTTTTTTGAGCTAATAATAAAGCATTTTTTATTTTATTTACAATTTGAGTATTTTCTTTATTTAAAGAATTATAGGAATTTTTTATATTTAAATCAAGTAATTCATCAGCACTTACATTTAAAAAAATACAAATATTTTTTAATAAGTCTGCTGAAATTGTTCTTTTTCCTTTTTCATAAGCGTTATAAGTTGTTGGTTGCATATGCAAATATTTTGCCATGTCTTTTTGTTTTATATCTTTATCTTCTCTTATGTTTCTAATTTTTTCATATAATTCCATAACAAACACCTCTATTACATTTCTAAATTCATAAGTTAAAAGAAACTATGTACGTATAATTCAAAGCCTATAAAAATAAGCTTTTTTTGGCACTTAACTTATCAGTTACTCTAATTTTTTCATAAAAATGAAACTTTTTATTGACAAATTCACAAAATAAGGATATTATATATAAAAATTCATATAATGAAAATTTATCACAAAAAATTTGTAAAAGGAGGAAATTTTATGAACAAAAGATTAAAGGGCAAAAATGGAATAACATTAGTAGCGTTAGTGATTACTATAATTATATTGTTGATCTTAGCAGCAATATCAATACAAGCACTAACAAACCAAGGAATATTTGGAAGAGCAAATGAGGCAAAAAAGGAGTCTGAAATAGCTAATATTAAAGAACAGATACAAATGAAAATTTATCAAACAGAATTATTTAATGTAGGGAGTATATCAGACCAAGAATTAAAATCAATATTAGAAGATTATGGAACAATACAAT
>CAMCQH010000003.1 GCA_945877035.1 uncultured Clostridium sp. | reverse complement strand
AAATAACTAATTTTGATAAAACAAAAGAAAAATTACAAAATATAAAATTAGAATTGCCAGATGTTCCAAATTTAGAAGATATAAATGTAAATAGACTTTCAAAAAAGAGAGACGAAAAGATACTTGAAGAAATAATTAAACCAAAAGATAATTTGATAAATGACTTGTATCAAGACAACCTAATTTTACAACAAGAATTATCAAGACAAGCAAAAATAGTAGAAAAAGCAGAAAAATACCAAAAAGAAAGAGAAAAAATAATGGCTGATAATGAAGAATTGCATAATCAAGTAAATAGTATTAAGGTAGAATATAAGGAAAAAGAATTCGACTTAGAATGGAAATATAAAAGCAAAATCAAAAGTTTAGAAAAAGAAAATAAACATTTACACAAAATATTAGATAAATTTTATGAAACTGTTGAAAAATTTATAGAGTGGATTTGTCATAAGTTTGGAATAGGTGAAGCAAAAAAATTAGTTAGAAATTTTGAAAAAGATACTAATACTTTAATAGATCCAGAAAAGCAATTAAAAAATGAAGAAAGAGAAAAAGAATGGGACTTTGAACTATAAAAATAATACACGAATTTCTAATTATTTTAAGGTTAAAAACTGAAATTATTGATTTATAGATAATTTTATGGTAAAATTATGTCATCTTAAATACGAGGAGGTACTTTAATTACAACATAATTATATTGTAATGAAACTAATAACTTAGTAAAATCACAAGGAGGTAAAGCAATGAAATTATTTATTAATTCAGGAGTTTGTGAACGGATATGGAATGGCAATGTAAAAACTAAACAGTCTCCAGGCAAATTACAATTACGTGTGTCTATTCCAAATTATTTAGAAGAGGAGCAGAGGCATGAAAACATTAATTTTGTTTTTAATATTGAAGGAATAAGTAAAAAATCTTTCGAGAGAGATCTTTTATTTGAAAACATTTCTTTACGAAAAACAAGTAAGAATTCCTACAGTATTGATTTTTCAAAGAAAACTTCAGAACGATATATGTATGCGTTAATTAGAAGTACTGCTGTTGTTCCTGATGATGTTTTTATTCCATCTGCCATGAAAGATAAGGTAACAGTTCTTCGGAGAATACGTTTTGTTGATGATGAAGTTGACTATGGGGACTTTTTATCAAATGTGTACTTAATAAAAATTGATTTGGGTTGTCATGAAAGTATTCCTATATATCTTGCTTATGATGATCCAAAACTTTTAGAAGAACACTATGTTTTCTACAAAACAAATTGGCATGAGGAATATCACATTTCTAAAAAATTAACAACTTTCATATATATTGATGAATATAATAAAAATCAATATATATCTTTATCAGAACTTTGTAACTAATTTATTATTAACCAAATCTTAAAATTTTAAGGAGGTAGTTAAATGAACATTGAACGAGATAACTTAAAGAAAGCACGGGAACTACTTAATGAATTAGAAACATTAGAATCAGCTCTTAATGTTTCAAGTAATTATGATTCAGAAATATATGCACAATTTCATACGGTGCATAATAACAATAAAGGATACACTAAAACAGTAACAATTCCTATTGCTAAGAGAGGATTTATAGGGGATTCTACTAGAAAATTCATCATTGATGAAATTAATCTTAGAATTGAAAAAATCAAAAAAGAGCTCGAAACAATGTAACATTCAGATAGGCAATACTTTAATTAGTATTGCCTATTGTTATATGTGTTTCTAAAATTTCCAATACATATCACTTAATTTCTTCAATTCTATTCTAAAATCTTCAATTTGCTCATCTGCATAAGTATCTCTTAATTCTCTAGCTTTTTTTGACCATTCTTTAAATTTCTTCTCTTTAAATTCTTTAGTATGAGTATAATGTGCTCTATGTATTCTTTTATATTCTCTATTATATTCTTGTAAAATAGAACTATTCTCAACTTTTTCTTTTCGCTTATTTAATGCTCCAATTTCTCTGCAAGTTTTTCCAGTATCTAAATATAAGTTATTACAATATTTTTGGTCATTTCTACCTTTTTGATTTGGATTTTTACTGCTAGTTACAGGAATAAATAATCTTCCACAATTTTCACATTTATTTATAGTAAAGTTATTTTGGATTACTTTAAATAACTCAAATCTAATTTGTTCTTCTGTATTTTGTAATTCATAAACTTCTTCTGCTGCAATATGCTTTTCTTTTATTATCTCTACTATTTCTTCAACATCTAATTTTCTTTCTTCTCTTGATAATTCTGTATCACATATATATTTTGTTTTAAACTTAGTATCTAAGAAAAGAGCATGTGCAGGTTTAGTATTAAAATAATGTATATTAAAAACTCTTTTAGTTTCATATAAGAATAATTTTTCAGGAATACTTAAGCTTCTAACAAGAGAATTATTAGAATATTTGCTTATTAATTCTAATCTTTCTTTTAAATCTATTTTCTTTTCCATTAAATTTTCAATTAGTAAATCTCTCATAGTTTCAAAGAATTTCATATATTCAGCATGTTTTTTATTTGATACCTTATCTATTTCTTGTGTCCATTTAATTAATAAAATTTCTGGAGTATATTCATCTTCTTCTAGTTCTCTAAATATTTCACTGGGGTAATATTTAGAATCTTCAATAAGTACACCTATTTGTGATTTAAACAATAAATCACTTCTGAATGTTTTTGTGTTATATGTTTTTACTATTATATCTATGAGAACTTGTGTATAAAAATGTGTATATGGAGAAAATTCTAAACATACTCTAACTATTTGAAACATTTTAAAGAAACAATCCATTTTTTTATCAGAACTGTCAGACTCTTTAGCAAAACAAATAAGTTCTATCAATTGTGTATATATAGCTTTAAGTCTATCAAATTCTTTATAATCCATTATTGCAAATTCATATAGTTTATCACCAATATTATATTCAAAATCATGAATTGCACCAAAATATTCTCCGACCATTTTTTATTATAATTTTATTATTATTAATTGTGAAATTCGTTATCATATCAATGTTTCCTCCATTTTAAAAAATAGAATATAGCTATTTCAATTTTTAATTTATCTATAGACTTTGTAAAATCTATTTACAACACTATTTTAGCATCTTATAATGAATTTATCAAGATAGAAAATACTTAATTGAAATAAATATTTTCTATCAACTGCACATTGAAAATTGAATAACAAACTGCAAGCACAGATAATGAAACTTCTGTCTGGCTAACGTGATGTAAAGGGGCGGTTCTCTAAAGGAGGAATGAGGGCAAATCTCATATGGGTAATTAATTTACTACTTGTAGTTTTAAAATAAAAGTAATATTTCTGAAGTTTTGATAATAGTATTGAAAAGAAAGTAGGTGAGAATTTTGAAAAAGAGTTTGAATATTACATTTATTAATCCTAATACTGAAGAACAAATAGTACAAGCTATGGCTGGAGTTCTTGCTTATAACCTGGCTGAGAATGATGAAAAGATAAAATTTGATTATAGTAATTCAAATGCTTATCAAAATTCTCACGAAGAAGATGAAGAACTAGAAATGTAAAATTAAATAATTAATATTTAGAAAGCATACTAAAAAGTATGTTTTTTGCTTTTTAAAAAATGTAAAAATTTTCAAAAAACATATTGACAAAAAGAAAAACAAATATTATAATCGAACAAAAGTTTGAAAAAACAATAAGAATGGAGTGAAGTGTATGAAAACAAATTTATCAAGTTTAATGAATGTAGTTGCAGAAGAAGAAAGAAAATTTTCAGAATATGGGTGTAATGTGAATGAATATGCATATAACACCTCAATTCAAGAATTAGATGGAAAAGTTAATGTAATAGAGGATTATACTGAAGATTTCAAGAAAACATTTGAAGAGTATAAGAACACACAAGTAAAGATAACAAAAATTAAATCAATTATATACGAAAAAAATAACACATTTAAGTTGCCAGATGGAAGAACTATTCAAGAAGCTATAGTTGATAATACAAACTTAAGAAAAATGAAGTCTTTATATAGTTCATTACTAAATAAAAGAAATTCTAAAAGAAGAGTTACAGAAGTAAATAATTCATATTTTGAATGCAAAACATTGAATTAGGATATAGAGAAAATCAAGAATGAGAATGAATTAATTGAAAAGAAAATTAAAGAAACTAATTTTGAAATATCAAAATTAAACTCAATAGAATTTGAAGTTAATATTTAAAATATTGGGGTGCTTGTAAAGTTATTCAACAAGTTAAATGAAAAAAGATTTTAACAGCCCAGTTGCTACCCTTTGTGCTTAAATTTGTATAAAAGCAAATTAGCCTATAATTATAAATGATGATTGAAAATAAAATGAGAAAGAATTTAAATGCTAGTTAAAAGCATTATCTAATTACAATTTATATGTTTTTTATATTTTATAGTTTAAGTTTTACATTTATCGTTTGGTTATCAAATTAAAATAAAAGATTAAAGTAATTATAGTAAAGGGGAGTAATTTTTTTTGAAATTGCAATATAGGGGGTGTGATAATAATGGAAGCACAAAAAATATATGAGATTTTTACTGATGCTAGTTTTGATGATGTAGCCAAAGTAGGAACTTATGCTATTGTTATCATGCAAGATAAAAAAATACTAAAAACTATTGCAAAAAAATGTAATGTTCAATTAGAAAATTCAACAGAGTGTGAAGTGTTTGCTATTTTTCAAGCAATAAATTTTATACAAGGAAGTTTATTAAATAAGAATATAACTCAAAAATTTTGGTTAAGAACTGATTGTGTTGTAGCAAGAGATTTTTTTATTGAAGATGAAAACAAAATAAAAGTTTTTGAAAATAATTTAACATTATTAAATACAATTAAACAAACTTATAAAAGAATCAAAAAAGCATTGTCTAAAAAAGATTGTAGTTTTAGGCTTAGGTGGATACCAAGAGAAAGTAATAAAGTTGCACACAAATATGCATATTCAGCATTTCAAAAACTTAAGAGAACAAGTAGAAAAAAGGATATTGTGTTAATAGATAGATATTCATTTTTAAAGTTATTGCAAGAATTTAATTCAAATCAATATAAAGTAATATCATATCTATTTATAAATTCAAATGAACAAAAATTAATTTTAAAAACTCAAAGTGAAATAGCAGAAAAATTAGAATTATCAACATATAGTATAAATAAAATTTTTAAAGAATTTATAAAATTGAATATATTAGGAAAAATAAAAAATGGAAAGTATATTTTGCTAATATAAAAATTTATATAAGATTGGAGTATAGAAATGGAAATAAAAGATACAAAAAAATTTTGAGTTAATAGTTGCAAGTAGTTTAAGATAAGGACTGGGTAGAAGAACATATATAACTAGTGTTATACCAGAATTTATAATCGAGAATATGGATATATTTTCAAATAAGATTAAAAAATCAATGATAGAAGATATAAAAGACCAAGAAAGATGGTGGATATGGAGACGAATGTGACAATAGAAGTTGGTTGGATTTGTTAGAAAAATTAGAAAAAAGTATAGAAAATTTATAATAAGTTATAGAATAAATAACATAAATATGATAGAATGATTAAAAATATTTAAGAGGAGTTCTCTAATATGGATAAAGAAAAAGTTTTGGAATTGATTCAAGAATTAAATGAAAAGCAAACGGAAACTATTTGTATTGAAGCTAAAACAGCACGTGGAGGTAAACCAGAAAAATATTATGATACTGTATCAAGTTTTTCTAATACTATGGGTGGAACAATATTGTTTGGAGTTGAAGAAAAGAAAACAAAAAATAAAACAGTATTTATTCCAGTAGGAGTTCATGATGTAAGTGATTTGCAAAAACATATAACTAACTTATGCAGTACAGAATTTGAACCAATTGTAAGACCTGAAATAAGTGTAGTAGATATAGATGGTAATAAAATAGTTGTAGTAGAAATTGATGCATTAACTCCAAGAAATAAACCTTGCTATTATAAACCAAAAGGAATGCACAATGGTTCATATATAAGAGTTGGTGATAGAGATGATCATATGACTGAATATGAAATATATAAATGCATATCATATAGAGAAAATGTTAAAGATGATTTAAAAGCTGTTACGAGAGCAACAATAAAAGATTTGGACGAAAATCTTTTAAATAAATTTATAGTAAATGCTAAAATAGACAAGCCTAAATTTGCTGAATTTAGTGATGAAGAAATATTATTGCAATATGGAATTTTAACACAAGTGGAAGATAAAATATTCCCTACTGTTGCAGGTGTAATGGTTTTTGGTATATATCCACAAAAGTTCTTTCCACAATGGTTTGTTGCAGCAATAGTAATTCCTGGATTTGAAGTTTCTAACTTGGGAGAAATTGGACAAAGATTTGATGATAATAAAAGAATTGAAGGCAATATAACTGAAATGTACCAAGAAACAATAAGTTTCATAAGTAGGAATATGAAGGTCAAGGTTATTATCAGTGATAAAACAGGGCTTAGAACAGATATAACACAATATCCGATGGATGCACTGAGAGAAGCTATAGCTAATATGATTATTCATAGAGATTATAGCGATTTAAAAACAGGTGTATATAGTATGGTTACTATATATAAGGATAGAATTGAATTTAGAAATGTTGGAAATTTATATGGATCAAATACTTTAGAATTATTAAAAACAAGAAAAGCAATGGAGGTAAGAAATGAAACTATTGTAAAATTATTAGAAACATTGGGCGGCATAATTGAAAATAGACATACGGGAATTTCGACTATGGAAGATAAAATGAAAGAAGCTAAATTGCCAGAACCTATATTTATTAATGAAAGAGAAGATTTTGTTGTGACATTCTATAATGGAGAATATCCAGAGCTATATCCTGAAGAATTAAAAATTTATGAGAATATAAAAACAAACGATAAAGCAAGCGATAAAACAAGCGATAAAACAAGCGATAAAATTTTAGAATATTTAAAACAAAATGAATATATTACAACAAATATTGCAAGTGAATTATTAGATTTATCACAACCAAGAGCAAGAGCAATATTGTCTAAAATGGCAAAGGATAATTTTATTATTGCTAAAGGAGCAAATAGAAATAGAAAATATATAATAAATAAATTTTGATTGTCAGGTTTAAAACTATTCCTAAAAACGGGAGTAGTTTTTTTGTACTTTTATATTGAAAAAATGAAACTGATATGCTACAATGTAACAGAACTAAGTAGAGATTATAGAGGGGAATAATAATTATGAATAGATGTAGTGTATGTGGAAGAACAGTATCAAATAAAATAGCTCATTTTGGCTTAGGTTGTTTAAAAAATATGTGTGGTTTAATTGAAATGGAAATACCAAAAAATTTAAAAGGTGAAAATTTATTAAATGCACAAATAACAAAAATTACAAAGAAAAAACTACTTAATAAAAAAGAGAAAACATTATTAACCAATAGATATTTAACATTACAACTATTAAATAAAATACCATTAAATAGTTATGAACCAATGAGAAATGAAATAATAAAGGATATTAATAATATTGGAAAAAATAAAAAGTTGGTAAGTAACGATACAATAACATTAAAACAAGCATATGAGGCATTTAGACTATATAATAAATTTAAAAAAATAAAAGAAAGAGCTGAAGAAGTTGATTCAGAATATATACAAAATTTTTTATTTGAAAATTTATTGTTTGCTTTTAGTACATATTATAGAAATAAGAAATATTTTGGTGGAGTGATATCTGATATTCAATGTTTTTTTTGGAAAGCAATATGCAATATTTTAAAGAAAACTTATCCAAATGGAACAGAATTTATAGAATACTCTTTGTCAGAAAATCCTAAAGATAGATTGATAGAAGATGGAAAATTAATAGAGGATATAATTAAAGATGAAAATTTTAAAGAAAAAATAAATTCAGCTATTGAAAATAACAAGAATAAAAATTATTTTGAAATAACTGAAGGATTAAATTATGCATCTTTAGACTTATTTCCTGCGCTAAATAATACAACAATAAATATTATAGGGGATAAAGAAAGTAATAAATGGAAGATGGATATAACAATAACAGATAGATATGATTTTACAGATTTTAAAGAGATAGATGAGTATTGCGATAATAATATAATAAAGGGATTATTCGGAAGTACTGCAAATAATATGGCAATGATATCTGTTGCTTCAGGAGTAATGCATGAATATAATGTTACTATTAAATTCAAAATGGATTGGGATGATGAGAATGAATAAAAAGAAAATAATTATAATAATTACATATTTATTAACATTAGTTATTTTTATTACAATTGCAGAACTAAATATAGATAATTTTGTACATTGGTATATGGAGACAATGGATTACGGAAATATTCTTATAGCACTTGGACCGATAGTTATAGCAACAGTTTTACATGTATTAATTACAGTAATAATAGCTATAATTGTTAGATTTATTAAAAATATAGATAAAGATGTAAAAAAAATAATATACATTTTGCCGATAATAACTTTATTTATATGGTTTCCACTAACATTTGTCATAAGTAAAATAGTTTTATAATGTAAAGGAGAAAGGCGTTATGAAAATTGCAGCATATTGTAGGGTATCAACTGAAAAAGAAGCACAAATAGACTCATTAGAAAAGCAAATAGAGTTCTTTAATGAATTTACAAAAAAGAAAGGATATGAATTGTACAAGCTATATGCAGATGAAGGAATATCTGGAAAGCAAATAAAACACAGAAAACAATTTCAGCAAATGATGCAAGATGCAAAAGTGAAGAAATTTGAAAGAGTTGTAGTAAAAGATGTAAGCCGTTTTGCAAGAAATACAGTTGATTTATTGCAAAGTATAAGAGAGTTAAAATCTTATGGAATACAAGTAGACTTTCTAAATAACGGCGAAGTTATGGAAGGTGGCTCTGAATTTATACTAACAATTTTAGGAGCAATGGCACAACAAGAAAGTGCAAATATGTCTAAAAGGGTTAAATTCGGTAAAGACATCACTGCTCAAAAAGGAAGAGTACCAAACTTGGTATTTGGATATGATAAAATTCCAAATGAAAGATATACTCTAAAAATAAATGAAGAAGAAGCAAAAATTGTAAAAGAAATATTTGAAAGCTATGTATATAAAGGAATTGGAACAACAAAAATTGCTTGGGATTTAAACGATAGAGGAATACGTACAAAGAAAACAAAATCAAAATGGGTACAAACATCTATTGTAAGAATGCTTAAAAATCCAATATATACAGGTCGAGTAACAAATAAAAAATCAGAGGTAACAGATTTTATAACAGGAACAAGAAAAGACTTGCCAGAAGAAGAATGGATAGTAGTTGAGCGACCTGAAATGAGAATAATATCAGATGAATTATTTAATAGAGCACAGGATATTTTAGCACAAAGGTCAAATGAATTTAAGCTAAACAATAAAAGAGAAAAAACAGAATATGTATTTAGTACATTAATATATTGCAAACATTGTGGTTATTCATTTAGAAGAATAAAAAGAAAATATACAACTGATGGACCAGAATATATAAGATGGGTATGTAGTGGAAGAAACTCAATGGGTGTAAATCATTGCCCAAATGCAACAACAATAGATGAAGAAGAACTTTTAAATGCAATAAAAATATATTTAAAAAGTATAATATCAAATAAAAAGAACTTTATGAAATCTGTGGAAAAAGAATTTGAAAAGATTACGAAATTAAGAGAAACAAACGAAAGAAGTGAACAAAGTTTATTACAAGAAATTGAAAAAGTAACGGTTAAAAAACAAAAATATATGGAAATGTTTCAAAACGAAGTTATTAATATTCAAGAATTAAAACAATATACAAATCCATTAAATGAAGATATAGCAAGACTAGAAAGAGAATTAAAATTAATTACATCTGAAATAAAAGAAAAAGATGTACTAGAAAAAGAACTAACTAAAACAATAAAAACAGTAGATGACATATTAAATAATCAAACAATTACAAATTCAATGCTTAAAACTATAATAGATATAATTGAAGTAGATAGTGATTCAAATGTAGAAGTAAGATTAAAATTACTTAACGAAATTGGTTCTACACCTGCTGTAGTTACTAATTTTAATGACATTAAAGATACCGTTACGAAGTGTAACCACAGTACATAAAGATGTCTCCGAAAGATTAAAAAAAATAAATCCCATTTTAGCAAAAGAAGTAAGAATAATATTAGATGAAAACAAAGCAGAAAGGCATATAAGAGGAGGAATGGCAACAAAATTAAAATACAGTTACTTAAAAAATAATAACACCCAAAGTTTTTAATTTAATTAAAATATAATAAAAAAACAGCCCTTAAATAATTTAAAGGCTGTTTTAATGTAGAACAAAAATACTTTAATAAACATAATATATAATAGCCCAAAATATGAGGTGATATAGATGACGAAAATAAAAAAAGGGGATATTGTAGCAAGAAAATCATATGGAAAAGATATTATATTTTATGTAAAAAGAATTATAAAGCACTCTAAAGGAGAAACAGCAATACTTTGTGGAGTATCAGAAAGGATAGAAGCGGACAGTAAAATAGAAGATTTGGAACTATTAGATAAAAAAACTATAAAAGAAAATTTAAGAAAACAAGACAGAAAAATTGAAGAAAGAATGAGTAGAAAAGAAGAAAAATATAAAATTAGAATAATAGAAACAGAAGAAAGAAAAATAAGACAAAAAATTGCTACAGGAAAAATACTACATTTAGACGGAGACAGAAGATATTCACAGAAATCATTTAACTATTATAAAAAATTAGGATTAAATGCAATTGTGAAAAATATTCCGGAATATAAACAACCAAAGGAAGTATATAGATTACTTAAAATTTATAATCCAGACATATTAATAATTACAGGGCACGACCGGAATGATAAAAAGAGGAACAAACTATAATGATATATATAATTATAGAAATTCAAGACATTTTATTAATACTGTAAAAGAAGCAAGAAGATATGATAAAGAAAATAACAAAAAAACAGTAATATTTGCAGGTGCATGCCAAAGTTACTTTGAAGCAATAATGTCAGCAGGCGCGAATTTTGCATCATCACCAGCAAGAATATTGATAGATTTTTTGGACCCACTAGTAGTTGCAGAAAAAGTAGCCACTACAGAACAGTATAAATATATAACAATAGATGATATAGCAAAAGAACTAAGAGATGGCAAAAAAGGAGTTGGAGGAATAGGCTCAAATGGAAAAATGAGAACAATGTAACATAAATGTAATACAAATGTAATATTAAGAAAAACAGACACGAAAAAGGGCTAAAAATAAATAAAAATAAGCAACTTACACAAACAAATATTTTTTGACAATTTTCGCGAAAAATGCTATAATCAAGCCATCTTAAAGAGGTAGGTGATAGCATGATTTGTAAAACAGATATATCAAATCTAAAAACTGACATCTTAGAGAAAGTGGGTCAAAAGATAATAGTAAAAGGTTCTCTTGGAAGAAGTAAAACCTTTGAGAAAGAAGCAACATTAGAAAAAGCATATCCTAATATTTTTGTAGTAAGATATGAAGAAAATAATAGAAATGTAACTTTTAGTTATACAGATGTTTTAACAAGAACTGTTGAAGTGGATGTTTTTGATGGAGAAGCTTATAGCCCATTAATTCCACCACAGGTTGAAATTAAAAGAAAAAAAGCAGAGACTTTAGTATAAAATAGCACATATTTTATGTGCTATTTTAAATTTATACGATCTTTGCGCACCCTCAACCACGCAATTTAAGATTTTTTAAGATACTCTCCGGTCGCATTCGGCAAAAATAATTTTATTTATATATTATCAATTCGTACTACTCTATATTAATAAGTGGCGAATTATAATATTAATAAGTTGAGAATTGTAATAATTGACTTATTAAATGAATTAATATAAAATAGAGATGTAGTCAAAAGATAAGGAAAGGGATGAAGTTAAAATGAACGTAATATATAATGGAAGAAAAACAAAAATAGAGAATGGATTAACAGTAAATGAAGCCTTCAAAGAAGAAATAGAAAAAAACGAATACACAGTAGTAGGATGTCTATATAACAATGAATATAGAAATCTAGAAACAGAATTAGAAGAAAATGCAAAAATACAATTAATAGATATATCTTCAAAAGAAGGAATGAAAATATATGTAAGAACACTTGTATATATAATGGGAAAAGCATTTGAAAAGCTATATCCAAAAGAAAAATTAATGGTAGAATATCAATTAGGAAATGCAATGTTCTGTAAGTGCGATAAAATAGAAATAACAGATGAATTTATAAAAAATTTAAAAGAAAAAATGCAAGAAATTATAACAAAAAATTTAGAAATAAAAAAAGTAGTAATGACCAGAAAAGAAGCAGAAAAATTTTATAATGAAACAAACGCGTCAAAAGGAAGACTTCAATTTGATTTTGAAGAAAATGAAGAAATATATATGTATTATTGTGAAAAATATTACAACTATTGTTTCGGTGTACTTAGCAACAGAACAGGAATTATTAAAATTTTTGATGTTATAAAATATGGAGATGGTTTTTTAATAAGATACCCAAGCTCAAAAGCATCAACACAAATGCCAGAATTTAAGGAAACAAAAAAACTAGCATGGGCATTAGAAGAATTTGAAAAAATACACTCTGTACTAGATGTTTTAACAGTATATAAGTTAAATAAAGCAATAGAAGAAAATAGAATAAAAGATGTAATAATGTTAGCAGAAGCGTTGCACGAAAAGAAAATTGCAAATATAGCAGATGACATAGCACAAAGAAAAGGTGTAAAAATGGTATTAATAGCAGGTCCATCATCATCAGGAAAAACAACATTTGCACAAAGACTAGGAATTCAATTAAGACTAAATGGACTAAAACCAGTAACAATATCAGTAGATAACTATTTTGTAGAAAGACAAGATACACCAAGGGATGAAAATGGAGAATACAACTTTGAATGCATAGAAGCCATAGACCTAAAACTATTTAATGAACATCTTGTAAAATTATTAAATGGCGAAGAAATAGAAATTCCAGAATTTGATTTTAGTGTTGGAACTAAAAGATATAATGGAAAGAAAATGAAACTAGCAGAAGATGAAATATTAGTAATAGAAGGAATACACTGTTTAAATGATAAATTAACAAGCCAAATAGCAAAAGAGCAAAAATACAAGATATATATAAGTGCATTAACAGTATTAAATATGGATAGATACAACAGAATATCAACAACAGACACAAGATTAATAAGAAGAATGGTAAGAGACTACCAATTCAGAAGCTATTCAGCAATACACACACTAAATACATGGCATAAGGTAACAGAAGGGGAAGAAAAAAATATATTCCCATATCAAGAAGAAGCAGATAAAATATTTAATACATCACTAATTTACGAATTAAATGCGCTAAAACCAATAGCAATGCCACTATTACAAGAAATAACAAATGAATATAAAGAATATGCAGAAGCTCAAAGATTAATAAATATATTAAAATATTTTAGAGAAATACCAAATGATTATGTGCCAAACAATTCATTATTAAAAGAATTTATAGGAGGCGGAACATTTGACTTACACTAAATGTCCAAAATTCCCCGATCTTAATATAAAAGTGTTCCAAATGGACAGGAGGAGTTACAATGTTAAAAGATAGCGTATTTACAAAAATAGACGAAGAATTTATATGCGAAAATTGTGGAAAAAAAGTTTCTAAACTAGGATATTCATGCAGAAACCATTGCCCATATTGTTTACATTCAAAACATGTTGATAAAAATCCAGGTGATAGGGCGGAAGAATGTCATGGAGATTTAGAACCAGTAAGTATGGAAATTGATGGTAAAAAAGGTTATGTAATTGTTTTTAAATGTAAAAAATGTGGAGCAATAAGAAGAAATAAAGCTGCTAAAGATGATAATATGGATTTGTTAATTGATTTAAGTAGTAAACAGATTTAAAAAAAGTTGTCAAAAAGGGGCGTCCTCTTTGACAACTTTTTATATTTCTCTATTCAAATTCCCATTAGTATATTCTTTACCCTCTAATCTTGCACCCTTCAAAATTTGTTCAACAACAAAATTAATTTCATCAATATTCTCATCTAAAATATCAATTCTAGCACAGTCAATATCAAAATCATCAGCAATAATAGAAGTAATCTTGCTATTATAAATAGTTGAAACAGTTTGAATATTATCAAACAAAACTCTAAAATTCATATTCATTCTATCTTTTAAATAATATTTATTATCAGAATTACATTTAGAAGTGCAAGTTGGATAACATTTATTAGATTTACCATTTACGCAATAATTCATATTCATTAAAGGTGTATTTCCATAAACAATTAATTCTTTATGTAAACAAGAATTATTACATAAATTCATAACGATATTTTTATTAGCTTCAGGTGAAATAGTAAATCTTGAAATTCCTAAAGATTTCAATTCATCTACACTGTATTTATTAAACACATTAAAAGTATAATTGGCAATTAATTTAAAGTTATGGCTTTTATTTTTTAAAACATTTTCCAATAACTTTAAATTAGAAATATTAGAAACGACAAATCCTTTAATATCATATTTTTCAATAGTATTTTCTATATTATTATAAAATAAATTTCTATAATTAGCCTTTATTATAGTAGGCATATAAATATAAATTTTGAATTTTTGTTGTAAAACTTCCAAAATACTAGAATATTTTACATTAGAAAAATATTTTAAAGGAATATAAACATTATCAATACCATCTAATTTAGAATAATCAAAATCAGTATGTAAAACATTCAACAAAACCGAAACCTCTTTTTCACCGACTTCTACTTCACAAACCTCTTTTTCACCAACCTCCACTTTACTGACTTCTATTTTTCCGCCCTCTATGTATATTATCAACAGCAAAGTTATAAACTTGTTCTAAAACATTTCTTCTAAGCTCATTTAATGCACTTACTTTAGGCAAGAAAAGACCATCATCCAACTCAATGTCAATATTCTTAAAATTATAAATAGAATCAGTAGTTTTATTAATTTGGACTAAAACTTTATCCTTTTCTAAAGGCCTATTTTTAGCATCTTCAGGAATAACATCTGACTTATAGCAAATATCTAAATTAGAATAAATAGACAAATCATTAGCAGAAGTTACAGCTATTTGAATAGGAGAACCTTTCTTTATAATCACCTTACAATCTAAATCAATTTTTCTATTTTCACCTTTGATACTTTCTTGAGCCAATAAATTCAATTTTTTAGACGACATTTTATAAATTTTATCACCTAAATTGATATTTCCTTTCATCCTCCCAATAGTAACGGTTTGTCCAATTGATGTTTCTTTAATATTTTTATCTTTAAACATTACTTCAGAAACATTATAAGTACCATCCTCATTTTCCAAAGAAATAGTGTCTCCAACTTCAATAGGTTCTTTCAATTTAACAGTAATATAACCTTTATTTTTGTTGTATTTTTCAACCTTTCCTAAAAACAATCCCATATTATTAGGCTTATCTTTGAAAACTAAATTTTTATTAGGCTCATTTGAAAGATGACCAGTAGATGACATACCTCTATTAAAGACTTGTAATAAAGTTTTTCTATCATTTTCATCTATAACATATTTTGCGCCACTTTCTGCCAAATCTATGTATTTTCTATAAATCCTTGTGACAGTTGCAACATATTCAGGATTTTTCATTCTACCTTCAATTTTTAAACAAGTAACACCGGCATTTATCAAAGAAGGAATAAAATCTAAACCACATAAATCACGGGTACTTAAAAGATGACCTTGGTCAATTTTTTTATCATTTTCTAATAATTGATATGGAAGTCTACAAGGCTGAGCACATTTACCACGATTACCAGAACGCCCACCGATCATACTAGAAAACAAACATTGTCCAGAATAAGAAATACACAAAGCACCATGTATAAAACATTCAATTTCAATATCTGAATTTTGACAAATATATTGAATTTCTTCAATAGAAAGTTCACGGGCTAAAACAACTCTTTTAAACCCTAATTCTTGCAATTCTAAAACGCCTTGCAGATTATGAATAGACATTTGTGTACTTGCATGAATATCCAAATCAGGGAAAGATTTAATTAGTTGTTTTGCTAATCCTAAATCTTGAACAATAATTGCATCTATACCAAATTCATAAGCTTTTTTAGCAAGTTCAAAAGCATCAGCAAACTCATCATCTGAAACTAAAGTATTTAGTGTTAAATTTGTTTTTACACCTCGAGTTTTTGCATATATAATAGCTTTTTCTAAACTTTCTAAATTAAAATTAGAAGCATAAGCTCTAGCACTGAATAAATTAGCTCCAAAATAAACACTATTTGCACCATTTTGAACAGCTGCTTTTAAACATTCAAAATCACCAACTGGTGATAATAAATCTATCATTTTTATATCCTCCAGACAAATTATAACATTTTTTGCTAATAAAGTAAATGAATAGTTTTGCAGCTTTAAAATAAGCCGTAAAACTTGAGAATATATAAATAAAATTATTTTTTCCTCGGCTCAATACACAAGTCAATAATTTCTAAATTCCTTTTATGGCACCCTTCCATTAAAAATGAACTCTTTCCATAAAAGTAATTAAGAACTTATTGACTTGCTCCAATCGCATTCGCTAAAAATAATTTTAGTTATATATTATCAATTTTTACTACTCACATAAATAAGTTGTAAATAGTAAAAAATCAAAAAATATATTACAAAAACTAATAGTATAAAAATAAAATATGCAATTTGCATAAAAAATATTGACTTTTATTTTTGATAAATGTAAAATTAAAAGCGATATGAATATTTTATAAATTATGCATAAATTTGTATTAATTTATAAATAATAAGAACAAATCAAAATAACAAAGGAGGAACCAAAAAATGAAAAAATTAAGACAGGAAAAGGTATAACATTAGTAGCACTTATAATTAGTATCATTATTTTATTGATATTGGCAGGAATTTCAATATCAGCATTAACAAATCAAGGATTATTTGGAAGAGCAAATGAAGCAAAAAGGGAGTCTGAAATTGCAAACATAAAAGAACAAATAGCATTAGATATTTACGAAAAACAATTAGAACCACCATTGGGAAGTATAACAGATGCAGAATTAGAAGCAATATTAACAAGCTATGGAACAATAAATTATGAAGAAGATGGAACAATAAAAGGAATAACAACAGACAAAGGATATGAAATATTATTATCAGATATTTATTCAGGGGGAACAACAGAAACAACACCAGAAGAGCCACCAGCAGACCCATTATCAATACCAACAAACCCAGCAACAACAATAGCAGAAGCTCAGTCAGATTATATGCTAGCAAAAACAGTAAATTCACCAATACAAGATGAATATGGAAATAAAATAACAGTACCAGCAGGATTCAAAATAAAAGTAGATGACACGACAAATAATGCAACAACAGTAGATAAAGGAATAGTAATAATAGATAGTGATGAGAATGAATTTGTATGGATACCAACAGGAAAAATATATACAGATACAGCAAAAACAGAAGCAAATGCAAAAACAATAAATTTGAATAGATATACATTTGATAGTAATGGAAATCCAACAGCACAAAACGATGCCGTAGTAGAAACTTATTATCAAGAATTAGCAACATCAACAAAAGGAAATACAACAGCAAAAGATATAAATGATTTTAAAACAAAAGCATCAGAGTCAGGAAGTGGAGGATTTTATATCGGAAGATATGAGGCAAGAACGGGAACAGCAAGAAGCTCAGCAGGACAAGCATTAACAACATTAACAACAAAATCAAGTGATTATGTATATAACTGGGTAACACAAATACAAGCAGCAGACTTAGCAAGAAATATGTATCAAAATGCAACAACATTCACAAGTGATTTAATGAATAGTTATGCATGGGATACAGCAACGCTATTCTTGCAAACATGTGGGACAAATTCAAAATATTCTAGACAAAGTAGAGTGAGCTCTTCATATTCATCAACAGGAACAAATAACCAAACCACAAAAGATGTGCAATGTAATGTATATGATATGGCAAGTAATGTATATGAATGGACAACAGAGACCTGTAGCGATTCCGGCCGTCCTTGTGTCGTTCGAGGAGGCAGATACGGAGATTCCGGCTACTACACGAGTTATCGTTTCAATGCTAGCACTTCTGGCAGCTATAGCGAAGGTGGATTCCGCCCAATTCTATTTATATAAAATTATACAAGAAGAGTTTGTCAAGATAACTATGTGAATTTTGAGTTTGTCAAGATAACTGTGTAAATTTTTATGAATGGTAATATCTGGAAAGACAAAGATATTACCATTACTTTTTTAATTTTCAAAGCACTTTAAGCATTCTTATACAAAAAAACTCAATAAGTTCATGTTGAATACTTTTATTTTTAGCAAACTGTTATATCTAACTTAATTCTATATTTAATTTGTAATCTTTATTAATCCATCAAAATATTCTAGAACATTAACAATAACATCTTTTATAGGTATTTCTAACCAATTATTATTTGCAGTATTAATTATTGACTGAAATTTCCTATTACTTAATATATTTGATGAATACTTAATAACCTGATAATATGTATATAGCGTTTTTTACCCCCAATAAAATTTTAAACCAAAACACTCCATAAGTCAAAAACTTTGGAGTGTTTTAGTTTAATTTTTTGATTAAAATTCCATAAAGATTTTACAAGTAAACTTAAAAATCCCTTGCAAAATCTCAAAAATAGTATATAATAAAGAAGGAAAGGAGCGAAAAATGAACATAGAAAAACTAGAAAAAAACATAGGATATACCTTCAAAAACAAAGACCTATTAAAAACAGCACTAACACACACATCATATGCAAACGAACACGCAGCACAAAGCAATGAAAAACTAGAATTTTTAGGAGACAGCATATTAGAATTTGTATCAAGCGAATATATGTATAATAAATATACAAACCTAAAAGAAGGAGAAATGACTAAAGTTAGAGCAACAGTAGTATGTGAAAAAAGTTTATATAAAATAGCAAAATTGCATAATTTTAGTGATTTCTTGTATCTTGGAAAATCAGAAGTAATAACAGGAGGAAACAAAAGACCAGCGATATTAGCAGACAGTGTTGAAGCAGTAATTGCAGCAATGTTTATAGATGGTGGACTAGAGCCAGCGAAAAAGTTCATAATAGAAAACTTAAAAGATGAAATTGAAATAGCAACAAAACACGTAGGAGAAAAAGACTATAAAACGGTACTACAAGAAGAACTTCAAAAAAATGGAGAAGTAAAAATAGAATACAAAATAATAAATGAATCAGGACCAGACCATGATAAAACCTTTGAAGCAGAAGTAAGTTTAAATGGAGAAGTATTAGCAACAGGAGTAGGAAAAAGTAAAAAAGAAGCTGAAATGCAAGCTGCAAAAAAAGCTCTTGAAAATTAATTAGAGGGGGAGAATATGAACAAAGAATATGTAATTCCAGTATTTGTACCACATTTAGGATGCCCAAATGACTGTATATTTTGTAATCAAAAATCAATAAGTGGTCAAAAGAAAAACGTAACAAAAGAAGAAGCTAAAAAAATAATAGATAATTTTTTAAAAAATATAAAAGATAAAGATGCTAAAAAAGAAATAGCTTTTTTCGGAGGGAGTTTTACAGGAATTGATGAAAATGTTCAAGAAGAGCTATTACAAGTTGCATATGAATACATAGAAAAAGGAGAAGTTGATAGTATAAGAATATCAACAAGACCAGATTATATCAATAAAGAAATATTAAAAAGACTAAAAAAATACAAAGTAAAAACAATAGAATTAGGTGTTCAGTCAGCAAATGATTACATATTAGGAAGAGCCAACAGAGGGCATACATTTAAAGATGTAGAAAAAGCATCAAAATTAATAAGATGGTATGGATTTAATTTAGGACATCAAATGATGGTAGGCTTGCCTGAAAGTAATAGAATAGATGAAATAAATACAGCAAAGGCTTTAATAAAATTAAAACCGAAAATGGTAAGAATATATCCAGTTTTAGTAATAAAAGGAACAAAACTAGAAAAAGAATATAATGAGGGCATATATGAACCATTATCTATAGTACAAGCTGTAGAATCATGCAAACAATTAGTAAGAATGTTCACAGATAAAAAAATTGAGGTAATAAGAGTTGGACTTCAAAATACAGACGAAATATGTAATCCAGGCAACAAAGAAAGTGAAGTAGTAGCCGGACCATTCCACCCAGCATTTGGACAACTAGTAGAATCAAGTATGTGGTATGATGCAATAGTAGAAAAAATAAAAAAATTAAATGTAAAAGTTAAAGAGGTTGAGGTTACTGTAAATCCAATAGATGCTAATAATGTAATTGGACATAAAAAAGAAAATGTTATTAAATTAAAAGATACATATGAAGTTGACTTAATTGTTAAACAAGATGAAAAAATAAAACAAGGAAAATCTAAAATAGAAGTAACAAAAACATATAATGATTTTTTAGAAGAAAATAAAGAATAAAATCACCAAAAATTACCGATAATATTATTAAAGTTTAATTTTGATTTATATTGTCCTGCAACGAGTAATAGTTTTTTATTTTGCTCAAACCTTCCCAATAATGCTGTAACAACGCTAAAGCGTTTAACAGCATTTATTGGTCCCCACGAGCTTTTCGCATAATAAAAAACTATTACTCTGCACGGACATAAAATTATTTTTAAAACTTTAATAATATTATCGGTAATTTTAGGTGATTTTATGAACATACAATGGAAAAAAATAAAAAATATTTCAATAGAGGTAATAGGCACAATAATAGGAGCTTTTACAATGGCAATAGCAACCTCACTATTCTTACTTCCAAACCAACTATCATCAGGAGGCTTTTCAGGAATTGCAACAATAACATACTATTTTTTAAAAATCCCAATGGGAACTACAATACTACTACTTAATATACCACTATTTTTATTTGCAGGATATAAACTAGGAAAAAGCTTTCTTATAAAATCCATTATAGGAACAACAACATTTTCAATGTCCATAGACATTTTAGATAAGCTAACACCACTAACACAAGATAGGTTTTTAGCATGTATCTACGGAGGAATTATAATAGGACTAGGAACAGCAATAATTTTAAAAGTAAACTCATCAACAGGTGGCTCAGATTTAATAAGCATGTTAGTAAGAAAATATAATCCCAATATAAGAACAAGTAATGTAATAATAATAGTTGATACAATAATCGTAGGATTAAATATTTTATTTTTTAAAGAAATAGAAATAGGTTTATATTCAGCAATTGCTATATATTTAATGGGAAAGATGATAGATATAATTTTTGAAGGAATATATTTTACAAAATTAGTAATTATAATATCAAATAAGAGTGAAGAGATATCAGAAGAAATAGGAGACAAAGTAGGAAGAGGCACAACAGGATTATTTGGAAAAGGCATGTACACAAATGAACACAAAACAGTATTAATGTGTGCAGCATCAAGAGGAGATGTTGCCAGAGTGAAACAAACTGCTAGAAAAATAGACCCCAAAAGCTTCATCATCATTGCAAATGCAAGAGAAGTAGTAGGCTTGGGGTTTAAGTAAAAATATAAAATTAATACTGAACTGTAGCTCAAAAAAGAACTAAATTCAATAGAAATATTGAATAATTATACCAAAAATGATAAAATATTTTTGGTGAGAAAAGTGCAAGAACAAAAATATATATTGAAAAATCAAGATTCATTTGAGCTAAAAGACATATTTGAATGTGGACAATGTTTTAGATGGAACGAACAAGATGATGGAAGTTACACAGGAGTAATAAAAAATGCAATTATAAATGTCAAAAAAGAAAATGAAAACATTATCTTTACAGGAAAATGTGATACAGATATAAAAGAATTAATAGAATATTATTTTGACTTAAATACAGATTATAAAGAAATAAAACAAAAATTATCAAACATAGATGAATACTTAAAAACAAGTATAGAATATGGAAAAGGAATAAGAATATTAAACCAAGATTTGTGGGAAACAATAATATCTTTTATAATATCTGCCAACAATAATATTCCAAGAATAAAAGGAATAATTGAAAGATTATCACAAAAATATGGAAATGAAATAGAGTGGAACGGTCAAAAATACTATACATTTCCAACAGCAGAACAATTAAAAGATGTAACAGTAGAGGAATATAGAAAATTGGGACTAGGATTTAGAGATATAAGATTATATGAAACTACAAAAATGATATTAAACAAAGAAGTAGATTTAGAAAAATTAAGAAATAATCCTAACACACAAGAAGTAAGAGAAGAATTACTAAAACTTTCAGGTGTAGGACCAAAAGTTGCAGACTGTATTCTTTTATTCTCAGATTTAAAAAGATTTGATGTATTTCCAATTGATGTATGGGTAAGACGTGTAATGAATGATTTATACATAAAAGAAGCTGATGAGGCAAAGGTGAGTAAAACCAAAATAGAAAAATTAGCTGATGAAAAATTTGGAAATTTAAAAGGATTAGCACAGCAATATTTATTTTATTGGAGAAGAGAAAATTAGATAAATAGAGGTAAGTGAAATGGAGGTTAGTGAAGTAGAGGTTTGGGAAGTAGAAGGTAGGAAAAGAATTTCTGACCTCTGACCTCCAACCTCCAACCTCTAAACTCTAACCTCTAACCTCTAACTTCTGACCTCCAACCTCCAAAATAATCGAAGGGAGAAAATTATGGGCCTAAGAATAATATATGGAAAATCAGGCAGTGGAAAAAGTGAATACTGCTTTAAAGAAATAGCAAAATTAATAAAAAAAGAAAAGAAAATATATATAATAACACCAGAACAATTCTCCTTTACAGCAGAGAGAAAATTAATGGATGCTATTGATACAAATGCAGTATTAAATGCAGAAGTAATAACATTAAGCAGAATGGCACATAGGGTATTGCAAGAAATTGGTGGATGTAATCAAACACAATTAACTAAATGTGGTAAATCTATGCTTATTTATTCAATTTTAAATCAATATAAAAAAGATTTAAAATTTTTAAGCAAGTCTGATGAAAACATAGATTTATCAATGACAGCAATTACTGAATTCAAAAAACATGGAGTAAAACCAGAAAACTTACAAGAAGAAATAGAAAAAGTACAAGACAAATATTTAAAAACAAAATTAAAAGATATGCTTTTAATTTATCAAAATTTTGAGCAGAAACTTCAAGGTGAGTATATAGAAGACACAGATTTATTAACATTATTAAGCCAAAATATAGAAAATACTGACCTTGTTAAAGATAGCATAATTTACATAGATGAATTTGCAGGTTTCACATATCAAGAATACGAAATATTAAAAAAATTCATTAAGATAGCAAAACAAGTTACAATTACAGTGTGCACAGATAGCTTAGATCCAAGCTTAAACCCAGATACAGACATATTTTACTCTAATAAAATTACAGTATCAAAAATATTAAGTTTAGTAAAAGAAGAAAATTTAAAATTAGAAGAACCAATTTTTTTGAAAGAACAGTCACGTTTTAAATCAGAAGAACTGCAACATTTAGAAAAAAATATTTTTAGCACAAGAGTAAAAAAATATAACAAACAACCACAAAATATAAATCTATTTTTGGCAAAAAATCAGTATTCTGAAATTGAAAATGTTGCCAAAGAAATTACAAAATTGGTCAGAGATAAAAATTTAAGATATAGAGATATATCAGTAATTACAAAAAATATAGACACATATTCTAGCCTAGTAAGAAGTATTTTTGCTGAATATGATATCCCAGTATTTATTGATGAAAAAAGAGATTTAAACCAAAATATAATTGTTCAATATTTGCTTTCAATATTTGAAATTTTTAGTAACAATTTTTCAAAAGAAGCGGTATTTAATTATTTAAAAATTGGATTTTCTGAATTAGAAGAAGATGATATTTTTAAACTAGAAAATTACTGTACCAAATGGGGAATAAAGCAAAATAAATGGAAAAACGATTTTACATATGGAATAAATGATCAAACAAAAGAAGAAATAGATTACTTAAATACTTTAAGAAAACAAATAATTGAGCCATTATTAGAATTAAAGAAAAAATTTGGAACAGTAAAAGAAACAACAAAAGCAATTTATGAATTTTTGCAGGAACAGAACATTGAAATCAAAATAAATGAGAAAATAAATGAATTACAAGAAATAGGACAAATAGATTTAGCAAACGAATATATAGCAAGTTATAAAATAATATTAGACATATTTGATGAAATGGTTCTAATATTTGGAGATGAAAAATTAAGTATTGAAAAATATACACAAATACTAAGAACAGGACTAAAAAACAGCGAACTTGGTAAAATACCAGGAACACAAGACCAGGTAATAGTAGGAGATGTAGATAGGTCAAGAAGTCACAAAGTTAATACAATTTTTATAATAGGATTAAATGATGGAAGTTTTCCAAGCATAAATAAAGCAGAAGGATTTTTTGGAGATAAAGACAGAGAAATATTAAAAAATGACGGAATAGAACTTGCAAAAGGAACAATAGAAAATTTATATGAAGAAAACTTCAATATTTACAAAGCATTTACAACAGCAGAAAATAGGCTATATTTATCATATGCATCATCTGAAACAGAAGGAAAATCATTAAGACCATCTATGATGATAAATAAAATAAAAAAGATTTTCCCAGAGCTAAAAGAAGAAAGTGATGTAATCAATAAAAATTATGAAATCACAAATAAAATGATGACATATCAAGAACTATTAGAAAATATATCATCATTAAAAAATAATAAAGAAGTTGAACATATATGGTACACAATATATCAATATTATAAACAACAAAATGAATGGAATGATATGCTACAAAAGGATTTGAAAGGAATAGACTATACAAATATTCCAGAAAATATCAAAAAAGAAACAATAGAAAAATTATATGGAAACACATTAAATACAAGTGTATCAAAACTAGAAAGATTTGCACAATGCCCATTTTCATACTATTTACAATATGGATTAAGACTAAAAGAAAAAGAAGAATTAAAAGTACAAAATTTTGACACAGGTTCATTTATGCATGAAGCAATAGATGAATTCTTCAAAAAAGTACAACAAGAAAATATTAATTTAGCAGAATTGGTAACAGATGAAGAAAAGGTCCAAGAGCTTGTAAATAAAGTAATAGAAGAAAAACTAGATATGGGCAAAAAATACACATTTGTTGCAACTGCGAAATATAAAGTTTTGGTAAATAGATTAAAAAGAATTGTAGCAAAAGCTTTAAAATACATAATTGAAGGATTAGTTTATAGTGATTTTAATATAGAAGGAACAGAAATAGAATTTGGAAAAAAAGGAACATATAAGCCTATATTAATACAACTAGAAGATGGCAAAAAAGTTGAAATAACAGGAAAAATAGACAGAATAGATACAGCTAACTCTGATAATGGAAAATATTTAAGAATAATTGATTATAAATCATCAGCAAAAAATATTGACTTAAACGAAGTTTATGCAGGATTACAAATACAACTTTTAACATATATGGATGCAGTGTGCAAAGAAGAAGATTTATTGCCAGCAGGTGTGCTATATTTTGGACTTTTAGAACATATGGTAAAATCAAGTACAAGAATATCAGAAGAACAAATTGAAGATGAACTTAGAAAAAATTTCAAAATGAAAGGCTTAATTTTGGCAGATGTTAAAGTGATTCAAATGCAAGATAAACAGCTAAAAAGTGGATATTCAAAATATATACCTGCAAATATTAAAACCTCAGGTGAAATTTCTGAAGGAAAGACAAATGGTGTTAATAAAGAAGAATTTAAAATTTTGCAAGATTATATTTATAGAACAATAAAGCAAATATCAAAAGAAATTTTAAGGGGAAATATTGCAGTAAAACCATATAATAAAAATGGTAAGAAACCTTGTAAATATTGTTCATATAAGGCAATATGTGGATTTGATACAAGACTTTGCGGGAATGATTATAATTATATAGACAACAAATCAAAAGATGATATAATAAAGAAAATGTCTATACATGAATAAGCCGCCAAGCTACCTTTGTAAATACTTTTATTTTATTTCACTATCCCCATGTAAGAAACTGTAAGTCACATACGTTCCTAACAGTTTCTAGCGTGGTCCCCACAATTCGTTGCATAAAATAAAAGTATTTACAAACGCTTGGCTACTCTATAAATTTTAATAATATAAGTGATAACGGGGAAAAAGGGGAACAAATGAAGAAAATATTATGAATTAAAAGATATATACATTTAGGGGGATTATATTGAGAGATTTAAGTAATAAAAATGTTATACATATCATAAAAGATGGTGTTCAATATTTACAATTTAGAAAATTACTAGAATATGACAACATAATTACACATGCATATTCTTTAGGAACAGATTTGAATTTTAGAACAGCCAAGATAAACAAAGAAGCTTTACCACAAAATGAATATGAAAAAGCAATAGATTCTTATAAAAAAATATGTGATTCTTTGGGAACAGACTATAAAAACATAGTAAAAACCAATCAAGAACATACAGACAATATCAAAATTGTAGAAGCAAAAATCAATACAGAATTTATGGACATAAATTTAGAAGAATATAAAGAAACAGATGGAATGATAACAAATAAACAAAATTTAATGTTATCAACAACAAATGCAGATTGTATTTTATTGTTATTCTTTGACCCAGTTACAAAAACAATTGCAAATGTTCACTCTGGATGGAAAGGTACATTGCAAAGAATATCAGTAAAAACAGTAGAAAAAATGCAAAAAGAATTTAATTGCAAACCAGAAGATATTATATGCTGTATTTGTCCAAGTATAAGAAAATGCCACTTTGAAGTTGACAAAGATGTAAAAGAAATGTTTGGAAAAGAATTTGAAGACTTGCAAATTTTAGAATCAATAGATATAATGGAAAAACAACAGACACATGAAAAATGGAATATAGATACAGTTTTAATTAACAAAATAATACTAAAACAAAAAGGATTAAAACCAGAAAATATTATAGATAGTGGAATTTGTAGTGTATGTAATTCAGATTTAATACATTCTTATAGAGTTGAAAAGCAAGGGTATGGATTATCTACTGCATTAATTTCATTAAAATAATATTATTAAAAGTTAATTATTTATATTTTTTCATTATCCCCATTCTAAAAATTCTAACAAAAGTTTGTTAAACTTTTGAGAATTTTTGAACGGTCCCCACAATTCATTTCAAAATATAAATAATTAACTTTTAGAATATATTAATAAAAAATGGAGGAAATTATGATTTTACCTGAAAGATTAAAAAAAGGAGATACAATAGGAATAATTGCACCATCTGATCCAATAATTGGAGAAAATATAGAAGAATTAGAACAAGCAAGAAAAATTGTTGAAAAAGATGGATTTAAAGTTAAATATTCCAAAAATATATTTTCAAATACAAATGGATACAGTAGCACAGCAAAAGAAAAAGCAGAAGATATAAATGATATGTTTGCAGACAAAGAAGTAAAAATGATATGGTGTGCAAAAGGTGGAAATAATTCGAATTCTGTTTTTGAATATTTAGATTATGAATTGATAAAACAAAATCCTAAAATTTTTTGTGGATATAGTGATATAACATCATTAACAAATGTGATTACAGAAAAAACAGGCTTAGTAACATTTAGTGGGACAAACTTTAAAACAATAGCAACAGATGAGACTAATTATAGCTATAAAGAGGCAATAAAAAGATTTGTGGAAGGTAGTCTAGAAATAGGAGAACCAGAAGAAAAATACTATACTATACAAGAAGGAATAGCAGAAGGAGAATTAATTGGAGGAAATTTAAGTTTAACTAGAAGCATGGTTTCAGGAAAATACTCAATAGATTTCACAGATAAAATTTTATTTTTAGAAGAATTAGGATTTGAAACAGATCCAGCCTTAGCAAATAATTTTTTATATTATATGAAACAAAATGGAGTATTTGATAAAATAAAAGGACTATGGATAGGCAATTATGAACACGAAAGTGGAATAGCATTAGAAAAAATTATAATGGATGTTTTTGGAGATGAATATAAATTTCCAATTATCAAATCAAATAATTTTGGACATACAGAAACAAAAACAGTAATTCCAATAGGTACAAAAGCTAAAATAGATACAAGTAAAGAAGTAAAAATAGAATTAATAGAAAGTTGTGTAAAAAATGTTTGAAACATGGGAAGAATTAGAAAAATCAATTATAAATTGTAACAAATGTAAATTATGCAAAACAAGACAAAACATAGTATTCGGAACAGGAAACAAAAATGCTGAAATTATGTTCATAGGAGAAGGACCAGGAGCAGATGAAGATGCTCAAGGCGAGCCTTTTGTTGGAAGAGCAGGTAAACTTATGAATATGGCATTTGGAATTGTTGGAATAAAAAGAGAAGAAGTTTATATTGCAAATGTTGTTAAATGTAGACCACCAGCAAATAGAAATCCTGAAGATGATGAAGCATTTGCATGCTTAAACTATTTAAGAAACCAAGTAATGCTTGTAAAACC
Source organism: uncultured Clostridium sp. (assembly GCA_945877035.1). GTDB lineage: Bacteria > Bacillota > Clostridia > TANB77 > CAG-508 > CAG-269. The sequence continues at coordinate 73,582 of CAMCQH010000003.1, read as the reverse complement.
TAAAATAATAGTTTTATTAGGAAGTGTGGCATTAAAAAATATTTTAGGAAAAGAATATGGAATTACTGCTTCAAGAGGCAAATGGGTAGAAAAGAAAGGTATTAAGTATATGCCAACTTGGCATCCTGCAGCATTGCTAAGAGATGAAACTAAAAAAGTGGATTTTATAAATGATTTGAAATTAGTAACCAATGAACTAAATAAAATATAAAGGTGGAATAATTTTTATGATTAGTATAAATGAAATGATTGAAAATATGCCAGAAGGATTATCTCAATTAGAAAAAACAAGATACATATATTTAGAACTAGGAAAAATATTTAGTTATAATCTTGATTTTTTTTATACAGAAGATGATAAAACACTTCAAGATATTTATGATGAAGAGATAACAGTAGACAGAATAGAAAAAGGAGAATATAAAAATAAAGTAAGAATAGTTTGTAAACAGGCTGCTGAAATACTATGCGAAGTATTAAACAAAATTGGAATAAAAGCATATTGCATTGGTATTGAAAAAGGAGAAATAAATCATGTTGATGTCATTGTAGAAATTGAAAATAAAAACTTTTGCCTAGACATAATAAATGATATGAAAAACATTCAAAAAGGCTTTTCTACAAAATCATTTGGAAAAAAAGATATAATATTACCATCAAATAGTAAATGTGATACTATAGATGATGAGGAAACGAAAAGAATAGATACTAAACTAGGATATTGCAAAAATGATATATATATGGATGATATAATAGAAATGCTAAAGAGAGAAATGAAAGATGATAGTAATTTTAAAAATTATATAGTTCAAAATTATCCAAATACAAAAATAGACACATTAAAAGAAGATACGATATTATCTTATAAAGTTGATTTTATATATCAACATATAAAAAATAATATGCCAGAAAAAGAAAAAATGGAAATGCCTGAGTTATCTGATTATTATAGATACATATTTACAGAAATTTTAACACCAAACGAAAACATGAAAAGAAGTGAATATAAATTTTACTACAATGATAATGGAGAGAAAAAATATTCAATAATAAGTGAACTAAATCTTGATAATAAAAAAATATATTACATATATGATGATGAACAAAGAGGATTTATAGATATAACTGAAGAAGAACTTAAAAGAAAAAGTAAAAATATGATTTTTCTTTCCAGAATTCCAAAATGTATAGATGAAGATGAACATTATATTTAAATAGGTAGTCAGTTTAATTGACTACTTATTCCTTTTGTAATAAAATAATAAATGAAAAAAATGTCCCATTTGGGACAGGCACAAATGGGACATGTCCCAAAAAGAACCGTTCCTCTTGGGACATGAAGGGATGAAATAAAAATGAAAGAAATAGAAGAAAAAGTAAATTATTGTTTAAACTGCAAAATAAAACCATGTTCACAAAAAGGATGCCCACTAAACAACAATATACCAGAATTTATAAAAGCAGTAAAAGAAGAAAATTATAAAGCAGCATACAAAATATTATCAGAAACAACAGTGTTACCTGGTGTGTGCGGAAAAATATGCCCACATATGAAACAATGCCAAGGAAGTTGCGTAAGAGGAATAAAAGGAGAACCAGTAAGTATAGGAGACATTGAGAATTTTATTTTTCAAAAAGCTGTTGAAGAAGGATATAGTTTAAAAGATGTAATAGAAAAGCAAGAAAGTCCAGATTTAACAAATAAAAAAATAGCAATAATAGGTGGAGGACCAGCAGGATTAACATGTGCCGCATTTTTAACAAAAGATGGGCTAGATGTCACTATTTATGAAAAATATGATTATCTAGGTGGATTACTAGTGCATGGAATACCAGAATTTAGATTATCAAAAGAAACAGTTAAAGAAACAGTAAATAGGATATTAGATTTAGGAATAAAAGTAGAATATAATAAAGTACTTGGAAAAAATTTGAAGTTAGAAGAATTAGAACAAAACTATGATGCAATTTTCTTAAGTATGGGAGCAAATAAACCAGCAAAAATGGGAGTCAAAGGCGAAGATTTAGAAGGAGTATATGGAGGAAATGAACTTCTAGAATATAATACACATCCAAATTATGAAGGAAAAACAGTATCTGTAATTGGTGGCGGAAATGTTGCCATGGACTGTGCTAGAACTATAAAAAGATTACGGAGCAAAAGAAGTAAATATTATATATAGAAGAGCAGAAGAACAAATGCCAGCAGAAGTAAAAGAAATAGCAGAAGCAAAAGAAGAAGGAATTAAATTTTTATTCCAAAACAATATTGTAGAAATAAAAGGAAATCAAAAAGTAGAAAAACTAGAATTAATCAAAACAAAATTAGTACAAAGAGAAGGGGAAACAAGAGCAGTTCCAGTAAATATTGAAGGAAGTAATTATGAAATAAATACAGATTATGTTGTAATGGCACTTGGAAGTATGGTATCAGACGAAGTACTTGAATTAGGACTTACATTGAATAAATGGGGAAATATATATATAAATGAAAACTATCAAAGTTCTAATCCAAAAATATTTGCAGGAGGAGATTTAGCAGGATGTAAAGGAACAGTAGCATGGGCTGCACGCTCTGGAAGAGATGCGGCAAATAGCATTAAAGAATATTTAAAATAAGAGAAAAAACAGGGATTTTTAGTCTTGAATCCCTGTTTCTCTCTTTGCTTCTTTCTTTTGTATAAAAATCTTTCTAATATATTTAAAAAATTCTAAAATTTTAGACTCTTTTCTTTTTACCAAATATAAAGAACTATCACTTATATCATTTTCAAGTAAATTATATTTATCTTCTAAATCAACCATTTTATCAACATAGTAATCATTAAAATAAGTATATCCTTCAGTAGAACCTAAATAATCTTTAAAATTATACAGCTTTCTTCTATAATTTTCAACACCCTCTAAATCAGTAATATTATTAAAAGCTTTATCAAAATAGCTAGAAATAATAAGATTCTGAGTTTTTATAAAAGTAGAAGTAATATCTTTCTTTAAAGAATTTATTTTTTTAATCATATTGTCGACTTTTTTATTTCTATCATCAACTTGAATAATTTTATTATTAATTTTTATAATTTCTTCTTCAGCTGACAAAATATCATCAATAGAATTTTGTATTTCCATAAATGATTTATAACTTGTAAGCTCAATCATTTTTTTCTTGAAATTATCATTACTATTTATAGTACTTTCAAAAAGTAGATCTTCACCCACTAAAAAGCCAAGTTGGTTCACTAAACAACATTCTAATGGATAATATGTAGGACTATTAGTCTCAAAAGAAATATTATAATATTTAACATATTCTTTTGGAATTGATAATACTTTTGAAGCCATAAGTTGAACAGCAGCTTCATTTAGTCCTAGACCATATATTTTAAATTCTGTATAATCACAAAGTCCCATACGTAATAAATAATTTCTTTTATCTTTAACTTCTTGAATATAATGGATACATTCGTGTATTGCAAATTCTTCTAAATCATCATCATCAATACGACTATTAAAATATATAGAACAATTTTTATAAAAATAATTTGCTTCCGCCATGCCTTCAGGCATTTTTGCAATATACATATCTAATCTTGATAATTTTATAAATAAATCATTTTGATTAAGATTAAAATCAGGAAATGTCTCGCAAAGACTTATAGACACAGTTCTTGCTATTGAATTTACTCTTAAAGTATCTAATTTTTTAATTACTTCAATTCCATCTTTTCTTAAATCTGATTCTATACTCATTTGTAACTCCTTAAAATTTTACTAAATATATTATACAATAAAAAAAGTGAATATATGTTACAAAAATATTAAAATTATGTTACATTAAAATTACATTTTTCATTTTATTGGATATGATTTAGAAGTCGAAATTTGTCGAAAAGTTTTTATTGACACTGATGAGGTAATATTGTATAATAGTAACACAGTTATTTAGATTTATTTGACTGAATATTAAAAGGAAGGAGGAAGAAATATGACACAGGAAGAAAGAGATCAAATATTATTAGACTTAAAGAATGGACAAGAGGAATTATTCAAAGGACAGGAAGAAAGAGATCAAATATTATTAGACTTAAAGAAGGGGCAAGAAGAATTATTCAAAGGACAAGAAGAATTATTCAAAGGACAAGAAGAATTATTCAAAGGACAAGAAGAATTATTCAAAGGGCAAGAAGAATTATTCAAAGGGCAAGAAGAATTATTCAAAGGGCAAGAAAAATTATTCAAAGGACAGGAAGAAAGAGACCAAATATTATTAGACTTAAAGACAGGACAAGAAGAAATACTTGAAAGAGTAGAGAACTTAGAAAATCAACAAGAAGAGATGAAAAGCGATTTAAGAAGTTTAAGTCAAACAGTTGCTAAAATTGAAATAGAGCACGGTGAAAAACTGGGAGCTTTATTAGATGGAGTTGCATCACATAATGAAAGATTTGAATCAATTGAGAAAATTTTAGATAAACATGAAAACAAATTAGACAGACACTCTGATGAAATCTATTATTTAAATTCAAAAGTTCATGCGTTTTAATCCAAAAAATAAACCCTATTGAACTTTTCAATTCAATAGGGTAAAAAATTATAATAAAAAATTATTTTACAACAATATTATAAATTTTATTCTTAACATATATTTCTTTAACAATAGTTTTACCATCTAATTTAGAATCAATAGCCTCATGTACTTTAGATTTTACTGAAGTCTCATCTTCATCTAAACTAATAGAAATCGTAGTTTTTAATTTTCCATTAAATTGAATAGGTAAAGTGATTTCATCATCAATTGTTTTAGCCTCATCATATTCTGGCCAACTATAAGAAGAAACATCAGCTTCAAATCCTGCTATTTTATTAAGCTCTTCAGTAATATGTGGAGCAAATGGATTTAATAAAGTTAAAAATGTTTTAAATTCAGCTTTATTTATTTTCTTTAATCTATAAAATTCATTAACCATTGTCATAAATGTAGAAACACAAGTATTAAATTTCATTTCTTCTATATCTTGAGAAACTTTTTTAATAGCTTTATGCATCATTTTTTCAGCTTCTTTAGAATATGTATCACCATCTACTAACATATCTTGCATATTCCAAACTCTGTCTAAAAATTTTCCACATCCACGAATACTTTCCATAGACCATGCAGCTACTTGATCAAATGGACCCATGAACATTTCATAAACTCTAAATGTATCAGCACCAAATTCTTTTACGATATCATCAGGATTAATAACATTTCCTTTAGATTTAGACATTTTTTCACCATTTGTTCCTAAAATCATACCATGTGAAGTACGTTTTTGATATGGTTCTTTAGTTGGAACAACTCCAATATCATATAAGAATTTATGCCAGAATCTTGAATACAATAAGTGCAATGTAGTATGTTCCATACCACCATTATACCAATCAACAGGCCCCCAATATTTTAGAGCTTCTTCAGATGCTAAGTTATCTGAGTTATGTGGATCCATATATCTTAAGAAATACCAAGAAGAACCAGCCCATTGAGGCATTGTATCTGTTTCTCTTTTAGCAGGTTTGCCACAATGTGGACAAGTTGTATTAATCCAGTCAGTTTGCTTAGCCAAAGGTGATTCACCATTTTCACCAGGTGTAAATTCTTCAACTTCTGGTAATCTTAAAGGTAAATCTTTTTCATCAATTGGAACCCAACCACACTCTTCACAATAAACCATTGGAATTGGTTCTCCCCAATATCTTTGACGAGAGAATACCCAGTCGCGTAATTTATAATTAACTTTTTTAGTTCCAATTTTATTTTCTTCTAAATATTCAATTACTTTCTTTTTAGCATCTGCTACTTCTAATCCATTTAAAAATCCTGAATTTATCATTTTACCAGTTGAAACATCTGTAAATGCTTCTTTTGATAAATCTACATTTTCACCATCAACAACTTGAACAATTGGTAAATTGAATTTCTTAGCAAATTCATAATCACGAGTATCATGTGCTGGAACTGCCATAATTGCACCAGTACCATAAGTAATTAAAACATAATCAGAAATCCAAATTGGAATTTCTTCATTAGTTAATGGATTTATAGCTTTAATTCCTTTAATTTCAACACCAGTTTTTTCTTTGTTTAATTCAGAACGCTCAAATGCAGATTTTAAACTTGCTTGTTTTTGATATTCTTCAACTTCATCGATATTTTCGATTTTATCATGTAATTCTTTTAAAATAGGATGTTCAGGGGATATAACCATATAAGTTGCACCAAATAGTGTATCAGGTCTTGTAGTATAAACTTTTAAAGTCTTATCCATTCCAGAAATTTTAAAATCAACCTCTGCACCTTCAGACCTACCAATCCAGTTCTTTTGTTGAGTTTTAATTTTATCTAAAAAGTCAACATCATCTAAATCATCAATCAATCTTTGTGCATAATCAGTAATTTTAAGCATCCATTCAGATTTTTCTTTTTGAACAACAGGACTTCCACATCTTTCACAAACACCATTAACAACTTCCTCATTTGCTAATCCAACTTTGCAACCTGTACAGAAATTGATAGGCATAGTAGCTTTATATGCTAAACCATGTTTATATAATTGAATAAAAATCCATTGAGTCCATTTATAATACTCTGGGTCTGTTGTATCTATTTTTCTAGACCAATCAAAAGAAAATCCTAAAGATTTTAATTGCTCTGTAAAATGAGCTATATTTTGAGCTGTTGTTATTTTTGGATGTACATTTGTTTTAATTGCATAGTTTTCAGCAGGTAAACCAAATGCATCAAATCCTATTGGAAATAAAACATTGTAACCTTGTAATCTTCTTTTTCTTGCAATAATATCTAATGCTGTATAGCTACGAGGATGTCCAACATGTAATCCTTGTCCTGATGGATAAGGAAATTCAATAAGTCCATACCATTTTTTCATTGTGTAATCATTTTTTGCGTTAAATGTTCCTTCTTTTTCCCATTTATCTTGCCATTTTTTTTCTACTTCTTTAAAATTATATGCCATAGTAATTCTCTCCTTCATTTTGTATTATTCATGAATAGTATTATATAACAAAAATACCACAGTTTCAAGGGATTTTAAAAAAATTAGAAATATCACTTTAAAAATAAAATCTTATATGATAGAATACAAAACAAGTGATATAAATAATTATAATATAAAAGCAAATGGAGGAATAATAATGTCAATTGATATAATAAAAGCCAAAAAAGCATTTAAAGAATATGTAAAAAATTATGACCCAAATGATAAAAAAGTAAAATTAAAAATAGCACATATTGAAAGAGTTTCACAAATTGCAAAACAATTAGCTGAAAACTTAAATTTAGATGAAGAAGATGTGAAACTAGCTGAACTAATAGGACTATTGCACGATATAGGAAGATTTGAACAAATAAAAAGATATCATACTTTTGTAGATAAAAACAGTGTAAATCATGGAGAATTAGGAGCAAAAATATTATTTGAAGAAGGATTAATTAGAGATTTTATTGAAGATACAAAATTTGATGAAATCATAAAATTATCAATATTAAATCATAACAAAACAACTATTCAAGAAGGGCTAACTGAAAGAGAAAAATTGCATGCCAAAATAATAAGAGATGCTGATAAAACAGATATTTTATATCTTTTAACTTTTGAAGATAAACAAGCTGCATGGGAAAAAGATGATTTATCTAATGACAAAATAACAGATGAAATCTATAGAGAATTTATGGAAGATAAAAAAATAGATTATACTAAAAGAGAAACAAGTGCTGATTTACTTGTATGCCATTTTGCGTATGCATATGATTTGAATTTTAAAGAAACATATAAAATCATAAAAGAAAATAAATATTATGATGAAATATATAAAAGATTCATATTTAATGATAAAGAAACTATGGAAAGATATAACAAAATATATGAAAAAGTAAAACAATATCTAGAAGAAAAAGGATGATTAAATTAAATGGACAAAAAATTATTAATAACAGAAAAGCCATCAGTTGCAATGGAATTTGCAAAAGCATTAAAAATAAATACAAATAGAAAAAATGGCTATCTAGAATCAGATGAGTGGATAATCACTTGGTGTGTAGGACATTTAGTCACGATGAGCTATCCAGAAAAGTATGATGAAAAATTAAAATTTTGGAGATTAGACACACTTCCATTTATACCAAAAGAATGGAAATATGAAATAATACCAAATGTACAAAATCAATTTAATGTAGTACAAAGCTTAATGCAAAGAGAAGATATAGAAGTAATTTATAATGCAGGAGACTCAGGGCGTGAAGGAGAATACATACAAAGATTAGTACTAATGATGGCACATCCAAATCCTGATGCAAAATTAAAAAGAGTTTGGATCGATTCTCAAACAGAAGAAGAAATATTAAGAGGAATAAAAGAAGCAAAAGACCAATCTGAATATGACAGCTTATCAGATAGTGCATATTTAAGAGCAAAAGAAGATTATTTAATAGGAATCAATTTTTCAAGATTATTATCAATAACACAAGGAAGAAGTTTAGCAAATAAAATAAATGAAGAAAAAGCCTCAATTTCAGTAGGTAGAGTTATGACATGCGTTTTAGGTATGATAGTATCAAGAGAAAGAGAAATAAGAAACTTTGTAAAAACAAAATATTATAAAATAGTAGGTAGCTTTGGAGAGGAAAATTCATCATTTAAAGCAGAATGGAAGGTAAACGAAAAATCAAAAGTTTTCGAATCACCTCTATTATATAACGAAACAGGATTTAAAGATGAGAAAAAAGCAAGAGATTTTATTGTTTCACTTCAAGGAAAAGAAGCAACAATTACAGAACTAAAAAAATCAAAACAAAAAGAAAATGCACCATTATTATTCAACTTAGCAGAAATTCAAAATGAATGTACAAAAAGATTTAAAATAAAACCAGATGAAACATTAGATGTTATTCAAAATTTATATGAAAAGAAATTAGTAACATATCCAAGAACTGATGCAAGAGTTTTATCAACAGCAGTTGCAAAGGAAATTTCTAAAAATCTAAATGGTTTAGCAAGAGGATATAAAGATGAAGAAGTTCAAGGATATATAAAGAAAATGATAGATGAAAAATATCCAACAAATAATCTAGCAAAAACAAAATATGTAAATGACAGCAAAATAACAGACCACTATGCTATAATTCCAACAGGACAAGGGTATGAAAATTATGATAAATTGCCAGAACTACATAAACAAATTTATAAACTTATAGTAAAAAGATTTTTAGCAATTTTCTATCCACCAGCAGAATTTAATAAAATTCAAGTAACTGTAAATGTAGAAAATGAAACATTTTATGCTAGTGAAAAAGTTTGTATAAATCCTGGATATTTAGAAATTGCAAAATCAAATGAAACAAAAAAAGACCAGAAAAAAGATGAAAAACAAAATCAAGAATCCACAGAAAATGAGCAAAATGTGGATAAATCAGAAGAAAATAGTTTGGAAATTTTAAAAAATTTAAAAAAAGGACAAAAATTACAAGTACAAAATTATGAAACAAAAGAAGCGGAAACATCACCACCAACAAGATATAATTCAGGCACAATAATTCTTGCAATGGAAAATGCAGGAAAGTTAATTGAAGATGAGGAACTTCGTGAACAAATTAAAGGTGCAGGAATTGGTACAAGTGCAACTAGAGGTGGAATTATTGAAAAACTAGAAAAAATTAAATATATTGATATTAACAAAAAAACACAAATAATTACTCCTACAAATAAAGGTGAAATTATTTATGATATAGTAAATAATTCTATGCCAGATATGTTAAATCCGAAACTTACAGCTAGTTGGGAGAAGGGGTTAGATATGGTTGCTAAAAAAGAAATTGCGCCTGAAGTTTTTATGGATAAATTAGTTAATTATATAAATTCTAAATTTAATAAATTAGTAGTGAAGATGTAATATTTAAATAAAAAGAAAGAGGGAGAGATAAAATCTCTCCCGTAGTCATTAAAGGCCAATTTGAACGTTTTTAAGCGTTTTATTTTGGCTGCCCGAAGCAAAAGGACATCGTATAGTCCCATTTTGATCAGCAACACATCTGTTTGGAATATATCCAAACATCTCACGTGCTGCAGATTGTGTTGCTAAATTGTCTTCTACGTTTAAGCACTTTCCAGAGCACTTACTGCATTCAGTGTTAATTGGTGCAGAGTAGATGAAAGAAGAACTGTGAGATCCATTACCCAAAACGTTATCTAAAGACATAAAGTTCCTTTCTGCCTTCATATTATTATTGTTGAAGGACTTAATGCTTGTTAATAAGTAACTAAATATAGTATACAACAATTTACATAAAAAGTCAAATTTTGCATGGAAATTGATTGTAACTTTTGAAAGATTATTGACAAATTTTTCAAAGAAATGTATTCACTTTTCTACTAAAATATGGTATAATACATACATTATAATTTAGGAGAAAAGAAATGAACACAATAATAGGAGAACTTGGCAAATCTAATAAATTTGTGGATTTAAGCAAACAAATAGAAAAAATACAAAGCCCGATATCAATATCGGGCTTAACTGGCGTTGGAATGGCAGAAATTATTTCAGCAATAAAAGGCTACAACAAAAAGCCAATTTTACTTGTAACATACAACGAAATACAAGCAAAAAAAATGTTAGAAAATATAAAAGCATTTGAAACAGAAAATGTAGTATTATTTCCAAAAAAAGAAATAGTAACATATGACTATGTTGCAGAAAGCAAAGACCTACCATATGAAAGAATAGAAACACTAAACAAAATAAATGAAAAAAATAACTTAATAGTTGTAACAACAATAGAAACACTAATGCAAAAATTACCATCAAAAGAAGTACTATTCAAAGACATATTAGAATTCAAAATAGGAGATATATGCAATTTAGAAGACATCAAAAGAAAACTAGTAAATTTAGGATATTCAAGATATGACTTAATTGAAGGAAGAGGACAATTCAGCATAAGAGGTGGAATAATAGACATTTCTTTGGACGAAAAAACAGGTGTAAGAATTGAATTATGGGGAGATGAAATTGATTCAATAAGAAATTTTAGCATAAATAGTCAAAGATCAATTAATACACTAGAAAAAGCAAAAATATATCCAGCACATGAATATGTTTTAGAAGATACAATTGAAAATATATGTAACAAAATATCAAAAACAATAGCAGATGGAAAACAAGAAGAAATAATTGAACAAGACATAGAGCAAATAAAAGCAGGAAATTACATCAGTAAAATAGACAAATATTTTAATGAATTTTACGAAAAACAAGAAACACTAATAGATTATCTAAATAAAAATTGCTTGATATTTTTAGATGAAGTAAGCAAAGTAGAACAAAGACAAATAAATATTTTACAAGACATAGAAAATCTAAGTAAAAACTTAATAGAAAAAGAAAAAATATTACCAGAAGCAATAAAGGTAATATCATCAGTAGATTTTGAAAACTTAGAGAACAAGTATCAATTAATATATTTAGAAAAACAAGATGCAGTTACAAAAAAACAAGCTGAAAGATATCATTTTGAATATAGAGAAATCAATTATTACAAAAGTGAAATAGAAAACTTTTTTGAAGATATAAGAAAATGGAATACAGAGAAAAAAAGTATTTATGTATTGGTTAATACAAAAGAAAAAGCAAATAAATTAAAAGAGTTATTTGAAAAAGAAAATATTTTATGCAAAATAGAAGAAAAATTAGATAAAACAATAATAGTAAAATCAACAGAAAATATTGTTACAATTGCAGTTGGAAAAATTTCAGAAGGATTTGAAAATTTTGAGATAAGCCAAGTAGTTGTTTCAGCAGATGATTTGATAGATGGTGGCAAAAAGAAAAAAACATTTGCAAATAAAGCTTTTAAAGAAGGTGAAAAGATAGTATTTGCAGATTTAAAAGTAGGAGATTATGTAGTACATAAAAATTATGGAATAGGAATTTTTGTTGGAGTAAATACAATAACAGCAGATGGCACAACAAAAGATTATATAAAATTAAAATATAAAGATGATGCAATATTATATGTGCCAACAAATCAGCTAGATGCAATAAGAAAATATACAGGAGGAGATGCTTTAAATCCGCCTATAAGTAGTCTAGGAAGCAAAGATTGGATAAAAACAAAAGAAAAAGTAAAAAATAATTTAAGAGCAGTTGCAAGAGAACTAATAGAATTATATGCAAAAAGAGAAAAAGCTAGAGGCTACGCATTTAGCAAAGACACACCATGGCAACAACAATTTGAGGAACAATTCCCATATCAAGAAACAGATGACCAATTAAGATGTATAGAAGAAGTAAAAAAAGATATGGAAACCCAAAGACCAATGGATAGACTTTTATGTGGAGATGTAGGATATGGGAAAACAGAAGTTGCAATAAGAGCAGCATTTAAAGCTGTTATGGACCAAAAACAAGTTGCATATTTAGTTCCAACAACTGTGCTAGCACAACAACAATACGAAGAATTTAGAGACAGAATGAAAGACTTCCCAATAAAAGTTGAAATATTAAACAGATTTAAAAGTACAAAATACATAAATAATGTAATCAAAAAACTAAAACTTGGAGAAGTTGATATTGTAATTGGAACACATAGATTATTAAGTAAAGATGTTGAATTTAAAGACATTGGACTATTAATAATAGATGAGGAGCATAGATTTGGAGTAAAAGCAAAAGAAAAAATCAAACAATATAAAGCAAATATAGATGTACTCACAATGACAGCAACACCAATACCAAGAACAATGCATATGTCAATAGTTGGAATAAGAGATATGTCAGTAATATATGAACCACCACAAAATAGAAAACCAGTTCAAACTTATGTGCTAGAGTATGACCAAGAAGTTGTAAAAGAAGCAATAACAAAAGAACTAGAAAGAAATGGTCAAGTGTTCTACATATACAATAGAGTAGACACAATACAGAAAAAAGCAGATGACATATCAAGACTAGTACCAGAAGCAACAGTAAGCTACGCACATGGACAAATGACAGGAAATCAAATAGAAGAAATAATGGAAGATTTCATAGAGAAAAAATCAAATGTATTAGTATGTACAACAATATTAGAATCTGGAATTGATATACCAAATGCAAACACAATAATAGTAGAAAATGCAGACAGAATGGGACTTGCAGCATTATATCAAATAAGAGGAAGAGTAGGAAGGTCAGACAGGCAAGCATATGCATATATAACATATAGAAAAGACAAAATGTTATCAGAAGAAGCAGATAAAAGACTAAAAGCAATAAAAGAATTTACAGAATTTGGTTCAGGATTCAAAATAGCAATGAGAGACCTAGAAATAAGAGGAGCAGGAAGCTTACTTGGAGAAATTCAGTCAGGACATCTAGAGCAAGTTGGATATGATACATATTGTAGCTTATTAGATGAAGTAGTAAAAGAAATGCAAGGAGTAGAAGTAGAGCCAGAAATAGACATTCAAATAGACTTAAATGTTACAAGCTATATACCAGATGAATATATACCAGACTCAGCACAAAAAATTGAAATATATCAAAACATTGCATTATGCAAAAATGAAGAAGATATCCAAAATGTAGTAGATGAAATTATAGATAGATTTGGAAACATGCCTTCAGAATTAGAAAATTTATTAGATATAGCAAGAATAAAATATCTAGCAAAAGCACAATATATAAATAAAATAGCAAGTAAAAAGACAGCAGTTGTATTTACTTTTGAACAAAGTAAATTTGATGTAGACATTCCAAAATTAATTGAGAAATATAAAAATAGATTAAAATTTTCACCAGGTGTAAAACCTATGATTACTTTAGAGATAGGCACAACTAATGAAAGACAAATACTAAATGATGTTACCGAATTTTTGAAAAATGTCCAATAGGGACGGTTCTTTTTGGACATTTTGTCCATTTGGGACAGATCTTAGAAGGAGAGAGTTTATGCAAGTAATTTCAAGTAAAGAAAATGAATTTATAAAACATATCAAAAAATTAAAAGACAAAAAATATAGAGACATAAACAAAGAATTCATTATAGAGGGAATAAAATTAATAAAAGAAGCAATTGAAGAAAAAACAAAAATTAAACAAATAGTTATATGTGATAATTGCCAAAATACAGATGTAATTCCAAAAGATTTAATGTATGAAATAGCAAAATATGAATGTGTATATGTAACAGAAAATATATTCAAAACAATATCAGATGTAAATACACCACAAGGAATATTAGCTATAGTAGGAAGAAATACTGGAGAAGCGGAAATAGATTACACACAAGATATAATAGTTGCTTTAGATGATATACAAGACCCAGGAAACCTAGGAACGATTTTAAGAACTGTTGATAGTATTGGTTTAAATCAAATATTGGTATCAAAAGGAACAGCTGATAGTTATAATCCTAAAGTGGTGCGTTCAACAATGGGAGCAATCTTCAGGGTCAAAATAATAGAGTGTGAAGATTTAGAAAAGACATTAAGAGAAGTAAAAAAACACAAATTCGAATTAGTTATTACATCATTACAAACAGAAAATAGTATTTATGATGTAGATTATAATAAAAAAGTTATTGTTATAGGAAATGAAGCAAATGGTGTTGAACAAAAAATTCAAGATATGGCAGATGTAAAAGTTAAAATACCAATGCTTGGAAAAACTGAGAGCTTAAATGCTTCAGTTGCAACAGGTATTGTATTATATGAATATGTTAGACAAAAAATAAATTAGAGGGATGAAAGGGGCCAGCACAAAAAATCCCTCTTCTAGAAAGAAGGTCGAAAAATGAAATTAAATGTTGTATTAGTAGAACCAGAAATACCACAAAATACAGGAAACATAGCAAGAACATGTGCAGCAACAGGAGGAAAGCTACACTTAGTACATCCATTAGGATTCAGCATATCAGAAAAAGCAGTTAAAAGAGCAGGTCTAGATTATTGGGATAAGCTAGAAATAGAGGAACATGATTCTTTTGAAAAATTTTTAGAAAAATATAAACCAGAAGAAAATAATATGTTTTTTGTAACAACAAAAGGAAAACATGTTTATTCTGAACCAAACTACAAAGAAATGGATGAAGTTTTTATGCTTTTCGGAAAAGAAACAAAAGGATTACCAGAAGATATTTTGGTAAAATACATAGATAAAACAATAAGAATTCCAATGAGACCAACGTTAAGGTCACTAAATTTATCAAATTCAGTTTCAATTGTTGTTTATGATATTTTAAGACAAAAAGACTTTGAAAACCTAGAGGAAATAAGCAGCTATTTCAATAATAAAGGAATGATATAGACAAAATATTACAAGTTTTTACAAAAAACAACAAGAAATTTTTATAACTTTGGTAAGAATTTGCAATTTAATTGCAATTCTTACCATTTTATGTTAAGATAAATCTAGAAAAAATTTTTCTAAAATCAACATTTGTATTTGCAAAATGAAATCTTTAAATTTATATCTAAATAAAAATCCCAACAATTAAATAATTATCAACAAGAAAATAGAAAGGAGGCATTATGATTTATTTCTCGTATAATGACTACATGGATTATACAGAAAATGGAGAAATAAACGAAGTAAAAAGAGTAGAAGAAAATATTGAAAAATATGAACCAAAAAACGTAGCAAAAACAAAGTATAATACTAAAAATGAAATTATAAAAATGTTAAAAAACAAATTTTACTTAAAAAAATTTATGAAAGAATTTTTTAATTTATCTGAAATAGGTGATATTGAAAATATTTCTTATTATAATGACGTAAAGACTATATTAGACAAACAAAATAATAATGTTATCTGCAAGATAGAGGACAAAGAAATTTTTATATTAATAAAAGTGATAGACAATATCGACACAAATATAACATATAAAATGTTTGAAAACTCAATAAACATCATAAAAAGATGGAATGAAGAAGAAAAAATGGAAAACAAAAGATATCCAATTGTTATCCCTATAGTCATATATTTAGGAAAACAAAAATGGAATATTGATTGCTGTGATATTTATAGCCAAATAAATTATACACAATGTGAAGGAAACAGAATTAATTTTTCATATAACATAATAGATATCAATAAATTAGAAATAAATAAATTACGAAAAATGAATTCAAGCATAGTCAAAGAACTTATAAATGCAAAAATAAATATTTACAAATAAATCAACAAAAAGTATTGACTAGTTACCTAATAAGTGATATATTTACATCAAAGGAAACGGAGGAGATAAAATGTCACCAGATTATAATGTTATAGGAAGAAGAATTAAAAATGCGAGAATTGAACAAAGGTTAACACAAGAGGAACTTGCAGATAAAATTGATGTATCAGTTGCTTTTATGAGCAGAGTAGAAAGAGGAACAGGAAAAATAAACTTAAAAAGATTAACTCAAATAGCAGAGATTTTAAATGTATCACCTGGATATTTGCTTACTGGTAGTAACACAGCTTCAAAAGATTATTTAAGAGAGGATTTTAGACAGGTACTGGAAAAATGTACACCAGAGCAACAAAGACTGATATATGCAATTTCTGAATTAATTAGTAGAACAAATTTTGATGATGAAGAGGATGTACAATAATTAAAAAATAAGCAATAGAGCAAAAACTCTACTGCTTATTTTTTGCAATTAAAGAAGCAAAAACAAAGTAACCACCCTCCTATATTTAACATAAAATATACTAGGATAAATATTTAAGGAGGCAATTTATGAACGAAATACTAGAAGTCAAAAATATAGGAAAAAAATATCAAAACAAAGAAGGAGAAGTTCAAGCATTAAAAAACGTAAACTTCAGAGTAAAAAAAGGAGAATTTGTCAGCATAATAGGACCAAGTGGATGCGGAAAATCAACATTACTATCAATAATTGCAGGACTAGAAGAAAAAACAGAAGGAGATATATACATAGAAGGGGAAAAAACAGAAGGAATATCTTCTAAAATAGGATATATGCTACAAAGAGACTGCCTACTAGAATGGAGAAATATATTAAGTAACACACTATTCGGATTAGAAATAAAAGGAATAAAAACAAAGGAAAATATTGAATATGTAAAAGAGTTATTAAAGAAATATAACTTATATGATTTTATAAACAAATATCCATCAGAATTATCAGGAGGGATGAGACAAAGAGTAGCACTAATTAGAACATTAGCAGTAAAACCCAAAATATTACTATTAGATGAAGCATTTTCAGCATTAGATTATCAAACAAGAATAATGGTAACAGAAGACATATATTCAATATTAAGAAAAGAAAATATAACAACAATAATGGTAACACATGATATATCAGAAGCAATAAGCATGGCAGATAGAGTGCTTGTATTAAGTAAAAGACCAGGAACAATAAAAGATATACACAAAATTGATTTTGAAATGGAAAATAGAACACCAATAAATTGCAGACAAAGTCCTAAATTCAGTAAGTACTTTGATACCTTATGGAAGGAGCTTGGTGTAGATGAAAAATAATGAAATATCAAAAGAAAGAAAAAAATATCTTAATAAAGTAAAGAAAAACAGAGTATTAGTAATACTAACACAATTAGTGATTTTAATACGGATTTTTAGCAATTTGGGAAATACTTGCAAATAAAAACATAATAGATAGTTTTATAACAAGTCAGCCAAGTAGAATATTAAAAACATTTATGAATCTAAAAGCCAATAATTTATTAATGCATACAAAAGTAACAGTTTATGAAACAATAATTGGATTCGGACTAGGAACAATTTTAGGAGTAGGAATAGCAATTATTCTTTGGTGGTCTAAATTCTTAGCAAAAGTAGCAGAGCCATATTTAGTAGTATTAAACAGTTTACCAAAAGTTGCATTAGGTCCAATAATTATTATTTGGGTTGGTTCGGGAAAACCAGCAATAATAGTAATGGCAATAGCAATATCACTGATAGTAACAATACTAGAAATGTTAAATGGATATTTAAGAACAGACAAAGAAATAATCAAAATGGCAAGAACTTTTAATTGTACCAAATTGCAATTACAAACAAAAATAGTAATACCAGCAAATATAGGAACATTTATAAACTCATTAAAAGTAAATATAGGACTTTCTTTAGTAGGTGTAATATCTGGAGAATTTTTAGTATCAAAAGCAGGTTTAGGATATTTAATTGTATATGGAGGGCAAGTTTTTAAATTAGACCTAGTAATGACTAGTGTAATAATTTTAGGAATAGTTGCAGGAATTATGTATGGAGGAGTTTTATTGCTTGAAAAGTTTATCCGAAAATAATGGCTACAATTCAACCTTTTAATAATACAGTTGCAATTTGTAGCAAATAAAATTTAAGGAGGTTTAAAGTGAAAAAGAAAATAATCATAGGTGTTGTTATACTATTAATAGTGGCAATAGTTGTAGGAATTGTAACAATCAAAAATAAAAACAACTCAACAGACAGTGAAACAACAAAAATAAAAATGAATGAAGTTACACGTTCAGTATTTTATTCACCACAATATGTTGCAATAAATAATGGATATTTTGAAGATTATGGAATAGAAATAGATTTAACAACAGGTCAAGGAGCAGATGCAGTAATGACATCAGTACTATCTGGAGAATCACAAATAGGATTTGCAGGACCAGAAGCATCAATATATGTTTATAATGAAGGAAAAGAAGACTATACACAAGTATTTGCACAACTTACAAAAAGAGATGGTTCATTTTTAGTATCAAAAGAAAAAATAGATAATTTTGATTGGAACATGTTAAAAGGAAAAACAGTTATACCAGGAAGAAAAGGTGGAGTACCATATATGACATTAGAATATGTTATAAAACAACATGGAATAAAATCTGGAAAAGACCTAATACTAGATGATAGTATAAAATTTGACTTAATGGCAAGTGCATTTACATCAGGTGATGCAGATTTTGTTACATTATTTGAACCAACAGCATCAAATATTCAAAAAATTGGGAAAGGATATATTGTTGCTTCTGTTGGAAAAGAATCAGGAGAAATACCATATACAGCTTATTTTGCTAAAAAAAGCTATATTGAAAATAATGAAGAAACAATTCAAAATTTTACAAATGCCATTTATAAAGGACAAAAATGGGTTCAAGAACATACTGCAGAAGAAATAGCAGAAGTTATTCAAGATTTCTTCCCAGATACAGATTTAGATTTATTAGCAACAGCAATTCAAAGCTATAAAGATATAGATGCTTGGAATGATACACCAGTTCTTAAACAAGAAAGCTTTGATAAATTACAAGAGGTTATAAGTGAGGCTGGAGAATTAACTCAAAAAGCTCCTTATGAGAAAATTGTAAATAATAAATATGCAAAAGAAGCAATTAAATAGAAAATAGGGATTAGGGGGCACATCTCAAATCCCTATTTTTTAATCAAAATTATTGTAATATACAAAAAAATATGATATAGTTAAGTCAGCTGTTCGAACAAAACCAGTTACAGCTGACTAATGCAGTTGAAAAAACTGCAAAAAAATAAAAAGGAGTGATACAAATGATAGCAATAGGAGCAGACCATGGAGGATATAAATTAAAAGAAGAAATAAAAAAATACTTAGAAGAAAAAGGAATAGAATACAAAGATTTTGGAACATATGATGAACAAAGAACAGACTACCCAATATATGCAAAAAAAGTAGCAGAAGCAATACAAAAAAAAGAATGTGATTCAGGAATATTAGTATGCAGATCAGGATATGGAATGACAGTAGTAGCAAACAAATTTAAAGGAATAAGAGCAGCATCAATACATGATGAAGAATCAGCAAAATTTGCAAAAGCAGATGATGACATAAATGTAATCACATTAGGAGGAGATTATCTAACAACAAATGAAGCAATTTGCATAATAAGAAATTGGTTAGGAACAGAATTCAAAGGTGGAAGATATGAAGAAAGACTAAAGATGGTAGAAGAAATTGAAAAAGATAATATGAAATAAAGAATTTTGAAAAATAATATAACTATTCTTTTTCAAAATGGTTTTAGAAAGGACAAAAAATATGTGGGGGAATATAGCAATAGCATTTATACTTGCATTTGTAGTAACATTTGTAACTACACCATATACAATGAAAATTGCTAAAAAAGTAGGAGCAATAGATATTCCAAAAGATGAAAGAAGAGCACATAAAAAATCAATACCAAAATTTGGTGGACCAGCTGTAATATTAGGTTTTCTTATTTCAACAATATATTTATTAATTGTAATGAGTACAGAAAACACAATAAATATATTTGGTCCACAAGAATATTGGAAAAAACTATTAGGCTTTTTAATGGGAATACTAGTAATATCAGCTTTTTGTATAGTTGATGATATAAAAACAATAAAACCAATAACAAAATTAATAGGACAAGTATTAGGAGCAATATGTATTGTAGTTTCTGGAATCAGAATAGATGGAATAACATTACCATTTTTAAATTTCCCAGAAATGCATGAAATTACATCAATATTACTTACAATTGCTTGGATAATAATTGTAACAAATGCAATAAACTTAATAGATGGACTTGATGGTTTATCATCAGGAATATCAGTAATATCAGCAATATCTTTACTTGTAATATTTGTATTAAATGGTTCATCACTAATATCAATAGTACTAATAACAGCACTAGCAGGTGCATTGGTAGGATTTTTACCATTTAATTTTACACCAGCTAGAACATTTATAGGAGATACAGGATCAAACTTTTTAGGATTTTCATTAGCAGTAATTTCAATATTAGGCTCTGCTAAAACATACACAGCAGCAGTAATTGTTTTACCATTAATAGTTTTAGGACTACCTATATTTGATACATTATGGGCGATTTTAAGAAGATTAATAAAAGGAAAATCAATAAAAGCTGTATTTAAAGCAGATAAAGGACATTTACATCATAAATTAGTAGAAAAAGGATTTAGCCAAAAACAAGCAGTATTTGTATTATACGGAATTAGTGCAATATTTGGAATGTTTGCAGTAATTTTATGTGATAGCGGAATATGGAAAGCTATTTCATTTTTACTAATTGTGATA
Organism: uncultured Clostridium sp.; assembly: GCA_945877035.1. GTDB lineage: Bacteria > Bacillota > Clostridia > TANB77 > CAG-508 > CAG-269. The sequence goes on along the minus strand of CAMCQH010000003.1, from coordinate 52,489 downwards.
GTAGCAGTTGCAGTAGGGTACAAGAACTTTTCTGTTGAAAGAACAGGAAATGAACAATATGAATGTACACAATGTAAATATATTTATAATCCTAAATTCGGAAATGAAAAAGCAGGAATTGCAAAGGGTACAAAATTTGATGAACTTCCAGAGGATTGGGTTTGCCCAGTTTGTGGAGAAGGAAAAGATATGTTTCAAATACATGAATAAAAATTTTATTATAAAAATAATTCAAAAAAGGATTGACAATGTGTTAAACTTAAAGTTATAATATATCCATAGAATGACAAAAGAAAAGAGGAAAATAAATGCAAAAACTTATAATTACCGAAACTGTTGGTGCTGTAGAGAGAGAGAGAGAGAGAGAGAGAGAGAGCTATACTTTAGAAAATAAAGTTTTATTAAGTGAGCCTAAAAAATATAGATGTAAAAAAGATAGTAGTACTATTTTTGTATCTAAAATGAATACAAGTTAGTATTACTGTCTTTTTGTGTTTTAAAAAAGTTATTAACATTTAAAAAATAAATAAAAAAATTAAAGGAGGAAAAGAAAATGAAAGAAAGAAAAAAACAACAAAACGGTATTACATTGGTGGCATTAGTAATAACCATCATTATTTTATTGATATTGGCAGGAATCTCAATATCAGCACTAACAAATCAAGGATTATTTACACAAGCACAAAATGCAAAAAATTTAACAGAGGAGAAAACAGCAGAGGAAAATGAAACATTGGCAAACTACTTAGAACAAATCGAAGCAATAACAGGAGGAAAACAAACATTAGCAAGTAAAGTACAACCAGGAGACTATGTAACATATACACCAGACACAGCAAGTACAGATGCAATAATAACAGAACTAGGAACATATTCAGGAAGTACAGCAAATACATCAAGTACATTAACACAAGAAGAAGGACTAAAATGGAGAGTGTTAGATGTAGTAGATGGAAAGGTAAGATTAATAAGTGCTACACCAACAACAAAAGTAACATTATCTAGTTATAATGGATATAATAATGCAGTATATTTATTAGATAAAACATGTAAAACATTATATAGTAAAGCAGGATATTCAGAAAAGGTGCAAAATCTAAAAATAGAAGATATACAAAATAAAATGTCAACAAATTATACTACAATAGATTCAAATTATGGACAACCATTTACACCAACAACTTACAAATATCCAAGTATATTTGCACAAGAAGAAGGACAAGCAATAACAGTAATAACACAACCAGAAACAAGATTAGGATTAAGTAAACAAACAGATCCAATAACAGGAGTAAATACAGCAACATCATGGACAGTAAAATATACATATTGGAGTAAAACAATGGCAGAAAGTGATTTTACAAACCCAATATATTATAATTTATTTATAAATAATGGAAGTCCATATTCAACATATTGGATGTCATCACGTTGCGTCATTGCTAACTCTAACGGTGCTAGCTTCCGTGTGCGCGATGTGGGCTCTGGTAACGTGCGCGCTAACAGCTTGTATAGCTCTCTTGGCGACCCTAGCGGCGGTGCGTGTGCCCTTCGCCCTGTAGTAACTCTAAATTCTAATGTCCTAGTAAAATCAGGAGAAGGAACACAAACAACACCATATGGAATATAGGTGGTAGAGAGAAAAATGCAGTAGTAATACACCAAGAAGGCCTTTGGACTTCTCGGGAAAACCGCGAATTTTAAAACCCAAGGAAAATGAGTGTAACGAATATAGTAAAAAATATAAAACAAATACATCCAGAATATGTAGCATTGATAAAGATAGGGAAGTTTTATTATAGTTATGGAAAAGATGCGTATATAATTTCATATATTTTCAATTACAAAATAAAAAAAGTAGAAGAAAATGTATGTGTATGCGCATTTCCTGTATCTGTAACCAAAAAAGTATTAGCAAAATTAGAAGAAAATAAAATTAATTATTTATTCCATTTTATCTAAAATTATGATATATTATAAATATAATTTTAAAATAAGCGGACAAAAGGGAGAGATAGAGATGCAAGACAAAATAATAAAATTTTTAGCATATGAAGGGAAAATATCAGTAATATGTGCAGACACAACAGAATTAGTAGAAAAAGGAAGAAAAACACATGACTTAAGCCCAGTTGCAACAGCAGCATTTGGAAGATTACTAACAATAACTGCAATAATGGGAAATGAAATGAAAGGCAAAGACAATAAACTAACAATTCAACTGAAAGGAAATGGACCACTTGGAACAATGCTAACAACATCAGATAATTTTCCAAGAGTAAAAGGATATGTATCAAATCCAATAGTTGATTTACCATTAAATGATATGGGAAAATTAGATGTTGGTGGAGCTGTTGGAAATGCAGGATTTATAAATGTCATAAAAGACATTGGACTAAAAGAACCATATGTAGGAATTTGCCCATTAGTTTCAGGAGAAATAGCAGAAGACTTTGCAGAATATTTTGCAAAATCAGAACAAAAAAACACAGCAGTAGCTTTAGGAGTCTTAGTAGATAAAAATGGAGTTAAATCAGCAGGTGGATATATAATTACACCAATGCCAGATGCAACAGATGAAGAAATATCAAAAGTTGAACAAGCAATATTTAAAGCAGGTGCAATTTCAAAAATGTTAGACAAAAATTTAAGTTTACTTGAAATTGCAAAAAAAGTAACTGGAGATGAAAATGTTCAAATCATTGAAGAAAACATAACACCAATTTATGAGTGTGATTGCTCAAAAGAACATATGGCTGATGGTTTAGCAACACTTGATAAAAATGTTTTAAAAGAAATGATAGAAGAAGATGGAAAAGCAGAGCTTTTATGCCATTTTTGCAATAAAAAATATGAATTTAATAAAGAAGAACTAGAAGAAATATTTACAAATAAGTTTATTGACAAAAAATGAAAATAACAATATAATCTACAAGATAAAAATATAAATAATCGAAGCGAAAGGAAGTAATTAAAAAATGGAAGATAAAGTTTTAATATTTGGACACAAAAATCCAGATACAGATTCAATATGCTCAAGCATAGTACATGCAATATTAGACAAAAAAAATGGATGGGAAACAAAAGCTGTAAGATTAGGAAATGTAAATAAAGAAACACAATATGTATTAAATTATTTAGGAATAGAAGCACCTGAATTAATAGAAAAAGTAGAAGAAGGACAAAAAGTAATATTAGTAGACCACAACGAATTCAATCAAAGTGTAGAAGGAATAGAAAAAGCTAAAATATTAGGCGTTACAGACCACCATAGAATAGCAAATTTCGAAACAACAGAACCACTATACTATAATGCAAAACCATATGGATGCACATCAACAATTCTTTTTGAAGAATTCAAAAGATTAAGACATGAAATAGAAAAAACAGAAGCAATATTAATGGCAAGCGCAATAATATCAGATACATTATTATTAAAATCACCAACAACAACTGAACATGACAAAAAAGCCTTAGAAGAACTAGCAAAAAAAGCAAATATTGATGTAAATGAATATGGACTAGAAATGCTAAAAGCAGGAACAGACTTAGATGATTTTTCAGAAGAAGAATTAATCAATATAGATGCCAAAAGCCTAGATAAAGAAGGAACAAAATTTGTTATAGCACAAGTAAATACAGTAAGTATAGAAGATGTATTAAAAAGACAAGAAAAATTAGAAGATGCCATAAACAAAGAAATAGAAGAAAAAGGATTAAGTTTATTTGTGTTAGCAATAACAGATATATTAAACAGTAATTCTGAAATAATTGCATTAGGTTCTAAAGCAGATGTAGTAGAAAAAGCATTTGGCAAAAAAATAGAAAACAATAGAGTATTTCTAGAAGGTGTTGTTTCAAGAAAGAAACAATTATTACCACAAATTGATAAAAATATTTAATTAATTATATACTGTGAAACGTGATTACACGAATTGAATATAATAATATGAGGAGTAAAAAAATGAAAGCAAGAATGAGCATAAAAAACATAATAATGGTAATGGCAGCAATGTTTTTAGCAAGTATGTTTTTTATAAATATATGTTTTGCCACAAATACTGGAAAAATCACGACAGAAACAGCAAGACTTAGAGAACAACCACAAACAGATGCAGAAGTTTTAGAACTTGTATCATTAGGCGAAGAAGTTGAAATATTAGAAGAAGTTGATGGTTGGTATAAAGTAAAATATAAAAATATAACAGGCTATATAAGAAATGACTTAATAGAAGCAAAAAATAAAGAAGAAAATGTAGCAAATAATGTAGAAACAGAGAATACAGAAACTGAAAATACACAAACAGAAAATGTAAATGCTCAAGAAACTACAACAACAGAAAATACTAATACTGAAACAAATGAAACAACACCTGAAGAGACAGCATTAGAAAAAGGAAAATACAAAATTTTAGAAAATGCAAAATTAAAAATAATACCACTAATAAATGCAATAGAGCTAGGTGAAGTAAACAAAGATAGTGAAGTAGAAGTTACAGAAGTTTTAAATGACTGGGCTAAAATAAAAACAGCTGATGGAAAAGAAGGATGGGTTATCAGAAGAAGAACAGCTTCAACAGGAGAAATAGTTGTATTATTTGGAACACTTGAAAATACAGATAATGAGACAACAAACAATAACACATCAACAAGAAATGAAACAGAAAATAATAATACATCCAATAATACATCTAACGATAATGAAACATCTAATAATCAGCCAGAAAATACAACAAAAACAATGTATGTAAATTCACAAACTATAAATGTAAGACAAAAAGCAGATAAAACATCACAAGTAATAAAACAATTATCAATAAACACACAAGTAACAGTAATATCAACTGAAAATGGATGGTCATATGTAGATATAAATGGAACAAAAGGATATATAGCAGAAAATCTATTATCAAATACTAAAAAAGAAACATCCAGAGGTACAATGACAGAAAGAAGTACAACAAATTCACAAACACAAGCTACAACAGTTGAGACAACTGCAACAAATGAACAAACAACAACTACAGCAAATACAACATCATCAAATACACAAAAAAAAGAAAATACAACATCAGGAAGTACAACATCAACAACAGGAAGTGCAGTAGTAACATATGCACAACAATTTTTAGGATGTAAATATGTATATGGAGGAACAACAACTAGTGGATTTGACTGTTCTGGATTTACACAATTCGTATATAAACATTTTGGAATAAATTTAAATAGAACAGCTGCGGCACAATACAGTAATGGTAGATCAGTAACAAACTTACAAGCAGGAGATTTAGTAATGTTTGGAAAATCAGGCATAAACCATGTAGGAATATATATAGGGGGAAATACATTCATACATGCTGCAAATGCAAGTAGAGGAGTAACAACAGACACACTTGCTAGTGGATATTATAAAACTAATTATGTAGGTGCAAGAAAAATTCTTTAAATTGAAAAATAATTGCCATTTGGCGTCGTTAAACTTCAATTTTAATTTAATCAACGTACACCAGTACGCCTCATAAATTAAAATTTCGTTTGCCTAGCCAAATAACAATTCTTTTCCAATTTGCATATGTAAAGGAGAGAAAAACTTGAAAAGACCAATTCTAATTGCAGTTATAGGATATATAATAGGTATAATAGTGGGACTATACTTTAAAATTAGTATAGTCTCATTTTATATTCCAGTAATTGCAACATATTTTATTTATAAATTTTGTAATAAAAAACAAACAAAAAAATTTCAATTATTATCAATAAAAAGATATTTAAGATATATCAAAATATATTTAAATTCAAAAGTAATAATTCTATTAATGATTAGTTCAATAATTTCAAATACAATTGTAATTTTCCAAAACAAAAATTATGAAAAAATTTATAACAACTTATCAATTCAAGAGAATCTAAATTTAACAGGAACAATTATAAGTGAAAAACAAGAAAAGCAATACTATAATAAATACAAGATAAAAGTAAATTATAACAACCAGAAATTACGATTTTATATAACTACGAAAAAAGATATAGAACTAGAATATGGAGACAAAATCACATTTTCAGGAAGCTATACCCAACCAGAAACACAAAGAAATTACAAAGGATTTGATTATTCAGAATATCTAAAACAACTAAAGATATATGGAACAATAAGATGCGAAAAAGTACAAGTTTTAAGTCAAAAACAAGCAAATAAATTTTTTCAAATTTCAAATCAAATATCTAATAAAATAATTGCGAATACAAAAAAGATTTTAAAAGAAGAAACATCATCAATTTTATTAGGATTAATACTAGGAAATAAACAGGATATAGATGAAGAAACACAAGAAAATTTCAGAAATGCAAGTATGTCGCATATTTTAGCAGTATCTGGAATGCATGTAGCATATGTGATTTTAGGAATAAATCTTATTTTTAAAGGCTTAATTGGAAAAAGAAATACAAATATTTTGAACATAATAATTTTAATACTTTATATGTTTATAACAAACTTTTCACCATCAATCACAAGAGCAGGAATAATGGGAATTATACTACTTTTTTCAAAATTACTTCATAGAAAAAATGATATATACACATCTATTTCTATATCATTGCTTTTAATTCTAATTTATAATCCATTTTTAATTCAAAATTTAGGCCTTCAACTATCATATGGAGGAGTAGTCGGGATAGTTATTTTTAATAAAAGCATTTTGAAATTTTTGAAAAATATTAAAGTGAGAAACAAAGTATATAAATATAAAATAAAACCTAAAATTCAAAAATATTTAGATAAGATAAAAGAAATCATTTCAGTTTCAATTTCAGTACAAATAGCTATATTGCCAATAATTTTATACAATTTAAATACTTTTAATCCTTATTTTTTAATATCAAATTTAGTTTTAAGTTTTGCAATAGGACCAATTGTTATTTTAGGATTTTTATTCATAATAATAGCTAGCTTAATTGTTCCAATAGCAGAAATTATTTCACCTGTAATGTCAGCAGGAATCAAAATTTTAAATTTCATATCAAATATTGGAAAACTTCCATTTTCAAAAATTTATTTAGCAACACCAAGCTTATTTTCAATTTTAATCTATTATTTGTTTCTAATAGTATTATTTTTCAGTTACAACATTTATTCTTCTAAAAAGCCAAATAAAACGCAAATAAGAGTAAAAAATTTAGTGGCCTTAATGAAAATAAAATTAAGACAAAGCAAACCAAAAATAAAATACATATTAGCAATTATCATTTTTTTTATTTTTGCCATAAATCTAAAACAACAAAATCTAAAAATCCATTTTATTGACCAAACAACTCCAAATATGATACAAAGAATAATCGGGATATTTGAAAGAAAACCTTTGATTTCAAAGGAAATATAGCCTTTTCTAAATTTAAAGTGATTTAGAGAAGGCTCTTTTTTTTATGCCTGGATTTAAAGAAAGCAAGAAGTGAGGTATTATTATTTAATAGTGAAATTTTTATGTGTTGCAGTTAATTGGGGAGTTCAATGAAAAAATTATTGTATGCTATCATATAAACAAATATAAATAAATATAAGCAAATATAAGCAAATTAGTTGCTTTTTATACATATAAAAGTTATAATGTGTTATAGAGTATTTGAAAATATAAAAGTGAGGTTGTTATGAAAAATATATTAGAAGATAATTACATAAGTATTGAAGAAGCTGCAGTTTATCTAGGCATAAAAGTAGTTACTTTAAGAACTTGGATAAAATTAAAACATGATTTACCTGCGCATAAAATTGGAAAACAGTGGAAGTTTAAAAAGACAGAACTTGATGAATGGGTAAAAAGTGGTAAAAGTGCTTTAGAATAGGTGGGTGAAATAATGAGATTTATAGGTTGTAAAACATTATTACTTGATAATATTAAGCAAGTAATAGATGAAAATGTAAAAGGTGCAGAATCATTCTGTGATATATTTTCTGGGACATCTACAGTTGCCAGATACTTTAAAAGATGGTATCAAGTATACTCTAATGATTTATTATATTTTTCATACGTGCTACAAAGAGGTACTATTCAAAACGATAAGTTACCAGCATTTAAAAAATTGAATAAAATAAAGAATATAAAAGATCCAATAGATTATTTTAATAGTCTTTCAAATTCAGATATGGAGAACTTGCCTCAAGAAAAAAGATTTTTTCAAAATAACTATGCACCAACAGGTGGGAGAATGTACGTAAATGATGAAAATGCACTTCGTATTGATTATGCAAGAATTACCGTTGAAGATTGGCATAATGAAGGCTTAATAGATGACGATGAATACTTTTATCTTGTGGCTTGTATAGTTGAGGGAATTCCTTTTGTATCAAATACATCAGGAACGTATGGAGCTTTTCATAAAGAATGGGAGAGAAGGTCTTATAAAAAGTACGAATTATATAGATTAGATGTATACCAAAATGGAAAGAAAAATAAATGCTATAATCAAGATGGCGTTGAATTAATAAAGAAAATAAAAGGGGATATTTTATATATAGATCCACCTTACAATGGAAGACAATATCTTCCTAACTATCATGTCCTTGAGACAGCAGCAAAATATGATTATCCTGAAGTTAGGGGAGTTACTGCACAAAGACCATATGAAAATAACAAATCAGATTTTTGTTTAAAAACTAAAGTAACTCAAGCATTTGAAGAATTAATAAAAAATGCAAATTTTAAGCATATTATATTAAGCTATAGTACCGATGGATTAATGAAGGTTGAAGACATAGAAAGTATTATGAAAAAGTATGGTAAAGCTGAAACATTTAAAATATATTGGATACCATATAGAAGATATAAAAGTAGAGCTCAAGGAGATAAAGAAGAACTAAAAGAAATGCTTGTTTATATTGAAAAATAAAGGAGATGCGTGATGAAGTATATAAAAAGTCCATTAAATTATACAGGTGGAAAATACAAATTGTTGAATTCACTTTTTGATATTTTTCCTAACAATATTAACACATTTGTTGATTTGTTTGCCGGAGGTTTCAATGTTGGAATTAATGTAAATGCAAATAAAATAATATGTAATGACCAAATTAATTATTTAATTGAATTATATGAATTTTTAGAAAAATCTAATACAGAAGAGGTAATTAATAATATTTATAAAATAATAAATGAGTTTCAACTATCAAAGTCAAATGCTGATGGATATAATAAATTAAGAGAGAGGTATAATGAGAATAAAGATATATTGGATTTTTTAGTTCTTACTTTTTATGCATTTAATCATCAGATAAGGTTTAACAATAGTCAAAAATTTAATACGCCTTTTGGAAAAGAAAGAAGTAGCTACAATGATTCAATAGAAAAAAATCTAAAAGAGTTTTGTAAGGCTTTAAAAGAAAAAAATGTAGAATTTCATAATACTGACTTTTTAAGTGTTAATTTAAGTGATTTAAGCGATAAAGATTTAGTGTATTGTGATCCACCATACTTAATATCAACTGGTTCTTATAATGATGGAAAAAGAGGATTTAAAGATTGGACTGAAGTAGAAGAAAAACAATTACTTGGATTATTAGATGAGTTGAATTCTAGAGGAATAAAATTTGCTTTATCAAATGTTCTGTACCATAAAGGCTTATCAAATGATTTATTAATTGAATGGAGTAAAAAATATAAGGTTCACTATATTGATAAATCATATGCAAATTGTAGTTATCATTTCAAAGAAAAAAATGCCAAAACAGTAGAAGTTGTTATAACTAACTTTGAAAGTGAGGAAAATGATAAATGCTAAACAGAAAATCTGTTATAAATAATGATGTTATAATAAAAAAATTAAGTGATGCTGGTATTGAAAACCCAGAAGAAGATATAAAAGAAATTAAAAAAATTGTAAATAAATATATACGCAACAAAATAAAAAATTCAAAACCAAAAGAAGATGAACAATACAAAGAAGGAATTCCTTTTTTTGATGTGTATCCTGATTATGATTTTACAAAGTTACCTTCTTGGGTAAAGCAGAATATTGAAGATGCAAGAATATATGGAAATTCTAAACAAATGGTAATACTTAAAGATGGTAGAAGATATCAGCTTAATAATACATTAAATGATTTATCTGGAAAAGAATGGAATCATTTTATAAATTCTGTTATAAATACTAACTACACTACTAATGGTAAAGACTCATGTGCTCATCATATTAGAAAAATACATCCAACTCCTAAACCACCAAAATTAATGAAAGAAATAATTGAATTTTTTTCTAAAGAAAATGAGATTATATTTGATTATTTTATGGGAGTTGGAGGAACGTTATTAGGAGCGGGGATGTGTAGTAGAAGGGCAGTAGGGATTGACTTAGAAAGAAAATATATTGATGCATATAAAGAAGCGGCTACTGAAATGGGTGTTCCTGTGTTTGATTGTGTAGAAGGCGACTGTATGGAAATACTAGCAGATGACAATAAAATGCAATCGCTTCTTGGAAATGAAAAAATAAGTCTTGTTTTAATAGACCCACCATATGGAAATATGATGAGTAGAAAAAAAACAGGGGCGGATATAAAAGTGTATGGAAATGTTGCTACGCCATTTACAAGTAGTGATAAGGATTTTGGAAATCTAGATATATATAATTTTTATGATAAATTGAAAGAATCAATTCAGCTTATATTACCTTATGTAAAAAAGAAGGGATATGTTGTTATCTTTATAAAAGATTTACAACCAAATAAAAAAGAAACTAATTTATTACATGCAAAAATAGTTGAAACATTAAATGATATTCAAGAATTAAATTATAAGGGGCTTAAAATATGGGCAGACCAAACAGCAAAACTTTTTCCTTATGGATATCCGTTCTCTTATGTTTCAAACCAAATTCACCAGTATATATTAGTATTTAGAAAAGAGAAGTAGAAATATAAATTCTGCTTCTCTTTTATTTATTATGAATCAAACACTACACCTAAACCATTAAATGCAAATTTTATACATTCTGGGGCATTATTATTTATTATTATACGACCATCACTAGCAAGATAAAAAAGAACTTTAGAGTGAGGCAGTTTTCTACAATCGCCGCCAAAAATACTTAAACATCTCATTATTGTTACATCTCCATAACTAGGATAGATATATTCTTTTTCAATACTGTCATAGTTTTCAATTTCTTTAATTCCTTGGTTTATAGTTGATAGCATTTTTCCTTCTACAAGGATTATATAATTCGTTTTTTCATCGTATAAAACAACATCTGGAAGGTAAAGATTAATACCATTTTTATCTTTTTTAGGCAAAGTTATTTGTGCACCAGTTTTTGAAAAGAAATATCCTCTTTCACAACCAGCATGATTTTCATAGATTCCTTTCATACCTGTATACATTGTTTGCATATGAAGAAGAATATCAGCCATTTTTTCAGAGTGTCGCTCATAATGCCAGTATAATTCTGGCATTGCTACTTGTGGTGGCATTTGAATTTGGTCTAATTTCATATTTAAAATATTACATATGTATAGAAATTTATTTTTTCCTTTTGTTCTATCTACATATTTTTGAGACACACCATGTAGTGTAATAATAATATCTTTATCCCAGCCTAGTTTTCTTATACAGGCGGAAATCATAGATAGAGCACCAATGTTTGGATCATGCCCTATATTGCCAGCATCGGCAGGTTTTGCAAGTCTACCTGATATTTCAATTCGTTCATCATATTTTGTTATAGTAATAGGAACATTTCCAGCGGGTGGCTTTCTCATTTTTGATTTGAAATTGATTAAATCATCGATATTTTTAAAGGGCTTAAACCATTTAGATGTATCTTTTCCAACAACAGTAACACCCAAAGTTAATAAAATATTTGTTCCAAAAATACTTGTATCAGATGGTTTTTTTTCTTCACGTGCTGCTAGTTCTTCATTGTATAACATATAAAGTTTAACGTCCTTGTAATAAGGAGTAATATAAACAAATTTAGATCCCCTTTGATAGACACCTGTATTTCTTGATTCATCATCGCTTGTTTTTGTTTCTTCTATAGCCATGATTAAATTATCTGAAGAACTACCTTCACTAGGTTCTTCTATTTGCTTAAAAAGTAGGAAGTCTAAGAAACTAGAACTACCACTTACTGTTTTTATATAAATGTTTTTAGCTTTTTGGACACTCATATTTTCTACAATATATACAAATTTAAAATATCCGTTTTCAATAAGTGGTCGGATTTTTATATCTTCGTTTATTGTTAAGGTGTCGTTAAAATCTTTACAATACATTTCCATAATTTGTTTAACTACTGAAGGTTTTGGTCTTTCTTCAGTAAGAAGCCATAAATTTTCCATTTTTTATTCCTCCTCTTTATTATTACTTTCTTTTACTGTTTCTATTATATCTTCAAGATTGCATTCTAATGCTTCACATATTTTTAGAAGAACATCTGTGGTCACATTTGCACCTTTTCCGAGTTTTGCTATAGACGCAGGACTAATGTTTGCAATTTTTCCTAAATCCTGCTTATTCATTCCTTTATCAATTAATAATTTCCATAATTTGTTATAACTAATATGCATAAATTAACCTCCTTATTTTTTATCAATATAGTTTTTTAAAATTTCAACATCTTTACTTATGTCCCTAGGTTTAATTCTATTTATAACTTTTTCTTCTACTTCTGGTGTCCAGTAGATTTTTAGTTTTTCTCTTGCTCTTGTTATAGCAGTATAGAAAACATTATGCGTTACTAATTCCTCAACTTCATCAGTTACTACTATTTTGACGGATTCAAACTCTAATCCTTGTGCTTTATGTATGGAAACTGCATAAGCAACTTGAAATGGAACTATAGTTCCAAAATCTTCTCCTTCTTCATCAGCACTTTTAAGTTTACGTACATAAAATCTAATAAGAGATTTCTCTTCTTCCTCATTATTTTCAAGAAGGTCAAGACCTGTACCAAACGTATCTCTTTCATATATTAATTTAGGAATTTCAATATCAAATCGGATGCGTTCAGTAGGGGTATCTACATCAACGACTTTTACGTCACGGATTATTCCTTTCATATTGTTATATATGACTGGTCTAAATCTATCTGAATCAAGAAATAGTATAGGATCGCCAACTTTATATTGTTGAACATCCCAAGTAACTGCTGGGTTTGGATTACTTTCTTGCAAGAACCTATTAATATTATTTATACCGTATAGTCCATCATAATTAAGGCATAGAATTGCCTCGCCAGGTTCAAGTGAAGAAAGTAATGTTTCATCTACTTTTAGAGAATAACTTTCTCTTTCAATTACTTCCTTAGCTGTATCATCCATGCATCTAACTTTATCCCAAAGCTCTAGCAGATGTTTGTTTTTAGTTCTATGAGGTTTTTTTAGTTCAAAAACAGCAGTTTCGGGTAAGAACGCCTTTAGTACTGAGAACCAGTTTCCAAATTGTATTGCATCAATTTGATAAGTATCTCCAACTAATAAAAGCATTTCAAAATTTGCTTTTTGTAGTATTTCAACCATATCTTTATTGCTGACAGTACTACATTCATCAATGACCAATAATTTATAATCAATTGAAGAAGTTTGGTGCTTAAAACTTTCGATTGTAGAAAAAGTAGTATTTTCTGCATCAATTTTTCTAATCAAGTTTTCTTTTGCTGGATTTGTTTGAGTTAAATATAGTTTAGGCTCATCGTTTAGAAAGTGTGAAACATGGTTTATTAATGTGGATTTTCCTACACCGGCAGAACCATATATTACACCAACTTTTGAATCAGAAAATATCTGTCTAATAATATCTTTCTTTTCATCACAATCAATTTCATAACCATCAAAGAGTAGCCAGAAGTCAACATCAGCACTATAGTTTTCTATACCAGATTCAGCTAATTCTTGTAATCTTTTAATTATGGTGCAAGTATCTAGCTTATAATCATTTATAAATACTTGATTATGTTCTAGCATTAAATCACCTTCAGGTCTATGACCAGAGTAAAGATTTTCATTATATGTTTTTATAAGCTCTGGATAATCAGGGTAATTTTCCAATTCACTAATATCAGTGAATAATTGTCCTTTGCCTTCTGTATTATTTTCTATAAATCTTGCAAATAATTCATGACGATTACCATTACAAGGAATGCACTCAAATATTGCAGATAATTTTGGATTATGTCCAAGAGGAGAGCGATTAAATGGTAAGTCATCAAATTGCTTACTACCAATATCTAAATACAAGTTAGATAGATAGCTGTTTGGAGCTTTAACCCATTCTTCATAATATTTACTATAGTATCCTGACGAATATTGACTTTTTATTATGACATTATTCATATTATAAAGTAGGTATCTTAATATATTTTTTCCACTCTTGCCACTTAATATTAAATTTCTGCAATAATCTAATATTGGAATAAATATAGGATTTTTAAGGCTACTTTTCCATTTGAGAGTAATATCATTATATGCAGCATCTGGAAAGTCTATTAGATTATTTAAGGTGTATTTTGTTTTAGTAAGAAATTCACAAATTAATCGTTGTTCTGGATAACCTACTTTTATTTTATCTCCATTTATTATTGATATGAAATTTTGAAATTCACAATCTCTTATTGAAACTTCCCAACCATCAATAACGATGATAGGCATTGTTTTGCCTAATATTTCGATAGTTTCATTTATAAGGTGAAATTTAGATGCATAGTTACTTTTGACTGGAAGTTTTGTAAAAGCAATAACTCTGTTTGTCTTAGATTTGTTCTTCCTGTCATCAATTGGAGTAAATGTAACTTCATAATATATCTTTCTATCTACAAATAGAGGTTTGATTTTTTGGATATAATATTTATCTTTACTATCTGTGTGTAATGCTGCAGGATGATGTTCTATTTTTTCTGCAATTTTTTTATAGTATTCCTGTAGGGTATCATCTAAATGTAAAGGAAATTTATCTAAATTATGCAGTACCTCAATACCAAAGTGTTGACTAAGAAGATTTTTGGTTTCTAGTAAGTACTGATAATACTTTAACATTAAACGTTCTGATCCATCTTCATCTAAAGTGTATTGCGTAGTTACAACTTGTAGATAGTTACGAAACTTATATAGGGTATATAGGTCACTATTTACTTGGCAATACTCGATTGCCTTAGTTAAATTTTCTTCGTTAATGTCGATTTCTTTGCCATTGGCATAAAACTTAAGCATTACATGATTAATGAATTTTATTAGTTGTTCTAATATATCTTGTGAAATTGCACCACGAGAAGAGTCTTCGATTTCATCTAAGTGTCTACATATAACACTATCTATTCTTTTTATAGAACTATCAATTGTTGGCATTTATTATCATCCTTTCTAAAAATCACTATCATTCCAATCATCTAACAAAACATCATATGGGATGTTTTTGTCATATTTTTCTGGATGAAGTTTAACATATAAATTTCTTATTTTTATTCTTTGACTTTTGATTACACTTGTATTTGAATTACATGAAATGAAACTTGTACTTAATTCATCTAGAGTTCCTAAAATTCCAAATATATCTGATTTTAGTGTTGGATTTATAAAATCATTAGATTTTTCTTTCCATTTCTCCTGATATAGTTTTTTAATCTGGTTAGGAATACTCATATCTACTAGATGGGATGCATAATCTCCACCAATTAAAGTAAGCACGATTTCTTCATAATCTGAATTAAATTCAGTAAGTAATTTATTATCCTTTTCCGTATAAGGATTGCTAGTAGCAGTATGCTCAATAGGAATATTAAGTTGCTCATCTTTATTAGATGGGCTTTTTCTTTGAGTTGCTGCTGCTTTTTTTATGATTTCATCAAAGCAACTTGCTATTTTGTAATTAACATTTTGTAAGTCTATTTCATTAATGTATCCAGAAAAGGCTTCACAAAATTTCTCTGAAACTGAGTCTCCAAAATTATCAAGGAAGGATACAAAGTTCTCTAGGTCAGCAACAGGAGATATTTCTCTAGCTATTCCATTTATTGTTGATCTTCCATTGTAATAGGCTTTAAAACTATCATCTGATTTATTTTCAATTACTGTAGAGTTATCTTCTCCAATCATAGCTATAAAGAGTTTTCTAGTAAATTCAACTGTGTTGTCTGAACCACCAATGATTGGTTTTAATACATTAGCAAATATTGAAAAAGTCATTAATAATCCCCTCATTTCTTGTTTTACCGATACATCCCGAAGACTACCCATGACTACCAGAGATTTTATAGCAAAGCTGTTAAAATCTTAAGTGTAAAAAGCAGAAAGAAGTACTTCATAGATAGCACGATATGATTTTTAAATTGATGAAAATATTATATCAGAAAATTATGAAGAAAACCATGCTTTTGTATAAAAAAAATATGCAATCGCATAAAAAAAATACAAAAACGAATAACTTTTTGCTTTTTATAAATTTAATGTTTTGATGCCTGAGTTTGCAATAGGGCAGAAGGATACGAATAAAAGCTATTTAATACCCATAAAGGTAAGAATGCTTATTTTTAGTACCCTCTCTTTATTGCACCCTAAATTAGGCAGTAGGAGTCCGTGTACTAAAAAAGCACGGACTCTTTTTTCCTTTCCTTCTGCACTGAAACAACAGGCAAAAGGAAGGGAGGACTTTTAAATGAAAAGTCATAAAACAAAACAAGAAAATAGAGGTACTTATACCTACATCTTTGACGATGAAACTAAAATCACAATCAAGACAGGAGAGGATGGAGTAACAGAGGAGTTCATCAAGAAGCTACATTCTTTGGATGACTCAGAAGTTTATTACAATCATAAGAATTGGCATAGACCCATATCTGAAAAAGAAAAACAAGATATTAAGGAATGGGAAGAGAGACATCCAGGCGAAAAGTATCAAGAAATATGGAACATATCTATTGATTCAATCTTTGACGAAGATGGAAACCAAGATAAGTGTATCTATCTTGCAGATAATACAACTGCTGTAGAAGATACATCAGATGAAGTAGATAGATTAAGAGAAGTTGTTTCAATGATGACTGAAAAACAACAAAGAGTATATGAACTTCATTTCCTAGAAGGTTATTCACTTACTGAAGTAGCCGCAATTATGGGAACTTCTATACCAAGTGTGCATAAGCACAAAGAAAAAATTTTGAAGTTTATAAAAGAAAATTTCAAGAGAGGTTAAAAAAGATAAAAAATTCTTTGCCTAGTACTTGTAAGGCAGTGAACTTACAAATACGAAGGGAGGATCACGGGAATGGCTATAAAGCATAAGGTCACAATCAACGTAACTGATGAAAAAGGCAACAATGTGAAAGTACTGCGAGGTGGTCAATTAACTTTGCCACAGAAAATCATCAAATTTCTATTTGGAGATTATAGACAAGTATTTTTATTAGACCCTGGTCAGTCAGTACAATCCGTTGATGTCAAAGAAATAAAGGAAGGAGGAAGTACCGATGGGCAAGATGAATAATTTATCTTTAGAACTAGAAGAACTAAGAAAGAATACTAATAAATTAAGTGAAATACTTTCTACAGTTAGCGACATCATAACAACAATCAACGATATTGTAGGAACTATTGAATCAGCATTTTCAAGTTCTCCAGAAAAACCTAAAGAAATTAAAAAGTCTGTAACTTTAGAAGAAGTAAGAGCAATTTTAGCAGAAAAATCTAGAGCAGGTAAAACAGCAGAAGTAAAAGGGTTACTTACTAAATTTGGAGTTAACAAATTATCTGAATTAGACGCATCAAAATATGATGAGTTATTGAAAGAAACGGAGGGAATTTAATATGAGCAGTCATGCAATATTATCAGCATCTAGTAGTAAGCGATGGCTCAATTGTCCTCCTTCAGCAAAGTTATGTGCAGAGGTAGAAGATACAACATCTGAATATGCGAGAGAAGGAACTGATGCACACACACTTTGTGAGTATAAAGTTAAGTCAATGCTAGGAATTGAAATGCAAGATCCTACCGATAGTTTATCTTACTATAATGAAGAGATGGAACGCTGTGCTAATGATTATGCAAGTTATGTCATGGAAGTTATAGAAGAGGCAAAGAGCTATTGTAAAGACCCACTTGTTTTAATAGAACAAAGGCTAGACTTTTCAAGGTTTGTTCCAGAGGGATTTGGAACAGGAGATTGCTTAATTATAGCAGACAAGAAACTTTATATAATTGATTTTAAATATGGTAAAGGTGTAGAAGTTGAGAGCGAAGATAATTCACAAATGATGTGCTACGCAATTGGAGCTCTAGAACTATTTAACAGCTTATATGACATTGAAGAAGTGTGCATGGTGATTTATCAGCCAAGAATAGAAAACATCAGTGTTTCAACCATGAGTGTTACAGAGTTATATAGTTGGGCAGAAAATACACTAAAACCAATAGCAGAACTTGCCTACGAAGGAAAAGGCGAGTTCAAAGCAGGAGACCACTGTCAGTTTTGCAAGATAAAAGCAACTTGTAGAAAGAGAGCTGAATACAATATGGAACTTGCAAAATATGATTTTGAAGAACCTGCTGAATTAACAGATGAAGAGATATCATCAATTCTTATTAAATCAAGTGATTTGGTATCTTGGGTATCTGATGTAAAAGATTATGCTTTAAATCAAGCCTTACTCGGAAAGAGTTATCCTAATTTGAAACTGGTGGAAGGACGTTCTAATCGAAAATACTTAAATGAAGAAGAAGTAGCAACAGCAGTTACAAATGCAGGATATGATCCTTACGAAAAGAAAGTTCTAGGAATTACAGCAATGACTAATCTTCTAGGAAGAACAAAATTTAATGAGGTTTTAGGGAACTTAATTTATAAACCTCAAGGCAAACCAACGCTTGTACTGGAAAGCGATAAAAGACCAGCCATGCAAATAAATGATTTTAAAGAGGAAAGAGAGGAAAATAATTATGAATAATAGTTTTAATTCGACAAAAGTAATAACAGGAGTAAATACAAGATGGAGCTACTGCAATGTGTGGGAGCCAAAATCTATCAATGGAGGAACACCAAAATACAGCGTGTCATTAATAATTCCAAAAACTGACACAGTAACAGTTGAGAAGATTAAAAAGGCGATTGAAGTAGCATATAAAGAAGGAGAAAGTAAATTAAAAGGAACAGGAAAAAGTGTACCAGCATTACAAGCAATTAAGACACCACTTCGTGATGGAGATTTAGAAAGACCAGATGACGAGGCATATAAAGGATGTTACTTTATAAATGCAAATTCTCCAAAAGCACCAGGTATCGTAGATGCAGCTCTTCAACCTATTTTAGAACGCTCTGAAGTTTATAGTGGAGTGTATGGACGAGCAAGTATAAACCTATATGCTTTTAATTCCAATGGTAATAAAGGTATTGCCTGTGGATTAAATAACTTACAAAAAATAAAAGACGGAGAAAGTCTTGGTGGAAAATCAAGGGCTGAAGACGACTTCGCAACTAGCGATGAAGATGACTTTTTAGAATAGGAGGATAAAAAGATGATTAACGTTTTATCAACAATATTCTGTGTAATTGTAGGTATTGAGTTTATTACTCTAATGTTCCTTTTTGTTCTAAGTTCTTTGTTTTCATTATCATCTGATGTAAACACAGAAAAAAGAAGAACTAAACAAGAAAAAAGAGATGAAGAATACCACAAAGCAAGAATGAGAGAATTTATGAAATAAGATAAGGCGGTAGTAAAGCTACCGCTTTTATCATAATAGGAGGTAAAGCAATGAGAGAAATTAAAACAATCTCTATTGATATAGAAACATTTTCTGACATCGACCTATCGAAGTGTGGTGTCTACAAATACTCTGAATCAGAGAAATTTGAAATATTACTATTTGCATATTCCATAAATCATGAAGAGGTACAAGTTGTTGATTTAGCTTTAGGAGAAAAGATATCATTAGAAATAATATCGGCACTTGCTGATGATAAAGTAACCAAGTGGGCTTATAATGCTAACTTTGAAAGAGTGTGTTTATCTCGCTATATTTCAAGATATTACCCTGAATACTTTATATCTTATAGCATTGATGAGGACACAGTTAATGAGTTTTTAGACCCTAGTTCTTGGAGATGTTCTATGATATGGTCGGCTTATTTAGGACTTCCTTTGTCACTTGCAGGAGTTGGTGCTGTATTAGGATTAGAAGAACAAAAACTAAAAGAGGGTAAAGATTTAATCAAGTACTTTTGTGTTCCTTGTAATCCAACAAAAACAAATGGAGGTAGAACAAGAAACCTACCAGAGCATGATATGACTAAATGGGAGCTTTTCAAAAAGTATAATAAGCGAGATGTTGAAGTTGAAGTATCTATCCAGGAAAGATTACAAAGTTATCCTGTGCCAGAGTTCTTATGGGATGAGTATCACTTGGATCAAGAAATAAATGATAGAGGAATTGGGCTTGATATGGAGCTTGTAGAAAATGCTATAAAGTTTGATGAAATAGCAAAGCAAGAAACATCAGAAAAACTACAAACCCTAACCAACATAGAAAATCCAAACTCAGTCATGCAAATGAAAGAATGGCTCAACAATAATGGAGTTGAGGCAGAGTCACTTGGTAAAAAGCAAGTGGCTGAAATGATAAAAGATGCACCAAAAGAAATAGCTGAAGTTTTAGAACTAAGGCAACAAATATCTAAATCTTCAGTAAAGAAATATCTAGCCATGAAGAATGCAGGTTGCTGGTGTAATCGTGCTAGAGGTATGTTTCAATTCTATGGTGCTAATAGAACAGGAAGATGGGCAGGAAGGATTATACAACTGCAGAACCTACCACAAAACCATATAGAAGATTTAAAAGATGCAAGAGAGCTTGTTAAGTATGGCGACTATAATGCTTTTGAAACTTTATATGACGTTCCAGATACCTTATCTCAACTTATCCGTACAGCATTTGTTCCAAGAAAAGGTATGAAGTTTATAGTAGCAGACTTTTCTGCGATTGAAGCTAGAGTTTTATCTTTCCTAGCAAATGAAAAGTGGAGGATGGATGTGTTTGCAAACAACGGCGACATCTATTGTCAGTCAGCGTCTGCTATGTTCAAAGTGCCAGTTGAAAAACATGGAGTAAATGGACATCTAAGACAAAAAGGAAAAATTGCAGAACTTGCCTGTGGTTATGGTGGTTCTGTTGGAGCTTTGAAAGCAATGGGAGCCATTGATATGGGACTTCAAGAAGAGGAATTAGAACCTCTTGTTAAATCCTGGAGAGAGGCAAATCCACACATCGTGGAAATGTGGTGGGCAGTAGATAAAGCAATAAAAACTGCAGTTAGAAATAGAACTAAAACTGAAACTCATGGATTAAAGTTTATTTATAAAAGTGGGATGCTCTTTATTGAATTACCAAGTGGTAGAAGACTAGCCTATGTAAAACCTAAGATTGAAATTAATCAATATGGATCAGAAAGTGTAACATATGAAGGTGTAGGTGCTACTAAAAAGTGGGAACGATTAGAAAGTTACGGTCCAAAGTTTGTAGAAAACATTATACAAGCCATTAGTAGAGACATCTTGTGTTATGCAATGCAAAGGTTATCTTATTGTTTTATAGTAGGACACGTCCATGATGAAATGATAATTGAATGTAGTAAAGAGATGTCGCTTGAAAAGGTATGTGAACAAATGGGAGAAACCCCTCCTTGGATTAAAGGCTTACTTTTAAGAGCTGACGGGTATGAATGTGAATTTTATAAAAAAGATTAAACGAGAGGCTAAAATATAGCCTTTTTTCTTTGACTGTTATTTAGGAGAAGGTGTTTCTCCAAAACCAAAGAAAGGAGGCAAGAATAATGGCAAGTGACGGAGAGATTCTTGATTATAAAGATTTACTAAACAAATTCAATCTAACTGATGAGTTCTACCCACTTGTGTATGTATGTTCTCCATATAGAGGAAACATAGAGGAGAATACTCGAAAGGCTAGAGAGTATAGTAGGTTCACATTTGAAAAGAAAAACATACCAATAACACCACATCTTTTATACCCGCAATTCATTAATGACGATGACCTGTTTGAAAGAAACATTGCGATTCACAAAATCAACTATGTTCTTTTAGGGCTTTGTAAAGAAGTGTGGGTTTTTGGTGATGTCATTACAGAAGGAATGAAACGAGAAATATCTGTTGCGAAGAAGAGAAAAAAGCCAATTAGGTATTTCAATCACGATTTAAAGGAGGAGAGTTAAAACTATGTTTACAATTTATTATTCAGATGTTACTGGAGTTCCAAGTAACTGCAGTTATCCTCATAAGAAACTGGTAACTGATGAGGGTAGCTTAAAAGAGGCTATTAGTCATGATTATGTATGTGCTGAATATAAAAACAGCTATCGTAATGGTGACAATTTCATAGGAAGTGATTGTCTTCCTGTTGATTGTGATAATGACCACTCTGATAATCCAGAAGATTGGATAACACCAAGTATTATAAGAGAGGCATTCCCTGATGTTTCATTTGCTATTCATTATAGTAGGTCAAACAACAAGGAAAAGAACGGAAAAAGTGCTCGTCCAAAGTTCCATGTTTTATTTCCAATTGATTATGAAACTGATGCAACTAAATATAAAGACATCAAATTAAGGGTTAATTCTATATTTCCATACTTTGATACAAATGCTCTTGATGCTGCAAGGTTCTTCTTTGGTACAAAAGAGGCTGAAGTTGAAATCTATCAAGGAAGTATAAACTTAACCGAATACTTAAACTCTGATGAATTTGAAAACATGGAAATGAATAAGATGCCAGAGAGTTTGGTAATCAAAGAAGGTAGTCGTAACTCCACATTATCTCATTTCGCAGGTCGAGTTATAAAGAAATATGGAGACACCGAAAAAGCATATGAAGTATTTATGGAAAAAGCTGCTCTTTGTGATCCACCACTAGAAGATGAAGAACTAGTTTCTATTTGGAATAGTGCTAAAAAGTTTTATAAGAAGTTATCCAATCAAGAAGGCTATGTTGACCCAGAACAATATAACCAAGACTTCCTTTTAGAACCATTGGATTATTCAGATGTAGGACAGGCAACAGTACTAGCAAAAGAATATGAGAACCAATTAAGGTATTCTCCATCGACAGACTTTCTTGTTTATAACGGAAGTTACTGGGAAGAGTCAAAGTCTAAGGCTCAAGCAATATCACAAGAGCTAACAACAAGGCAACTTGAAGAAGCGGAAATAGGAATAAAGAAACTAACTGATGTAATGCTTAAAAATGGTGCTTGGGATATATTATCCTCTGTCGGTCCTAAAAAGGCAGTTGGATTATTTAATGAAGAACAAGCTAGAGTTTTCAAAGACTATGAAGATGTTACAGCTTATAGGAAGTATGCGATTAAAAGAAGAGACTCCAAGTATATTTTTGCATCATTAAAAGAGGCAAGTCCTATGGTTGAAATCAAGCAGGATAGATTAGATAGTGATGAGTTCTTGTTAAACACACCAACAGCAACATACGATTTAAGGTTTGGTGCTGATAAAAAGCATGAACATTCAGCTGATGATTACATTACAAAACAAACAACACTTGATCCATCTAGTGAAGGAGAAGAAATATGGAATGATGCTCTAAACACATTCTTCTGTGAAGATAAGGACTTAATAAGATACGTGCAAGAAGTAGCAGGACTTGCTGCAATAGGTAAAGTGCATCTTGAAGGTCTTATTATTGCTTACGGTGGTGGTAGAAATGGTAAGTCTACATTCTGGAATACAATCTCCAAAATACTAGGCACTTATAGTGGCAATATGTCAGCTGATACTCTAACTGTTGGATGCAAGAGAAATGTTAAACCAGAGATGGCAGAGATAAAAGGAAAGCGACTTGTAATTGCAGCAGAACTTGAAGAAGGTATGAGGTTTAATACTTCCAATATAAAGCAGTTGTGTTCTACCGATGAAATCTATGCCGAGAAAAAATATAAAGAGCCTTTTAAGTTTGAACCAACACATACTTTGGTACTTTATACAAATCATCTTCCAAAGGTAGGAGCTATTGATGAAGGAACGTGGAGAAGACTTATAGTTATTCCATTTAATGCTGTAATTGATGGTTCATCAGATATAAAGAATTATGCTGATTATTTGTATGAAAATGCTGGTGGAGCAATTCTTAAGTGGATAATGGAAGGCTCTAAACGAGTAATAGAAAACGGATATCACTTAACTAAACCTGCAGTTGTTGAAAATGCAATTGATAAGTACAAAGAAAGCAACGATTGGTTTTCACAATTCTTGGATGAATGTTGCGAAGTAGATGATTCATATAGTGATAATTCTGGTGATGTTTATAGTGCCTATAGAGAGTACTGTTCGAGGGTTGGTGACTACATAAGAAGTACAACCGATTTTTATGCAGCTCTTGAAACAGCAGGATTTCAAAGAAAGAGAACAAGCACTGCAAGACTGATTTATGGACTTAAATTAAAATCAGAATTTCTTGAAAATTAAAGAAAATGACACTCTATGACAGTCTTTATATAAAGTTTTCTATAGAAGTAAAAAAATCAATATATAAGAAAAGTTATGGAAATGGCAGTCATTGAGTGTCACAACCCTTTAAAAGACAGATGGGAGTAAAGATTGATGAGAGAAAAGTATATAGAGCAGAAGTTGGTTAGTGAAGTTAAAAAGCGTGGTGGCATTTGTTTGAAACTTGCATCAACAGGATTAGATGGCATACCAGATAGATTGGTACTAATGGCAAAAGGCAAGATTGCTTTTGTAGAGTTGAAAGCACCAAAACAAAAACCAAGAAAACTCCAACTTGTAAGAATTAAGAAGTTAAAAGAACTGGGATTTAGTGTATATGTGTTAGACACTTTAGAAGATATAGGAGGTGTAATCGATGATATACAAACCACATAATTATCAAAAGTATGCAACCGAGTTTATTGAAACTCACAACGAGTCAGCAGTCCTACTTGATATGGGACTTGGAAAAACATCAATAACACTTACTGCAATAAATGATTTATTATTTGATAGTTTTGAAGTTCACAAAGTTTTAGTAATTGCACCTTTAAGAGTTGCAAGATTTAGTTGGAAAGCTGAAATAGAAAAATGGGAACACCTACATAACTTGAAATATGAAATTGTAGTAGGTACAGAAAAAGAAAGAATAGCTGCTTTGAGGAACAATGCCGATATTTATATTATTAATCGTGACAATGTTAAGTGGCTAGTTGAAAAAATGGGTTCTAAATTTAACTTTGATATGGTTGTAATTGATGAACTATCATCTTTTAAAAATTACAACTCACAAAGATTTAGAAGTTTTATGAAGGTACGACCTAGAGTTAAAAGAATGGTTGGATTAACAGGAACTCCATCAAGTAATGGATTAATGGATTTATTTGCTGAATTTAAAGTTCTAGATATGGGAAAAAGGCTAGGAAGGTTTATTGGAGAATATAGAAACAACTACTTTGAACCAGATAAGCGAAATGGTCAAATAATATTCAGTTATAAACCATTACCTAATGCAGAAGAACAAATATATAAGCAAATATCCGATATTACGATTTCTATGAAATCAACTGATTATTTAGAAATGCCTGAATTAATAAAAAGCAACTATTCTGTAACTTTAGATGATAAAGAATGGAATAAATATCAAGAATTAAAAGAAGATTTAGTATTGGAACTTCCAGGAGGAGAAATAACAGCAAGTAATGCTGCCGTATTATCAAACAAATTAATCCAAATGGCAAATGGAGCCATATATGATGAAAATGGAGAGTTCGTAGATGTCCATAGTAAAAAATTAGAGGCTTTAGAAGATTTAATTGAATCAGCAAATGGAAAACCCGTACTTGTTGCTTATTGGTTTAAGCACGATCTTGAAAGAATTGAAAAACACCTAAAAAGTAAGAAGATTGAATTTGTAAGGCTTGATAGTGACAAAAGTATCGAAGATTGGAACAATGGAAAAATATCAGTAGCACTTATTCATCCAGCATCAACAGGACATGGCTTAAATCTTCAAGATGGTGGTTCTACAATTATATGGTTTGGACTTACTTGGTCTTTAGAGTTATACCAACAAACAAATGCAAGATTATGGCGTCAAGGTCAAAAGTCTAAAACGGTTGTAATAGAACATATTATTTCAAAAGGCACTATTGATGAACAAATAATACAAGCTTTAGAAGGAAAATACAAAGTTCAGGATTCGTTGATTAGTGCAGTAAAAGTAAATCTTAGTAAATCAGAGTCAATCCGAGGGTAATCAAAAAGAATCGGAGGTTAAAATATGACAGCAAAAGAATACTTGTTACAAGCTCATTATTTAGATGAACGAATAACATCAAAGACACAACAGATAGCATCCTTAAATGAATTAGCAACCAGATGCACGTCTACCATTTCTGATATGCCAAAGAGTCCTAATCGTGGTGGATCAAGAATGGAAGATTGCATTATTAAAATAATTGATTTGGAAGACAAGCTTAAGGAAGACATAGAAAAGTTAATAAACCTAAAGCAAGAGATAATGGAAGTTATAAGAGCAGTTCCTAACATTGAATACCAAACACTTCTTGAAAAGAGGTACTTGTGTTTCAACACTTGGGAACAAATATCTGTTGATATGAACTACTCAATACAGCATATACACCGTATGCATAGTTCAGCTTTGAAAGAAATTGTAGTTCCAAGTTAAGATGAGAGTAAATGTGATAGTATGAGACTATGGTCTTGTGATATTATTATAATGGAAGAAATTAGAATGATGAAAGCCTTATGGGGAAACCTGTAGGGCTTTTATTATGCAAGAAAGGAAAAGGAAAGATGCCGAAGAAACCAAAGCGTCCATGTTCTTACCCAGGATGTCCACGATTAACAGACGGTAGGTTTTGTTTAGAACATGAGAAACAAGAAAACAAAAGGTATGAACAATACGATAGAAGTCCAGAAGTAAAGAAAAGGTACGGACGAGTTTGGAAAAGAATAAGAGATAGCTATGCAAAAGAGCACCCTTTGTGTGAGAAGTGTTTGGAACAAGGTGTGTACAGAGCGATGGAAGAGGTACATCATAGATTACCTCTTGCAGAAGGTGGAACACATGACAGAAAGAATTTGATTTCACTTTGTAAATCATGCCATGCAACGATTCATGCTGAACGAGGAGATAGATGGAAACCTAAACCAAAATATTATAGGTAGGGGGGAGTCAAATCTCTAAAAAGTAAGAGCAGTGCAACGGGCGTGGGGTCTTATGTGTAAAAAAGGCGAATTCAAAAGGGTATTAAAGGGAGGTGAGATTAAATGCCCACAAAATCAAACAATATTGGTGGTAGAGGCGGTGCTAGAATTGGTGCTGGAAGAAAGAAATCAGCAGTAAAAGAAAAAGCACAAAATGGTAATCCTGGAGGTAGAAGTTTGGAAACATTAGACATACCAGAAATTGAAGGAGCAGAGATGCCGAAACCACACGATTTCTTATCTGAAAAACAACGTGATGGAAATGAACTACAAGCAAAAGAAATATATCAGGAAACTTGGGAGTGGCTTAAAAAAGTAGGTTGTGCTCAAAAAATCTCGCCACAACTTTTAGAAAGATATTCAATGTGTAGTGCTAGATGGATTCAATGTGAAGAACTAACTAACAAGTTGGGACTTTTATCAAAACATCCAACAACACAAAAGCCTATACCATCGCCATTCATAAATATTGGTATTAACTATATGAATCAGGCAGTTAGGTTATGGAATGAGATATTCCAAATTGTAAAAGAAAATTGCAGTACAGCTTACGAAGATGCTGCACCACAAAATGATTTGATGGAAAGATTGCTAAGAGCAAGAGAGGAGAGAAAATAATGATAGAAAAAGTTAATCCAAAGCACCCAGACAAAGTTGCGGATAGAATAGCAGGTGCAATAGTAGATTTAGGATATAAGTTACAAGAAAATCCTAAAATAGCAGTTGAGGTTTTAATAGGACATGGAGTTTGTCATGTAATTGTTGAAACATCAGTAGATTTTAATAAGGAAGATATAGAAAATATCATCACAAGAATAGCAGGAAATATGTCGAAAGATGTCGTATTAGTGCCACAAGATATACACTTATCTAAAAACCAAGAGGAAGAAATAAGATGTGGTGACAACGGAATATTTAAGGGAGTACCTTTAACAGACGAGCAAAAGAAGTTATCAGAAATTGCTCGTTTTATTTATGAAAAATATCCAAGTGATGGTAAGTACATTTTAGATAAAGAAAAATTAATAATTTGTCAAAGCAATTGCAAAACTGAAGAATTAAAAGAATTGTATCAAGATGCAATAATTAATCCATTAGGAGATTGGACTGGAGGCACTGATGTTGATACAGGTGCTACAAATAGAAAGTTAGGATCTGATATGGCAGATAGTGTAACTGGTGGAGGACTTCATGGTAAGGACTTATCAAAGGCAGATGTATCAGTAAACATTTATGCATTCTTGAAAGCTCAAGAAACTAATGAAGTAGTAAAAGTATGCTGTGCTATTGGTGATAAAGAAATAGATGGTAAACCTTATGATGAAGTAGTAAAGATTGCTAAAGAATATATTGAGTCTGTCGGTGGATTTGAGAAATTCGCTGAATGGGGACTTTATTAGGAGGTGGAGAAAATGTCTAAAACAACAACAGAGATGCAACTAATATCAATTGATAAATTAGTGCCTTATGTGAATAATGCAAGAACACACTCGGCAGAACAAATATTGAAACTTCGTTCTTCACTTAGAGAGTTTGGATTTGTTAATCCAATAATAATTGATAGAGAGTTTAATGTAATCGCTGGTCATGGAAGATTGATGGCAGCTAAAGAAGAAGGAATAGAAGAAGTACCATGTGTGTTTGCTGACTTCTTAACTGATGCTCAAAAGAAAGCATACATTTTAGCAGATAACCGTATGGCAATGGATGCAGGTTGGGATGAAGAATTACTTAAAATAGAAATGGAAGAATTACAAAATCTAGGATATGACTTAGGTTACACAGGATTTGACGAAAAAGAACTAGCCGACTTATTTGGAATAGATGATAAAGAAGTAAAAGATGATGAATTTGATTTAACTGCTGCCCTTGAAAAAGCAAGTTTTGTTGAAAGAGGGGATGTGTGGTTTGTAGGAAAGCATAAATTGATGTGTGGAGATGCAACATCAAGTGAAGATGTAGCAAAACTTATGGAAGATAAAAAAGCAAATTTAATCTTAACTGACCCACCTTACAATGTAGCTTTCAAAAGTTCAGATGGATTAACAATTCAAAATGATAGTATGAAAAACAATGACTTCTATGAGTTTTTATTTTCATCATTTAAAAATATGGCAGAGCATTTAGAAAATGGTGGAGCTGCTTACATATTTCATGCAGACACTGAAGGTTTAAATTTTAGAAAAGCTTTCATAGATGCAGGATTTCATTTAGCAGGTTGTTGCATATGGGTAAAAGATAGTTTAGTACTTGGACGTTCTGATTATCAATGGCAACATGAACCTGTTTTATATGGATTTATGCAAAATGGAAAGCATCCATGGTATTCAGATAGAAAACAAACTACTATCTGGAACTTTGATAAACCTAAAAAGAACTCAAATCATCCAACTTCTAAACCACTTGATTTATTAGCTTATCCAATAAACAATTCCACTCAGGCTAATGCAATTGTTATAGACACATTTGGTGGTAGTGGATCAACACTTATGGCTTGTGAGCAAATGAATAGAATTTGCTACACAATGGAACTTGATGAAAAATATGCATCAGTTATTTTAAGAAGATATGTTGAAGATACTAATGATAGTGAAAACGTGTATGTAATTAGAAATGGTGAGAAGATACCATATTCTAGTTTAGTTAAAGAAGTTGAAGTGAAGGATTAATACCATACTTGATATTACTGTATTTTAGAGTGATATATGTAATACAAGGAGGTAAGCGGTATGATGTTTCCAAAACAAGAAATAGTTGAAAAAATAAGAAAAGAATATCCAAAAGGAACAAAAGTAAAACTTGTAAAGATGGATGATTTTCAAGCACCACCTATTGGAACTTTAGGAACTGTAATTGGTGTAGATGATACTGGATCAATTATGGTTGCCTGGGACAATGGTAGTTCTTTAAATGTTATTTACAATGTCGACAAATGTATCAAAATATAGCAAAAAATATACACTTATTTTGCCTAAATGACTTGATATATATGCCTTTTAGAGTGATATATATACATAACAAAAAGAGGAAATCTTATATAAAGAAAGGTGAGTAAGATGAGTGAAAAAGCAATAAGACAATCCGAAAAAATGAAAGAACAAACAATCGGAGTAGAAGTTGAAATGAATAACATAACCAGAGAGAAAG
Source organism: uncultured Clostridium sp. (assembly GCA_945877035.1). GTDB lineage: Bacteria > Bacillota > Clostridia > TANB77 > CAG-508 > CAG-269. The sequence goes on along the minus strand of CAMCQH010000003.1, from coordinate 22,128 downwards.
CTGCAAAGATAGCAGCCGAGTTATTTGGAACAGGCAGATATGAATACACAGATAATAGAAATGGATACTTAACATGGTCTGCCTGGTCAAGTGACGGAAGAGAATGGAAGTTTCAAAGAGATACAAGTATTTCTGGAGTAGAAAGTAAAAAATGTGAATTGGTAACACCAATATTAAAGTATGACGATATTGAAACATTACAGGAACTAATAAGACTTTTAAGGAAAGCAGGTGCAAAGAGTGATGCAACAAGAGGATGCGGAGTTCACATCCACATAGGAGCAGATGGACACACACCTCAAACAATGAGAAACCTAGCAAACATTATGGCAAGTCATGAATTGTTGATAGCAGATGCATTAAAACTTGATTCAATGAGAATGGCTAGATATTGCAGAACAGTTAATCCAGAGTTCTTAAGAGTACTTAATAGAAAGAAACCAAAGACAATGTCAAAATTCGCAGACATTTGGTATCAAACACAAAATGCTAGTTATTATAGAAATCAGCATTACAACGATAGCAGATACCATATGCTAAACTTCCATGCAACATTTACAAAAGGAACTATTGAATTTAGATTATTTCAATTTGATCCACCAGCAGAAGGAAAACAAAATGGACTTCATGCAGGACAATTAAAAAGCTACATTCAATTTTGCCTAGCATTAAGTCAAATGGCAAAAGATGTGAAATTTGCATCAGCCAAAAGACAACAAAATGATAATCCAAAATATGCAATGAGAACATGGTTATTAAGATTAGGATTCATTGGAGATGAATTTAAAACAGCAAGAGATGTATTAACAAAAAGACTTGAAGGTGACACAGCATTTAGACAAAAAAGAGTAAGCTCAAGGAGTTAGCCTCCTGGTACTTTAATCGGCAGCATTGACTGCCCTTAAGGTGGTAGAAGGGTAATCCCTTGAAAAAGAAAGGAGGATATCTTATGGAGAGGAGATATTATATAGCTTACGGTAGTAATTTAAATGTTAGACAGATGAAATACAGATGTCCAACAGCAAGGATTATTGGAACATCGGTTATTAAGGATTATGAATTATTATTTAAAGGTAGTAAGACAGGTTCTTATTTAACCATTGAAAAAAAGAAAGGCGAACAAGTACCAGTAGTAATTTGGGAAACAAAAGAAAGTGATGAACTTGCACTTGATAGATATGAAGGATGCCCACAGTTTTATTACAAAACTGAAATGTATCTTCCAATCAAAGGAATTAAATCAAAAAAGATAAGAATTAGAAAAGCCTATGTTTATATAATGCATGAAGATAGAGAACTTGGAATACCAAGTCAACATTATTTGGGAACTTGCCTTGAAGGATATTTAAGGTTTGGTTTTAATCCAGATTATTTAGTAGATGCTCTGAATAAAAGTAAAAGTGGGAGGATAGAAGATGAAGAAGGAATTGAATAGGACAAGAAAATGTCCAAAATGTGGAGCAGAATATCAAGGACATCCTGCAATATCAAGAAGAGATAATAAAACACCAATATGTCCCGATTGTGGAACAAGGGAGGCACTTGAGTCAATAGGTGTTGATATTAAGGAACAAGAACACATCATTAAAACAATACATAGAACTCAAGAAAAATAAAACTAAATAAATATTTTTTGAAAGCACTTCATTTATGGAGTGCTTTTTGTGTGGAAGGGAGATGATAAATTGAGAAAGTTAAAGAACTATAAGCCAACAAAGTTTATGGCTAAAACAAGCTACTATGATGAAGATGCAGCAGATTTTGCAGTTGCTTTTATTGAGAGCCTTTGTCATACAAAAGGAACGTGGGCAGGAAAGCACTTTGAATTAATAGACTGGCAAGAACAAATCATCAGAGATATCTTTGGTGTACTTAAACCTAATGGATACAGACAATTCAATACTGCTTATATTGAAATTCCTAAAAAGCAAGGTAAGTCAGAACTTGCAGCGGCAGTAGCACTGTTACTAACTTGTGGTGATGGAGAAGAAAGAGCTGAAGTGTATGGGTGTGCTGCAGATAGAAACCAAGCGAAAATTGTATTTGATGTTGCAGTAGATATGGTTAAGTTCTGTCCTGCATTATCAAGAAGAGTAAAAATATTAGAGTCGCAGAAAAAACTAATATACAAACCAACAAATAGTTCTTATCAAGTGTTATCTGCAGATGTTGCTAATAAACATGGTTTCAATACTCATGGCGTTATATTTGATGAATTACACACACAACCTAATAGGAAATTGTATGATGTAATGACTCAAGGTTCTGGTGATGCAAGAATGCAACCTTTGTATTTCTTAATTACAACAGCAGGAAATGATACTAACTCAATTTGTTATGAAATACATCAAAAGGCAAAAGATATTGAAAAAGGAAATAAAATTGACCCTACATTTTATTCAGTAATTTATGGTGCTGATGAAAGCGAAGATTGGACTGATCCAAAAGTATGGAGAAAAGCAAATCCGTCACTTGGAATAACAGTTGCTGAGGATAAAGTAAGAGCTGCTTGTGAATCAGCACAACAAAATCCTGGAGAAGAAAATGCATTCAGGCAATTGCGACTCAACCAATGGGTAAAACAATCAATAAGATGGATGCCTATGGAAAAATGGGATTTGTGTGGTGGAAAAATTATAGAAGAAGAATTAGAAGGTCGTGTATGTTATGGAGGATTAGACTTATCATCCACAACAGATATAACGGCTTTTTCTTTAGTCTTTCCACCAATAGATGATGAGGAAGAATATATTGTTCTACCTTACTTTTGGATACCAGAAGATACTCTTGATTTGAGAGTTAAAAGGGATCATGTTCCTTATGATGTATGGCAAAGACAAGGTTTCTTACAAACAACTGAAGGGAATGTAGTTCATTACGGTTATATTGAAAAGTTTATAGAAAAGTTAGGAGAAAAATTTAATATTCGAGAAATTGCATTCGATAGATGGGGAGCAGTACAGATGGTTCAAAATTTAGAGAACATGGGATTTACTGTTGTTCCATTTGGACAGGGATTTAAAGACATGAGTCCACCAACTAAAGAATTAATGAAACTAACACTTGAAAAGAAACTTCGTCATGGAGGTCATCCAATTTTAAGATGGAATATGGACAATGTCTTTATTAAAACTGACCCTGCTGGAAATATAAAAGCAGATAAAGAAAAGTCTACTGAAAAAATAGATGGAGTAATTGCAACTATTATGGCACTTGATAGAGCAATTAGATGTGGTAGCAGTTTAAGTGAAAGTGTCTATGATAACAGAGGAATTTTATTCTTATAGAAGGAGATGATTAGATATGGGAATTTTTAGTGGCATATTTAGGTCGAGGGATGCACCTAAAGATAGAACGACAGGAAGTAATTATAGCTTTTTTATGGGAGGAACAACAAGTGGTAAAAGAGTAAATGAGCGTTCAGCAATGCAAATGACAGCAGTTTATAGCTGTGTAAGAATTTTGTCAGAAGCGGTAGCAAGTTTGCCTTTGCATTTTTACAAATACGATGAAAACGGAAGTAAGAAAAAAGCTATAGAACATCCATTATATTTTTTATTGCATGATGAACCTAATCCAGAGATGACATCATTTGTGTTTAGAGAAACACTTATGACTCATCTTTTATTATGGGGTAATGCTTATGCACAAATCATAAGAAATGGAAAGGGAGAAATCATAGCATTGTATCCACTTATGCCAGATAGGATGACAGTTAATAGAGATGAAAAGGGAAAACTTTACTACGAATATTTAACAACAACAGATGATGTTCCAATTAATAAAGAAACAACAGTAAGACTAAGTGAAAGCGATGTCTTACATATTCCAGGTTTAGGATTTGATGGATTGGTTGGATATTCTCCAATTGCGATGGCTAAAAATGCGATAGGTCTTGCAATTGCAGCAGAAGAATATGGTAGTAAATTTTATGCAAATGGAGCTGCACCAAGTGGTGTATTAGAGCATCCAGGAACATTGAAAGACCCTACTAAAGTAAGAGAAAGCTGGACTGAAACTTTTGGTGGAAGTCGTAATTCTCACAAAGTAGCAGTATTAGAAGAAGGTATGAAATACACACCTATTTCTATTTCTCCTAATGAAGCTCAATTTTTAGAAACTCGTAAATTTCAAATAAATGAGATAGCTCGAATTTTCAGAGTACCACCACATATGGTTGGTGACCTTGAAAAGTCGAGTTTTTCTAATATAGAGCAACAATCATTAGAATTTGTGAAATATACGCTTGATCCTTGGGTTTCAAGATGGGAACAAACACTTATAAGGTCGCTATTAAGTAAAGAAGAAAAGAAAAAATATTTTATTAAGTTTAATGTTGATGGCTTACTTCGTGGAGATTATCAAAGCAGAATGAGTGGATATAGCATTGGTATACAAAATGGATTCATGTCACCAAATGATGTAAGAGAACTTGAAAATCTAGATTTAATTCCAGATGAAGATGGTGGAAATACATACATGGTAAATGGAAACATGATGCCAATCACAGAAGTAGGTGCAGCATATAGACCTAAAGGAGAGGAGGAAAAAGATGAGAAAGTTTTGGAATTGGAAGAACAAGACGATAACAAATCAGGAAACAATGACTCAAAGTCAAGAAAGAATACTATTCCTAAATGGAACAATAGCTGAAGAGTCATGGTTCGATGATGAAGTTACACCTGCCTTATTTAAAGATGAATTAAATAGTGGCGAAGGAGATATTACCGTATGGATAAATTCTCCAGGAGGTGACTGTATTGCAGCAGCTCAAATCTACAATATGCTGATGGATTACAAAGGTAATGTAACAGTAAAAATAGATGGAATTGCAGCAAGTGCAGCATCTGTTATTGCAATGGCTGGAAACAAAGTAATTGTATCTCCAGTATCAATGATTATGATCCATAACCCTGCAACAATAGCAGCTGGAGATACATCAGAAATGCAAAAAGCCATAGCAATGCTTGATGAAGTTAAAGAATCAATCATCAATGCATACGAAATCAAAACAGGATTATCTCGAGCAAAGTTATCACACCTTATGGATGCAGAAACATGGATGGACGCTAATAGTGCCATAGAGATGGGATTTGCAGATGAAATAATGCAAAGAAATACAGAAGATGATGAGCTTGAAGTTCCTAATGTAAGCATGACGTTTTCTCGTGCATCTGTTACTAACTCATTAATGGAGAAGATGGCAGAAAAGTGCAAGATAGCACAGAAAACAAAAAATGAAATAGCATCAGACAGTTTATTAGAACGTCTGGAATTAATAAGAAATTGGAGGTAATAAAAATGACTATTTTAGAATTAAGAGAAGCTAGAAATAAAGCTTGGGAAGGTGCTAAAGCCTTTGTAGAAAGTAAAAGAGATAAGGACGGACTTCTTTCAAAAGAAGATGCTGAAACTTATAACTCAATGGAAGAAAAAATTAAAAACTATAGTAAGGAAATTGAAAGAATGGAGGCAATGGAAAATATGGAGAATGAATTAAATAAACCTGTTAATACTCCTATCGTTACAAGACCATCAAAAGTTGATAACGAAGTAAAAACAGGAAGAGCATCAAATGAATATAAAGATGCAATGTTAACTGCATTACGTTCAAACTTTAGACAAGTATCAAATGTCTTACAAGAAGGTGTAGATGCAGATGGAGGATATTTAGTACCAGATGAATATGACACTAGATTAATCCAAAAATTAGAAGAAAATAATATTGTTCGTAGTTTAGCTACAAATATTAAAACAAGTGGAGAACACAAAATAAATATTGCAAGTACTGCACCTGCAGCAGCTTGGATTGAAGAAGGTGACACTTTATCTTTTGGAGAAGCAGCATTCGACCAAAAAATCCTAGATGCACATAAATTACACGTTGCAGTTAAAGTAACAGAAGAATTATTATATGATAACGCATTCGGTTTAGAGAATTTCTTGATTGATAGCTTTGGTAAGGCAATCGGAAATGCTGAAGAGAATGCGTTTTTAAATGGAACAGGAGAAGGACAACCTACAGGTATATTTGCAACAACTGGTGGTGGTACTTATATAACAGCAAAAACAACAGGAGCAGATGCAATTATAGAACTTGTATATAACTTAAAAAGAGCATATAGAAAAAATGCTGCATTTATTATGAATGACAAAATGATAGCAACAATTAGAACTTACAAAGATGGAAATGGAGCATATATGTGGCAACCATCATTAGTACAAGGAGAACCAGATAGATTACTTGGTTATCCAGTATATACTTCTCAATATGCACCAGAAGACTCAATTGCATTTGGTGATTTTAGTTATTACAACATTGGTGATAGAGGTGTAAGATCATTCAAACAATTAACAGAATTATTCGCTGGTAATGGAATGATTGGTTATGTTGCAAAAGAAAGAGTTGATGGAAAATTAGTACTTCCAGAGGCAGTTCAAATCTTAAAAGTTGTTGCTGAAAAAACAACTACTACAAATACAACAACAACTACTACAAAATAGTGAATGGAGGTAAATAGCAGTGATTGAAGAGTTATTAATTAAAGTAAAACAAAATCTTATATTAGAACATTCAGTAGATGATGAATTACTAAAACAATTCATCACTGCTGCAATCTCTTATGCAGAAAGCTATCAGCATATAGAAGAAGGATACTATCAAGAACATGAAATGTCAGAAACAACAAAACAAGCAATTATTATGCTTGTAAGTCATTTCTATGAAAGTAGAGATGGCTCAACTGGTGGTTTCTTTGCTGACAATGTAAATGCATCAAGCCAAGTATGGAACACAGTAAATCTACTATTAAGACTTAATAGAGATTGGAAGGTGTAGCCCATGAGCTTTGGTAAAATGAATAAATTTATTGAAATAAAAAGTATCCAAAATGTAAAGGATGAAGATGGTTTCTCAACAAAACAAGAAATAACAGTTGCAAGAGTTAGAGGATATAGAGAGGGCAGACACGGAAGTGAAAAGTGGGCAAATAGAACTACTTTTACTGAGGCGACTGACCTCTTTATTATTCGTGCTATTCCAGGAACAAAACTCTCAACTGATATGACTATTTTATGTGATGATGAGAACTTTGAAATTACTTCAATTGAAGATGTTAAAGGAAAAAATATGTATATTGAAATTCTAGCAAAGAAGGTGATTCAAAATGGCTAAGGCTTATGTGCAATTACCTGAAGAATATCTACAAAAATTATCAAAGCTTGGAAATAAGACTGATGAAATTTGTGAAAAGATGCTAAAAGCTGGAGGAGAGGTAGTTCTTTCAAAAGTAAAAAGCAATTTAAGTTCAGTAGTGGGGAGTGGTACAAAATACAAATCAAGATCCACAGGAGAGCTTGAGGGAGCATTAGGACTATCAGAAGTAAGGCTTGATAGGAATGGAAATTACAATATTAAAGTTGGATTTGCAGAAACAAGAAGAGATGGAACTAGCAACGCAAAATTAGCCAATATTATTGAATATGGAAAATCAGGTCAAGTTGCTAAACCATTTATGAAACCTGCAAAAGCATCATCAAAAGCAAAATGCATAGAAGTAATGAAATCAACATTTGATAAGGAGGTAAACAACATATGACAGTATTATCCGAATTAAATACACTTTTGAGTGATATGTCGATACAAACTGAAACAGCTAAATTAAGCGACAAAGCATTAGATGAGTATGTTGTTTTAGTTCCTATATCAGATAACTTTTCATTATTTTGTGATGACAAACCAAAGTATGAAACATCAGAAGTAAGACTATCTATTTTTACAAAAGGAAACTATATGCAATTAAAAAAGAAAATCGTAAAGGGCTTATTAAATAACAACTTTACGATAACAGATAAACGATATGTTGAATATGAAAACGATACTGGATTTCATCATTACAACATAGACGTAGCAAAATATTATGAAATGGAGGAAATGTAAATGGCTACAATAGGTTTAGATAAATTATATTATTCAAAAATTACAGAAGATGCATCTGGTAATGAAACATATGCTACACCAACTGTCCTTGCAAAAGCTATATCTGCTGAATTATCTGTAGAGCTTGCAGAGGCAACTCTTTATGCTGATGATGTTGCAGCAGAAATAGTAAAGGAATTTAAAAGTGGTACTTTAACACTAGGTGTTGATGATATTGGAATTAGTGTGGCAGCGGATTTAACAGGAGCTCAAGTAGATAAAAATAATGTTTTGATATCAGGTGGTCAAGATGCTGGAAGTCCTGTTGCAATTGGATTTAGAGCAAAAAAATCAAATGGTAAATATAAATATTATTGGTTATATAGAGTTAAGTTTGGAATACCTGCAGCAAGTCTTGCAACAAAAGGTGATTCAATTACATTCTCTACACCATCAATTGAAGGTACAGTATTATGCAGAAATAAACCAGATGCAAATGGAAAACATCCTTGGAAAGCAGAAGTAACTGAAGGTGATACAGGTGTAACAGCAGCAACTATAAATGATTGGTACAACTCTGTATACGAGCCTACATATGCAACAACAAGTACACAAACTAGTGGAAAATAGAAACTGGAGGTAAGTAATGGAAACTGATAGAGTAAGTAAAATTAAAGTTGGTGATAAGGAATATGAGCTAATCTTAACAACAAAAGCAACAAAGGAGATAGCAGGAAGATATGGTGGTTTAGAGAATTTAGGAGATAAACTAATGAAGGCTGAAAACTTTGAAATGGCTCTAGGAGAAATAGTATGGCTTATATGTCTTTTAGCAAATCAATCAATTTTAATTCATAACATTAAAAACAAAGATAATCAAAAAGAGTTATTAACTGAAGAAGAAGTTGAAGTCTTAACAACTCCATTTGATTTAGCTGATTATAAACAAGCGATAACAGATTGTTTATATAAAGGAACAAAAAGAAATATTGAAAGTGAAGAAAATTCAAAAAACGTGGAAGTCGAGTAAGTGATGAAGAATTATTTACTCGACTTTTATATTACGGTTTAGCTCATCTAAATCTATCTTATGACGAAGTATGGCTTATGCCTTTTGGATTATTACTAGATTTATGGGAATGCCATAGACAATTTAATGGAATAGCTAAACCAAAAAGAGAGGTCTTTATAGACGATATTATTCCAGATGGGATTTAAGGAGGTGAGTTATAATGGCAGATAATTTCGGATTGAAGATTGGTGTCGAGGGAGAAAAGGAATTCAAAAGTGCTCTTTATAGTATCAATCAAAGTTTTAAAGTTCTAGGATCTGAAATGAAGTTAGTTGAATCCCAATTCAGTAAAAACGATACTTCTATACAATCATTAACAGCTAAAAACCAGGTGTTAAATAAGGAAATAGATACACAAAAACAAAAAATAGAATTATTAAAAAATGCCTTAAATAACTCTTCCGAGTCTTTTGGAGAAAATGATAAAAGAACTCAAGAATGGCAAATTAAATTAAATAACGCTACTGCTGAATTAAATTCTATGGAAAAAGAGTTGAAAACCAACGAGGCTGCACTTGATAGTGCTGGAACTGAAATGGACGATGTATCTAAAAGTGCAGGTAAGATGGGAAATGATATAGATGATGCAGGAAATAAAGCTGAAAATAGCAATGGCAAGTTTGAAAAACTAGGTTCAGTCTTAAAAGGAATAGGTGCAACAATGGGAGCAGTAGCTGTTGCGGCAGGAGCTGCGGCAGTTGCTCTAGCATCTAAAGTTGTATCAGCTTATGCAGAATTTGAACAGCTTGAAGGTGGTGTTAAAACTCTATTTGGTACAGAGGCATCTTCGGTTGAAGAGTATGCAGCAAGTGTTGGTAAAAGTGTAGGAGAAGTAGAAGGAAAATATAACTCACTTCTTGCAGCACAAAAACAAGTTTTTAATGACGCCAACAATGCTTATAAAACAGCAGGACTTTCTGCAAATGAATATATGAATACAGTTACATCTTTTAGTGCTAGTTTAATATCATCATTAAATGGAGATACTGAGGCAGCAGCAAGAGCAGCAAATCAAGCCATAGTTGATATGTCAGATAACGCTAATAAGATGGGTACTGATATGTCCTTAATTCAAAGTGCATACCAAGGTTTCGCAAAACAAAACTATACAATGTTGGATAACTTAAAATTAGGATATGGTGGTACTAAAACTGAAATGGAAAGGTTATTGAAAGATGCCGAGAAAATCAGTGGTGTTAAATATGACATCTCTAACTTAAATGATGTTTATAGTGCAATTCATGTTATTCAAACTGAAATGGGAATAACAGGTACTACAGCGGCAGAGGCTGAAAAGACAATATCAGGATCAGCAAATGCTATGAAAAGTGCATTTGAAAATTTACTAACTGGATTTGGTAATGCTGATGCAGATATGCAAGTTTTGGTTAAAAACCTAGCTGACTCATTAAATACGGTTATTAACAATATAACTCCAGTTTTAAATAATATAGTATCAGTTCTACCAACGGTTCTGGATGCTCTTTTAGGTGCAATAGGTCAAATGTTGCCAACCTTATTAGAGGCAGTCACAGAACTTTTTTCTAGTTTACTTGAAACTATATTGAATTTAATTCCAGAGCTTATTCCAACCGTAGTTACGGCATTAACCACAATAATAGAAACATTGGTGGAAAACCTACCACTATTAATGGATGCAATTGTAGTTATATTTACTTCTTTAATAGAAGGAATAGGAGAGTTACTACCTACATTAATACCAACTGCAGTTCAAGCAATTATCACAATTGTTAATGGCTTAATTGAAAACCTACCGATGCTTTTGGATGCAGCACTTCAATTGATAATGGGACTAGCACAAGGATTAATCACTGCACTTCCAATTCTTATAGCAGCACTTCCAGAAATTATAAATGGTATCGTGACATTTTTATTAAATTCAATACCACAAATAATTCAAACTGGAATAGAACTTCTTACATCGTTAATTGGTGCTTTGCCAGACATTATAAAAACAATAGTTGAGGCAATACCACAAATAATTGATGGGTTACTTACTGCTTTGATGGAGTCAATACCTCTTATTATTCAAGCAGGTATCGATTTACTTATTGCACTTATACAAGCACTTCCTCAAATTATAACAACCATTGTAAATGCTATACCAAAAATAATAACTGGAATAGTTAATGCCTTAATTGGGAACATCGATAAAATTATAATGGCAGGAGTTCAGTTATTTGTTGCATTGATTAAGAACTTGCCTACAATCATTGTAGAAATAGTAAAAGCAGTACCACAAATCGTATCTGCATTAGTTAATGGATTTAAAAATGGTATAGGGTCATTAGCTGAAGTAGGTAAAAACTTAATTCAAGGTTTATGGAATGGTATCAATAATGCAAAAGATTGGGTGCTTGATAAAATCAAAGGTTTTGGTAAGTCAATTCTTAATGGTATTAAAAGTTTCTTTGGTATTCATTCTCCATCAAGAGTATTTAGAGACGAGATTGGTTCAAATCTTGCTTTAGGTTTAGGAGAAGGTTTTACTCAAGAAATGAATAATGTTTCTGATATGATGGAAGATGCAATTCCTACTGACTTCAATGTTGGTATGACTGCTGATGTAGATAATATTGGAATGAATGCTGACTCATATTCAAAAGATAATTTGGTTAGTGCTTTTCAACAAGCTCTAAATGGTATGAGTATAAGAATATCAGAAGACGTGTTTGGAGAATTAGTAATTGATAATGTAGAAAAGGTGGTGTATGGATAATGGCAGAAATAACATGGAAAAATAAATCAAGTAAAGAAATAGAAGGACTTATTATCACAAATACGCCACCAATTACTAAACCAAAAATGAAAGTAGATAAAATCGAAATCGATGGTAGAGATGGAGATATTATAGAAAAAGTAGGATATGAAAGTTATACAAAAAATGTAGGAATAGGACTAGCTAGAAATTATGATATTGATGAAGTAATAAAATACTTCACAGGAGATGGTGAGCTCATATTAAGCGATGAACCAGATAAAGTGTATATTGCTAGTATATTTGATGATGTAGATTATGAAAGACTGTTACAAATTAGAAAGGCAACAGTTAAATTTCATGTTCAACCATACAAGTATTTAAAAGATGAAAGCAAGGTTAGTTTAAGTATTACTACTCAAACATCAGTTGAAGTTGAAAATAAAGGCTTAGAAGTTTCTAAGCCTATTTTTATGCTTGAAGGTTCTGGAACAATTGAAATAGCAGTTAATGGAATAAACATATTTAAATATACATTCCCAAATGGAGAAAACAAAGTAATAGTTGATAGCTTAAAAGAAGAGGCATACTTGGAAGGAGTTTATAAGAATAGAAATATGCTTGGAGAATTTCCAAAACTAGAAGTAGGAAATAATACTATTTCTTGGACAGGAACTTTAACCAAAATAGAAATTGAACCGAAGTCGAGGTGGTTGTAATGATTAAAGTTTATGATGCAGACGAGAGATTATTTGACCACAATGGATTAAAAATATTACATCCTAATAAAGCAGAAGTCTTTATAGAAGACAATGGCGACTACTATATAACTATTGAATCATCAATTGAAGACTTACCATATCTTCAAGAAGGAATGATTATAAGAGCAAAAACAAGATGGGGAGAGCAAGGATTTAGATTAACTAATCCAGAAAAGAAAAACACCAAAGTATCTGTAAAAGGATATCATCTTTGGAAAGACTCTCAAAACTATGTAATCGTTGATTCAAATGTCGTTGATAAAAATTGCAATGATGCATTGGATCATTTAAATAGTGCTTGTGATGTTGGTACACCTTTTACAACAATATCAGATATTACAAGGATTAATTCTACTAGAGTGATTAGAAAAAGTTTAGAAGAGGCAATCTCAATCGTTGTTGAAAAATGGGGAGGACACTTATATAGAGATAACTGGGTTATTGGAGTAAAAGAAACAATAGGAGCTGACAGAGGCATTGTAATTAAGTATGGAAAAAACTCAACTGACATAGAGGTTAAAGAAAACTGGGATAATGTAGTAACAAAAATACTCCCAGTTGGTTATGATGGAATAACTTTGCCAGAGGTTTATCTTGAATCAGCAATGCAATATTCAATTCCTTATACAAAAGTTATTAAATTTGACCAGGATATAAATCAAGATGATTACAAAGATGGAGATGGAAACCTAAAAGAAGATGAGTATAGAGAGGCATTAATATCTGATTTAAGAACTCAAGCAATAGCATACCTTGAGGAAAATCAGTACTTCAAATGTAATTATAAAGTAAAAGCTCATATAGAAGGTGTAGTAGATTTAGGAGATGTAATCGTAGTAGAACATGAAAAGCTTGGAATAAAGATAACAACAAATGTAATCTCATTAAAATATGATTGTATACGAGATAAATACACAGAGATAGAGTTTGGTAATTTTAAGACTCAATTAAAGGATCTTGTTAAAACTATAAAAGGAGATACAAAGGAACAAATATCATCAGCAAATGAAGTGGTTAAAGTAACATTAGAAAATGAACTAAATGAGGCAACCTCTAAAATATGGGGTAAGCTTGGAAACAGCTATGTTATTTATGAAGGCGATAGGATTTTGGTGGTTGATAGTCTACCAAAGGAAAAAGCTACAAACGTAATGATGATTAACGCTCAAGGAATAGGATTCTCTAATACAGGAATAAATGGAAGATTTAATTCAGCTTGGTTAATTGATGGAACTTTAGATATGCAAAATATCAATGTTATCAATATGACTGCCAATCAAGTAAAAGGTGGTACTTTCAAAGTCGGTGCAAAAATTAATGAGGCTGGTAGAATTGAAATCTATGATGTTTCAAACAGACTAATTGGAACATTCGATGAAAATGGAATATGCATTTATGGAAAAGATGGAAGTAGAGTTGTAATCAATCCAGAAGAATTTACTGGGTATGACCATACAGGTGCTAAAGTTTTCTGGATGAATGGTGATGAGTTCCATATGAAGAAATCAGTAATTGAAGAAGAAATAACATTGTGTGGTCTAGCAAGATGGCTAGGAATACAAACAACAGATAATACAGGAATTGGAATAGTTCCATTAACATAGGAGGTGATTTGATGGCAAGTAGTGGTTCATTTAATACAAGTAGTTATAGTGGCAGGTATTTAACATTTAACTGGAGCATAGCTTCACAGGATATAGGAAATAATAGAACAGTAATCAACTGGTCAGTAGTTGGTGCTGGTGGTTCAACGACATCATGGTATAAAGCAGGTAGCTTTAAAGTTGTTATAAATGGAAGTACTGTTTATGAAACAGGACAAAATGATAGAATAAGTTTATATAATGGAACAACGGTAGCAAGTGGACAAGCGACTATAGGACATAACTCGGATGGTACGAAATCATTTAGTGCTAGTGTTGAGGCTGGTATTTATACATATGCTAGAAATGTTAGTGGAAGTGGATCATGGGCATTAACTAATATTCCAAGACAAGCTAATTTGACATCAGCACCAGACTTTAATGATGAACAAAATCCAACAATTAATTATTCAAACCCAGCAGGTAATAGTGCAAATAATCTTGATGCTTGTATTTCACTTACTGGTTCAAAAGATGATGTAGGATATAGAGCTATATCAAAAACTGGCTCGTCATACACGTTTAATTTAACAGAGGCTGAAAGAAATGTATTAAGAAATGCCTGTACAACAAGTAACAGTAGAAGTGTTACTTTTTTTGTTAGGACAATCATTGGTGGAAATACATTCTATTCTACAATTACAAAAACTCTTTCAATAGTAAATGGAAATCCTACTTTTTCATCAAGTAATATAAGTTATAAAGATAACAATAGTACAACAACAGCAGTTACAGGAAATAATCAACAGCTGGTTCAAAATCTTTCAAAGTTGTTAGTAACAATAACAAGTGCAACTGCAAAGAAAGGTGCTAGTATAAGTAAATATGAGGCAACTATAAATGGAGTAACAAAAACAATTACTTCAGCAGGAAATATAGACTATGGTGTGATAAATTCAAGTGAAAATTTAACATTAAGTGTAAAAGTAACTGACAGTAGAGGAAATACAACAACTGCTACTAAAACGGTTACTTTTTTAGCATGGTCATTACCATCAGCAGTAGTTTCATTAAAGAGAAAAAATAACTATGAAAACGAAACTTATTTAACAGTTAATGCATCGTATTCAAGTGTAAATAGTAAGAACTCAATAACGATTACATATGCATTCAAGAAGTCTACAGATAGTTCATATGGAAGTGCAACAACCATAAGCAATAATACAAAAGTAACTATGAGTAAGGATAAAAATTATGCGTGGAATTATCAAATAATAATAAAAGATAAGTTTGGTACGACAACATATAATGTCACACTTGCAAAAGGACAATTTATTTTATTTGTAGATACAAAAAAATTATCAGTTGGTGTGAATTGTTTTCCATCAAAAAGTGAATCACTAGAAGTTAATGGGAAGAGTATTTTTGACATGATTTATCCAGTAGGAAGTATCTATATGTCTATGAATTCAACAGATCCTAAAAACTTATTTGGTGGAACATGGCAAAGATTATCTGGTGGCTTTTTATATGGATGCGTAAATAGTTCAGGAACTGGAAACGGTACTGGAACATCAACTGGAGCAGCAAGTGGAAATACAGGAAGTACAACATTAACTATTGATCAGATACCAAACCACAGCCATTTATTAAAAATGAGAAATGCAGGAAAGTGGAATTGGAGTAGTGGTTCAGCAACAGGTGACATGATGGAAGGCGGATATAGTTGGAATGCAAACAATACAACTTACAACTGGCTTATAGAAAATTCATATGTAGGTGGAAGTAAAGGACATACGCATACATTGAATTCGCATACACACATCGTCCCTTATATAGCAGTATTTTGTTGGAAAAGAACTGCTTAACTTTGAAAGGAGAAAAATAAATGAAGTCAATTTTTAATTTTATAACAGGTACGGTACTTACAACGGTAGTGTACTTTTTAGGAGGTTTAGATGTGGCACTAAAGACATTATTAGTTTTCATATTACTCGATTATATTACAGGAGTATGTGAAGCAATAACGAATAAAAGACTAAATAGCATAATAGGTGCTAAAGGAATAATGAAAAAGATAGGTTACTTGATAATAGTTGCTCTGGCAGTTCAGTTAGATACTATAACTGGAGAAACCGGTGCAATTAGAACTCTTGTAATCTATTTTTTCGTAGCAAATGAAGGAATATCAATTCTAGAAAATTGGGGGGCTATGGGATTGCCATTACCTAAAAAAATAATTGGAACATTAGAACAATTAAAAGATAAGAATGGAGGAGAATAACATGGAAAGAAAAGGATTAGATATATCATCTTATCAAAAAGGAATCAATTTTGATGAAATAAAGTCAAAAGTTGATTTTTTAATTTTAAGAGCTGGATTCACTGGATGGGGTGGAGATGGTACTAATAAAAATAAGGATAGTTGCTTTGAAGATTTTTATAGCAAATCAAAAGCGAGAGGAATACCTGTAGGTGCATATTGGTATAGCTGTGCTAATACTTATGAAAAAGGTAAAGCAGAAGCGGAATACTTATATAATAATTGTTTAAAAGGAAAACAATTTGAATATCCAATTTATATGGATGTTGAAGAAGATAGACACCAACAAGTAGGAAAATCAAGAATGGCAGATGCAATAAAAGGTTTCTGTGAATATTTAGAAAATAAAGGATACTATGTAGGTATTTATGCTAATAGTAATTACTTTAATAATTTCATAGATACTGCAAAATTATCTATGTATGATAAATGGCTTGCAGTATGGACTAGCAATAAGCCTTCATTTAAATATGGTGATTATGGTTTGTGGCAAAATTCATCAAGTGGTTATATTTCTGGAATGAGAGTTGATACAGATTATGCATATAAAGATTATCCAACTATAATTAAAAAAGCTGGATTAAATGGTTATTCAAAAGGAACACCAGAAACTCCAAAAGTCGAGCCAACAAAAAAGAGCAATGATGAAATTGCCACAGAAGTCATTAATGGAAATTGGGGTAATGGTGCTGATAGAAAAAATGCACTTACTAATGCAGGTTATGATTATGCTGTAATTCAATCAATAGTAAATGCTAGATTAGGAGTTACACCAAAACCATCTGCAAAATATCACACAGTAGTAAAGGGTGATACTTTATGGGCTATTGCTAAAAAATATTATGGTGATGGAAACAAATATCCAGAGATAGCAAGAGCTAATAATATAGCAAATCCAAACATCATAAGCGTAGGTCAAAAATTATTAATACCATAACAAAAGGGCAGCTTATTCGCTGTCCTTATTTTTTTTTGCTCATTTTTTCAATGAACTCTCCATACTCGGTATAGTCTTCAAATAATTTTTTGTCTAATTCTTCAATGTCTTTTTTTGTGTAGTGAACTTTGTTTTCCCAATCACGATGTAAAGATTTAAAAAGTTTAGGAGGTTCACTTTGTTCTAACTCTGCTAAAAAATTATGTCTTGATTTAATTTGTTCTTCTAATGCTTTGATGGAAATTTCGGTAAATTTATTATTTTGTATTTCCATTAAATCTAAAAGTTTTTTGTTTAAATCTTGTGATTCTTTTAGTGCTTCGATTAGCTCTTCTTTAGACAATTTTTCATAGTCCATACAATTACTCCTTTCCTTTTTTGCTTGATTCATAAATAGTATACCATAAAAATGGAAATTCGGCACGGAAGGTCACTTATTTTTTGTAAAAAAAATGGAATAATATCTATTAGGGTGATTGATATGAAAGAATATAATTTCAATAAAAACATCAAGTCAGTCATATGCCAAAATATTAAAAAGTATAGAAACGAAAAGAATGTAAGACTGATGGATTTAGCTGAAGCTGTGGATGTAACTCCTGATCATTTGAAAAGGATTGAATCTGAAAATGATAGAAACAATATATCATTAACAACCCTATATAAGATATCCATAGTTTTAGATGTCAGTATTGAAAAATTTTTTGAAGAATAAAGAGATATGAAAGCAAAATCATATCTCTTTTAATTTTAATGGATTTTCTTCAACTATTTCTAATTTATACTTTTCTTTCAATATTTGTTTTATATCAGTGATAACTTTATCAGTATTTTCAAAATAGATATTGAAAACATCTGCTGCCGAATTAAAATGCTGTTTCAATGATGACGTGCCAAGAACATCTAATGAATAACCTCTTGCCAGATAAAATGCAATATAAGGTGCTGCAACATTCTATTCAATATAACGTTCGCAATCAAGCACAAATTTATTTTGATTTATTTCATCATACATAAAATTAATCCTCCTAGCTTTTATATATCACTCTTTCTTTATTAAAAGTCAAGTGATGATAAAAGCTATTTTTTTTTGTTTATAGGTTAAAAATCGCATACTAATTTTTGACTGTTATTTAGGAGGTAATAGTCAATGGATGAAATACAAAGACAAAAAATTAGAAAGTTAAGAAGTCAAGGATATGGGTATTTAAGAATATCATCTTTGCTAGAAATTTCTCCAAATACAATTAGATCCTTTTGTAAAAAGGAAAATATAGCAGGATACATTAAAACTGGAGAACAATTAAAGGGAAAAGATAATCTCCAAGTGTGCAAACAATGTGGAAAGAAGTTCTACCAAATAGCAGGAAGGAAAAATAAAACATTTTGTTCAGATAGTTGTTGTAAGGTTTATTGGACTCTTCATAAAGATAAGCAACGTAGGTTAATTCCTCAAAAGTATAACTGCATCGTTTGTAATAAAGAATACTTTGAATACCCATCAAGGAATAGAAAGTATTGTTCCAGGGAGTGCTACTACATAAGCAAACGTAAGGTGGTGGTCTCTGATGAAACTTAAAAATGAAATAGCTTATCAAATTACAATGAATTATTTAAAAGATATGCTTGATAAGAAGATTATTTCAATAGAAGAATACAATCAGATGATGGCTGAATTTAAAAAGAAATATACACCAAAAGTAAGCAGTTTATTCTTTGAAATAGCCCAATAACACTTGATATATACATCATTTAGAGTGATATATAGTAATGGTAAAAATGGAGGTGCATGATGCGTACAATAACAAAATTAGAAACAAAAAACATAGAACTTCCTAAACTTAAAAGAGTGGCTGCTTATGCAAGAGTATCAGTTGAAAGAGGAAGAACATTACATTCTTATTCTGCTCAAGTTAGTTACTACAATGAATTAATTCAAAAAAATCCAGAGTGGGAATTTGCAGGTGTTTATTCTGATTTAGGTATAAGTGGTACTGGAATTGAAAAACGTAATGATTTTAAAAGGTTATTACAAGATTGTGAAGAAGGCAAGATTGATATTATTCTTACAAAATCTATTTCAAGATTTGCTAGAAATACAGTTGACCTTTTAAATGTAGTAAGGCACTTAAAAGAATTAGGTATTGAAGTTAGATTTGAAAAAGAAGGCATCAGTTCCTTAACAGGGGATGGAGAACTTATGCTTTCAATACTAGCTTCATTTGCTCAAGAAGAGGTTATATCAACAAGTAACAATATTAAATGGGCTATAAAAAAGAAATTTGAAAGTGGGAAACCACAATGCAGATATAAGATATATGGGTATCGTTGGGATGGTGATAATTTAGTAATAGAACCTGAAGAAGCAAAAATAGTAAAGCTCATATTTCAAATGTATTTAAATAAAGTATCAGCAGAAAGAATGGAGATAGAACTTAAAGAGATGGGTGTGATTGCAACTAATGGAGGATATTTTAATATTGGAACTATTAGAGATATGCTATTAAATATAACTTATACTGGAAATTTATTATTACAAAAATCCTATACACCAAATCCATTGGTAAGAAGAAAAGTAAAAAACAATGGAGAACTTCCAAAATACTATGTAGAGAATAATCACGAAGCTATAATTCCTATGGAGATGTTTATTCAAGTTCAAGAAGAAAGAAAAAGAAGAAAAGCAGAAGGTCAGAGAGCTAATTTTGGTAAGAATATAACTTGTTTTTCTTGCAGAGTAAAATGTCCAATATGCGGTAAGAATTATATGAGAAATTCAAGGTCTAAAAATTCTGATGGAATAAAAGCTCATATATGGACTTGTGGTACAAGATTAACAGGTGGATCAAAAGCCTGTCCTGGAAAAACTATAAATGAGATTGCATTAAAGAGAGTGTCAGCTAAAGTTCTTGGATTAGATGAATTTGACTCAAATGCATTTGACGAACAAATAAAAAAAGTAATAGTAATTGGTGATGACTTGCTAGAATTTCATTTTAATGATGGAAAGATAATAAGTGAGAAATGGGAATACAATGCTAGAAAAGAATATTGGACAGAAGAAAAAAGAAGAGAACGTGGAGAAAAATTAAAAAAGAGTTGGAGGATGAAAAATGACAAAAAAAGTAACAACGATACCAGCATTACTAAATAAGCAATCTACAAATCAGGTTGGAATAGTAAAAAAGAGAAGAGTTGCTGCATATGCCAGAGTTTCAACAGACCAAGAAGAACAATTAACAAGTTATGAGGCACAGGTCGATTATTATACCAATTATATAAAATCAAGAGATGATTGGGAATTTGTAGATGTTTATACTGATGAAGGAATAAGTGGAACTTCAACCAAACATCGTGAAGGGTTTAATAAAATGGTTAAATCGGCATTAGATGGTAACATTGATTTAATCATCACAAAGTCTGTTTCAAGATTTGCTAGAAATACTGTAGATAGCTTAACAACCATAAGAAAACTAAAAGATATAGGGTGCGAATGTTATTTTGAAAAAGAAAACATCTGGACATTTGATGGTAAGGGAGAATTGTTGCTTACAATAATGAGTTCATTAGCTCAAGAAGAA
Source organism: uncultured Clostridium sp. (assembly GCA_945877035.1). Taxonomy (GTDB): domain Bacteria; phylum Bacillota; class Clostridia; order TANB77; family CAG-508; genus CAG-269. The sequence goes on along the minus strand of CAMCQH010000003.1, from coordinate 1,234 downwards.
AGTAGATCCATATCAGAGAATGTCAAATGGGGACACAGGAAAAGATTTGCCGATGGTAAAGTATCAGTGCCATTTAATAATTTCCTAGGCTATAAAAAAGGAGAAGATGGAAACCTTGTTATTGATGAAGAACAAGCAATGATTGTAAAAAGGATATATCGTGAATTTTTATCAGGGTCATCATCTGTTGCTATTGCAAAGGGACTAACAAATGATGGAATAGAGACTCCAGGACATAAACAAAAATGGTATGCTACAACTGTTAGGAGTATTCTTACCAACGAAAAATATAAAGGAGATGCGTTACTTCAAAAGCATTATACTGTTGATTTCTTAACTAAAAAGCAAAAAATAAATAATGGAGAGGTACAACAATACTATGTTGAAAATAACCATCCAGCGATTATAGAACCAGATGTATTTGAGATGGTAAGATTAGAAATTGATAGACGATTAATGCTTAAGGGTAAGTATAGTGGAACTGATATTTTGACAGCGAAGATTAGATGTGGAGAATGTGGTGGTAGCTATGGAGCTAAAGTATGGCATTCAAATGATAAGTATAGAAGGGTAATGTATCAATGCAATAGTAAATACTCTGGAAAAGAGAAATGTAAAACACCCGCAATAAGGTCTGAAGATATCGAAAGCAGATTTGTAAATGTAGTTAATATATTAATTGAAAGTAAAGATGAGATAATTTCAAATTTAGAAAAAGTACTTGATAAGATATGTAACAAAAAAGAATTGCTAGAAGAAAAAGAAAAATTGGAAAATAGCCTAACGGAACAAGTAGAAAAAATACAAGACCTAATCGATATAAATTCTAGAGTAGCACAAAATCAAGAAAAATATAAAAAAGAATATGATGCCTTAATAAAAAACTATGATGAAACTAAATGCAAGTTTGAACAACTAGAAATTAAATTATCTCAACAAGCAGCTAAGCATCAGATGATAAAAGATTACATTAATACTTTAAAGAAACAAGAAAAGCTTTTGACAAAATTTGATGGTTTGGTTTGGGGAAGTTTGCTAGAAAGTGCGACAATTAAAGATAAGGATGTCATAGTATTTAGATTTAAAGATGGAACAGAAATAAATGGATAAAATTATTTAATAAATTTTTAGGGCAAATGTGAAAATTTGCTCTTTTTGTGTTATAATATGCTTACAGATAAATAGTAAGTTGTCAAGGAGAAATATAGTTATGGAATTTAGCAAAAAAATACAA